>NZ_JBLIQL010000012.1:0-161003 GCF_047525655.1 Pontibacter sp. 13R65
AAGACTCGTTAAGGGTAAATATTCGGAGCGGTTTGGTTCTTTATCATTAGTAGTTTGCATACTAGAATAAAGAGCCGGCCGCTCTGTTTTGTTCCTACTACTATATTTTCAGAATAAGCTTTAATTAGCAGCCACAAATCAAGGTGGCTGCTAATTAGGTACGTCTAAATGTACGGGTTGATTATCTGTTAAAAGAAATTACACTGTAAAGTTCAGGCTCCAGAAACGGACCGCCCGGGTAGTGAGCTGTGTAATCGAAGTTAATCCAGAGGTCGCCGTTGGTTTCGTGGAAGTGGATTTTACCGCCGTTTACTTCATCGGGGAACAAGGTGCGCACTACATAGCCAATATTATCCAGGTCTTCTACCTTGCCCACTTTTACTTCGGTGTACATGTGGCTGCTGCTGATCACAACCCTAGCCTCACCGCCTATGGCCATAATAGAAGAAGCCATCAAAATAGCATAATCATCGCAATCGCCGGCCAGCAGGCTAATGCTCTCTGTTGGAGGCGAGTAGTAATCTAGTCCAACAGGGTCGTTTACATACTTCCAGTTCAGGCGAATGTGCTTAAACAATGAGAAGTAGCGTACAAGCTTGCCATGTTTGCGGTAGTACTCGTCATGAAAATAACGGGTGGAGTTTTCTACAGCGAAATTTCGCACTACAGGGTGAGTAGGCTGCATAGCGCTTTTTACCCGGCGTTCCTGAAAATAGGTACCTCTAATCGGCTTAAAATAAGATACCTTGTTGGTGCTGCTGGTCATGTTCACCAGCATGGCGTTGTAATCAGAATATAAATTATCTACGGAGTAACTGGTAAAGGCGCTGCTGAAGAAAATAAAGCCGAACATGGCAAAGAACATGACTACAATTAGTTTGCGGCTAATGGCCGTAATGGCAACAGACAGAATAGCTGCAATTACAACGCAAAGCAAAAAATTCATCTCATAATCGATAAAACTAACTGGTGGAAGGTAAAAGCTTATCAGAACTGCCAGCGGGAAAACGATGATGATCTGTATAAATCGCACTAAAAATCGAGCGAGATTCTGCGGTTTTAGCTTTGACGTCATGTGGCAAAAAGTTAATAAATAGTGGCGGCAATAGGGGCCTTTTTATAGAAATTTCATAATACAGCTAGCTGCTTTTGAATGATAACGCAAATTCCGAGCCTTTCTACTCATTTTTATTTAAAAATTTTAAAGTTTTTTATGAAGCCCTCTATCCCTGTAATTTCGATAATATTAATAACTTTATAAAGTAATTTTATAGCCTGTAGAACGTTAGTTGATCTGAATTAATACGTATTCAGCCGCTGGTTTAAGGTTCAAGACCCTGACCAGGTGACTTATCGGGAAGTGGCAGGCCCTAACCGAAAAAAGTAAAATTTACCTCCGGAAGGCCTTTTTCATTAGAGTAATTTCTACTCCTTTTTAATTTCCTCCTCGGAATCTGGCTGTACCTGCTATTTCTTTTCCTCGTGTAGGCTCAGTGTGTAAAAGCTTCTCTGGTTGTGTTGCTGCCTTGGGAGGGCAGGCTAACATGCTGTTTTGGACAAAACCTGCAAAGGTACCCTTTTTCAGGAGTACAGTAGGCAGCTGTAAACAGTGCTGTGATGGCAACCCGTTATCTGTTCTTTCCAATACCTGAATTATTCTAATAAAAAAGGCCTTCCGGAGCTATAATGAGCTTTTGAAGGCCTAGGGGTATCTCTTACTGATACTGAATATAAACTGGCTTTGGCTCTAGCTGCAGTATTTCGGAGGGCGACAAAAGTCGGGAGCCGTTGCGCGAATCGTTTTTGTAAAAAATCTTAAAACCTGTAAACTGCACCGGCTCTTTCTGAATATATCGCCTGTAGGTGTCTTTTTTAAGTGCAGGAGGGCCCCAACCGTCCATGTGCATCACGATTTGTACCTGCTCCTTTAGGTTGATATTCTGGTAATTTGTGATCATACGCTGGGTAAAGCGGTGTATGATCAGGAGCTTAGGGGGCAGCTGGTGCTCGTTTACCAGATCGGCCAGCATACCGGTGGCATAGTTTATATCGGCCGCATCGAAGCTGCCAACGCGCTTGCCAGGTACGCCACCCTCTTTCATGGCAAACTCCGCATCTATGCCAAGGTGCACATTAGGTAAAGCCAGGAAAGGACTAAGCCTGGGCAACTCCTCCTGAAGCGTGCTCTGCCCCACCTGTACATCCAGAAAAACAAGGGCATCGCGCTGTTTAGCTATCTCCAGCACATCTTCTATCATTTTATCAGTCATGCGGAGGCGGTACTTGTTGCCCCTGCCCGGTTGCCCCTGAGCCGTAACTACTATGGCGTGTAAAGCTGGTTTTACGGGTGTTAAAGAGTCAGCTTCTTCCCAATTAGCTACTTCTTTGTCTAGCTGCGCCAGCATCTGGTCGGGAGGAAGCTCGCCTAAAATGCCCATGCGTTTAGAAAGCAAATTGCCGTAAAAGGCCACAATACGTTGTGCTGGCAAAATAGCACCAGGCAAAGGTCTGGGACCGGGATGCGTGTAAAGTGTATCAGGGGCAGGGGCTGGGGTTGCTTCTTCTTTAGGTGGAGCAACCCCAGCAGCGCTGGTATCTGGTGCGGGAGTTACGGCCTCCTCTGTAGGAGTGGTTTCCTGCACTGGTTCCGTGTCGGTGTTGCAGGCGCAAACCAGCGCCATGCCAAGCAGCCACACAGGCAACTGCAGAAGCCGATGCTGTTGTCGAACTTTTATTGGCGCTAGACGGAGGGAGTTTAGGAACAGGTCATTTAAAAATTGTCGGATCATTCTCATGATGGTACAGATGTGTGGGTGTAGCGAAGTCAGTGTATACGGGATACTGTAGCCGACAACAGACAGTCTAAGTGTAAAGCAAAAATATCAAGAAATATGATGCTGACCGCACTAGTCTTTGTTTTAGGCAAAATAAAATCGGCGATACTTCTTTTGCCTAACCTGCTTGTTTACAACGCTTCGCTACATGCTATACCTGCTGGGCCGGATCTATTTTCTGCTCTAAATATTTGTGGGTATAATGCCGCTTCAGCCACTCACTCAGGCCTGAAAGCCCTGGCATTAGCACTCTTTCAGTAATATTGGCCTGGTCCAGCTTATCACGTATTTCCCATTTAACTTTAGCCGGAATAATAACCCTAAAATAAAGCTCTTTGTGCTGTTGCAGCCAATGGCTCATATCGGCGGTTACCTCCGACATAAGAGAAAAAAGCGCATATTGGTGCACAATACGCGCATCCAGCGATGGCGGCTCCAGGAACAGTACAAATTCGTCCTGTTGAAAATTAGCCAGTTCCCGGAGCGTAGGGCACACAGGTTGCAGCACCTCTGGCGTAAATACGTTGGAGCCTTCGCTATCCAGAGCCTTTTTGAGAGGCACGGGCAGGTAATCTCTCGATTTTACGTAGTTGACGCACCATACCACGCCATCTTCATGGTACTTAGACAAATCTTGGGTTACAAAATGAAGGGCTACCAGTGGAGAGTAGGTCCAGTCGAGGAGGCGAGTAGGCAGGCCATGGTGCTGGGCCACCGCCAGCCAATTCCAAATGGAGTCGCCGGGGGAAGCGTTGCTGTGCGCATACTTCCTGAAATTGCGGAGAATGTGTTGCTCCAGATCAGCGTATTGGTCGCCCAGGCGGGTAATGCTGGTCGAAAGCTGATGATTTTTGCTCCAGGTGCCCCTGTACACATAATTAGAGCGAAACCGGTTAATTTTATCGTTCCAGCTGTGGTCAAATAAGGCAGCCTGTACCTCCGCCCAGTTATTTACCACCAAATCTTGTCCTTCTTCCATCAACTTCTTTAAATTACTTTTATTACCAATACCTGCCTCAGTCCTTGCAATCTACTACTATATTTTGTTGGTGAAGTTTCAGAAAACAAAATCATAACATTGCACTCGTTTTTTACTGCCGCTCAGCCGGTGATCTACCTACTTCCGCCCATCTTTTCCGAATTATTCTAATGATTTTACCCTTCAGGAGGTGCGTTTTGGTATAATTCTACTTGGCTGCTAGGTTATAGTAATTGTACTTACGATATACATGACCATTTATGAAGAAACTAAAAATCAGTGTTTTGTATAGTATAAGTATTTTTACGTAATATAACTAAATATATACTGATTTAGCTTAATTTACAACTGTGAGCTGCAGGTGCCGTACTAAATAAGCATGTTTAACTAAACACTTATGCTATGTTTTATCACGATAAAAAGTTGCAGTACCGCGTACGGGTAGAAAAGCCCAATCCAACATTCGCAAGAATGCTACAACAAGCTATTGGAGGAATAGAAGGTGAAATTAGAGTGTGCCTGCAGTACCTGTTTCAGGCCTGGGGCAGCAGAGGACCTGTTAAATACCGCGACATGCTGTTAGACACCGGCACCGAGGAAATTGCGCACATCGAAATGCTGGCCACGGCTGTTGCTCTGAACCTGGAAGGAGCTCCTGCTACTTTGAAAGATGAAATGGCGAAAGATAAAATGGTTGGAGCCATACTTGGTGGCATGGACCCTCGCCACATATTATCTTCTGGCATGGCAGCCATGGCTGTAGATAGCAATGGTGTTCCTTTTAACGGCTCCTGGGTTGTAGGCAGCGGAAACATAGCAGCCGATATGTATGCTAATGTGATGGCTGAGTCTACAGGCCGCGTGCTGGCCACGCGCCTCTGGGAAGCTACAGACGATCCCGGCATGAAAGACATGCTCTCATTCCTGATCGCCCGCGATACCATGCACCAAAACCAGTGGCTGGCGGTAATAGAAGAACTAGGTGGCCTTAAAAATGTGCATCCTATCCCGAACAGCTTCCCGCAGGAGCTGGAGAACCAGGAGTTTAACTATAAGTTCTTTTCTACCAACATCGAGGCAGATGCTGATGTGCAGGGCCGGTTCACTTCAGGTCCATCAATGGACGGAAAAGGAGAATTCACGGCAGTACGCATTACGCCGCAGGGCCAGGAACCGCAACTTGGTCCGCCAGATCCACGTGGCCATGCCCAGAAAGAACAAATTGAACATTACGGAGGAGATGCCTCTCTACTAGACAAAGTAAAAGGAGCACTCTAATTCCTTCCGAAAACAAATTTTGAAGACACACAAGCTGGAGCAGGCCACAACCTGTTCCAGCTTTTTTTTGTCAACGCTAATTCTGCTAATCAAAAAAGCCTTCCAGAGGCATTTTAGCCTTGTCAAGGGCAAGGTCTTTAGGATAGGTGCTTGCTCTGAGCCCTACAACCGTGCCCACGGATTTATGCCTGCGGCCTTCGTCTGGAAATAAAGGAGGAGGACGTAAACCAAGTCGATGACAAAAATGCTGATGTACAGCACAACCAGCAAGTAAGATTGCGGAAAGTACATGTAGAACAGCAGCGAAGGGAACATAGTCCCGATCATTTTGCTCAGAGCAATGTAAAGCGATTGTCCGGTTGGACTTTTCCGCCTCAGGAGCAGGTGAATGAACAGCACAGACATCAGCAGGTTTTGGCTAAAGGCCGCATATATGCCAATATAATCGTTAAACTCACGCGACATCAGCAGGATGATGAGGGCTGCAATTGCCAGAGTAAGCAAATAGGTAGGGAAGAACAGCTTACGTGGTAAAAGCTCCTGGAAATATTTTCTTCCATAAAGGAAGTACTGCACCAGAATTCCCAGATCAAATGCTAACCACACATAATCGATGTAAAGCTGAGGCTTGCTGTGTGGATATACAAATGAAAAAATAAACTCCCACGAAATATTCGCGCACAAGGCAACCATGGGCATGCCATAGCTTTTGTCTATAAAGCCCCGGCGCAGAATAAGCAGGTAAGTGATGGTCCAGAAGACGCCACTGCAGATTTTAAAAATAACATCTACGGTAGGGTCTACAGCTAAAGGGTTTTGTAGCATGGCTAATGGCAAGAGATCCAATAAAATAACCTAATTCAGGCAGTGCTGCAAACAATGTACTTGGTGCCCTAATCTTTACCTTAATGTGCTAACAATAAAGTAGAAATACACTACAGGTTGATGTACATGGGGAGCATCCGGGGCTGTAAATTATGGTAAATTTAAAAGTATGAGGTAAGGTAACGCCAGCTTGTACTTCAGCAAAGTGTATTATCTGCCCTAAAATGTTTTTTCTTAGCCTCTAAAACAGCCCCAGCTGCTTGCCTGCTTTTCTGCAGAAGTGGTTATAATTGTAAGGTTTCATGGACCGACCAGCCATGTATTTCTGGCGGCTAAGCCGGAATAGTCTGGCAATGGCTTCGGCAAATTTGCCTTCTCCGCTCATGCGCACACCAAAGCGGCTGTCGTTTAATTTGCCTCCGTGGCAATCTGCTATCTGGCTGAGTACTTTATCAGCTCTATCCGGAAAGGCCTGCCTGATCCAATCTTCGAATATAGGGCCGATGCTGCCGTTGAGCCGCACCATGGTGTAAGCAGCGTGGCTGGCTCCAGCCTCTGCCGATTGCTTTATAATAGTGGGGATTTCGTAATCGTTCAGGCCTGGAATAATAGGAGCTACCATCACATTTACAGGAATAGTGGCCTTGGCAAGTGTTTGCACCACCTGCAGGCGTTTGGCTCCGGCTGCAGTACGCGGCTCCAGTTTCTGGCGCAGCTTTTCGTCGAGGGTGGTAATGCTGATGTTCACGTGGAGCAGGTCGAGCTTGTTGAGTTCCTGCAACAGGTCAAGATCGCGGAGTATAAGCGCATTTTTGGTAATAATACTCACCGGGTGGCGGTATTGTAACAGCACTTCGAGTATGCGGCGAGTCAGGAGTTTTTTTGCTTCTATAGGTTGGTAGCAGTCGGTGTTGCCGGCAAGCATGAGCGGCATAACCTGGTAGTTAGAGTTTTCCAGCTGAGCCGCCAGCACCTCGGGTGCGTTTTCTTTTACAATAATTTTACGTTCAAAGTCGAGGCCGGCCCCGTAGCCCCAATATTGGTGGGTGTTGCGGGCATAGCAGTAAATGCAGCCATGCTCACAGCCCTGGTATGGGTTCAGCGAGTACGATAGCCCAATATCAGGACTCTCAACTTTATTTACGATCTTTTTAGGGTGCTCTACAAGGTACTCTGTTTTCGTGTTGAAGAGCATTGGCTCATCCAGCCCTTCTACATGCTCCGCAACATACTCCTGCTTCAGGTATGGGTTTGCCGGGTTGTATTGTGCGCCGCGTCCTTTCAGAAATTCCTCTGCCTTTATCATAAATTAAATTTACGAAGCTGGCATCGCATTATCAATCGAAATGCTAAATAAAATAGTATTTTGAGTTTTTGAGCTAAAATTATTAGTTTTGTGCTGCTGTCCGTCAGCTTTGTAAAAAGTAGTGCGGCAGCCCCAGTAGATCATCGAGCGAGAAGAGGTACTGCAAAATGCGGTGCTTATCCTGTACCGGAAGTTCGTTTATTTCTTCGCGGCTGAGAAATGTTACTTCTTCTATCAGTTGTTGGTCTATAGCCGACTCAGGATCTGTGCCTTTTATAAGTTCGCCTCCTAATATATCAACTTCAAAAAAGAGCTCCAGCGCGTGCAGCGGCTCCTGCAGAAATTCGTTAACAAATAAAAAACGCTTTACAGCCACTCGCAGTCCTGTTTCTTCTTCGAACTCGCGAACAAGGCAATTCTCAACTGTTTCGGAATAGGAGAGGCCACCGCCCGGAGGAGCCCAAAAGGCTTTGTTGCCAACAGTGGACTGGTGCCGTACCAGTAACAGCTTGTTATTATGTATACAGATGCCACACACCCGCACACGGAGTTTGTCGGCATAAAGTGCAGCTTTAGGGTTCATTGTTTCCATAGAGGGGTGTATATGGTTCGGGTATTAATATTACTTTATTCCGTTGGTTGTACAATACATTGTACCATAATTGTACTCGATATCTGTAAACAAGTTAATTTTAAACCTGCTATCACAATACTTAGTAGCTTTACAATATGATTAAAACCTACAACCCCGACTTCAAAACCACGATACAACAAAAACTGGAGCAGCAGGAGTTTATGAAATACCTGGGCTTTGGTGTTACCAAAATAGAAGAAGGCCTGCTGGAGGGGGAGCTGGTGCTGGGCTCTGAGCACCGCCAGCACATGGGCTTTGCACATGGTGGGGTAATTGCCACGATGGCCGATATTGTAGCGGGCCTTTCTGCCGTTACCCTGGTGCCTAAAGAACATCATGTCGTGACGGTGGAGCTAAAAGTATCGTACCTGAACCCGGGGGTGGGAGAGAAGCTGCTGGCCAAAGGCTGGGTGCTAAAGCAAGGCAGCAGACTAAATTTTTGCGAGGCAGAAGTATACGTGGTAAAAGGCGACAAACCTCCACTGCTTATTGCCAAAGCCAGTGCCACCATGGCTACCGTCGCACCAGAAGCTATAAGAAGAGAAGATTAGATGAGACCCGTAGAAGCATTAAGAACAAGTTTCCCGTTTGAACCTACCCAGGACCAGGCCCGGCTTTTTGCCAAGCTAGATGAGTTTATACTACAGAAGCAGGAAGACCGACAGGTATTTTTGCTTAAAGGCTATGCTGGTACCGGTAAAACCACAGTAGTTACCTCGCTGGTAAAAATCCTGAATAAGTTCGGTTATAAATATGTGTTGCTGGCCCCAACAGGCCGTGCGGCTAAAGTAATGTCGTCGTACAGCAGCAAGCCGGCTTTTACCATTCACAAAAAGATTTACCGCCAAACGGCCAATCCTTATTCTGAAGGGCTTTCGTTTTCGCGACAACCCAACAAAGCCGAAAGTACCTTTTATATTGTAGATGAGGCCTCCATGATCTCCGACGACAGCGGCTTTGGCGAAAACGGACTGCTGCAGGACCTGCTGGGATACGCCTTCGAGAAAAAGAGCAACAAACTCCTACTTATAGGCGACACGGCCCAGTTGCCACCCGTAAACCAAGCCATGAGCCCCTCTTTAGACGCCGAATACCTGAAAAACAAGTTCAGGTGCCATGTGCAGGAAATGGAGCTGAAACAAGTTATGCGCCAGGCCGAGGAATCTGGTATTCTGATGAACGCTACCAACCTGCGCAACCAACTAGGCAAAGAGAAACTGGAGATACAGCTCAGCACCAAAGGCTGGCGCGACATGTACCGTATGACCGGTGAAAAGTTAGAAGATGGCCTGCGCTACGCCTACGACAAGTTTGGTGTGGAGAGTACTATTCTTATTTGCCGGTCCAACAAAATGGCGAATCTTTACAACCAGCACATCCGCCGCCAGATCTTTTCTTCGGAAGATGAGATTGGAGTAGGCGATTACCTGATGATTGTGCGTAACAACTACTTCTGGCTCGACAAAAGCTCAGATATCGGGTTTATGGCCAACGGCGATTTTGTGGAAATCACCAAAATCATCAATTTCGAAGACATGTACGGATTCCGGTTTGCTGATGTGCGCATTCGTTTTGTAGATTACCCTGATGCCGAGGAGCTGGAAGTGAAGATTATGTTAGACACGCTTTACTCTGATGCGCCTGCGCTGCCTGCCGACCGTAACAAAAAGCTGTACGAAGAGGTGCTACTCGACTACCAAGATATAACCAACAAGCGAGAGCGGAGCAAAGAGCTAAAAAAGAACCCCTACCTCAACGCCCTGCAGGTTAAATTTGCCTACGCCCTTACCTGCCATAAGGCACAAGGTGGCCAATGGAACGCTGTGTTCGTAGACCAGGGTTACCTAAAGGATGATATGATAAACGAGGAGTTCGCCCGATGGCTTTACACAGCCCTTACCCGCTCTTCGGCCGAGCTGTTTTTGCTGAACTTTAACCCGCAGTTATTGGTTAACTGAAAAATACGATTTGCAATTGAGGCATCGTTTTTGTTTAAATATAGTATATTAGCACAAGCAACTTTACCCAAAATTAAAACTCTCTGTTCATGAAAAAATTATTATTATCCTTAGCACTCGCTGCTCTTACTGCTGGTGGCGTAATGGCCCAGCAAGCTCCCAAAGCACAAACCGAAGCAAAGCAAGCTGCTACCACCAACGGTCCTGCCCTTACTTTTGATGAAGCTGAATTTAACTTTGGCGACATTACGCAAGGCGATGTAGTAGAGCATGTGTTCAAGTTTACTAATACTGGTACACAACCTCTTGTAATTGAGCGTGTAGATGTTACCTGCGGTTGTACAACTCCATCGTGGACGAAAGAGCCTGTAATGCCAGGTAAAACTGGTTTCGTTACGGCTAAGTTTAACAGTGCCGGTAAAATGGGCCAGCAGAAAAAAGCCATCACTGTTCACTCTAACAGTGCCGATGGCGCAAAATATGTGTACATCGTAACCAACATTAAAGCAAAATCTACAGCGAGCGCTAATAAATAAGCTTGTACTGTTGTAGCAAGAAACTTATCATAAACAAAAGAGCCACCTGCTTGCAGGTGGCTCTTTTGTTTATGATGCTAGCGTATGTATTTAAAGTGCTTTTGCGATAGCATAAAACAAAGCTCCCCAACCTACAATTAAGAGAGTGCCGCCAATTGGCGTAATAGCACCTAACCAGGTAACGCCGGTTAGGCAGAGGGTGTAGAGTGAGCCGGAGAAAACCAAAATGCCCAATATAAAACACCAGGCAGCCACTTGCAAGGCAGGAGATTCTACACGGAAAAGCAGTAAGCCCACAACCAAAAGGGCTAATGTGTGGTACATCTGGTACTTAACGGCTGTCTCAAATGTATCGGCGCGGCCAGTTGCCTGGAGCATAGGGCCGAGTGCATGGGCTCCAAAAGCGCCGATCATTACAGTAAGCGCACCAAGTGCACTAGCAACCAATAATATAATTTTCTGAGTCATGTGTAAGCGTAAGGTGAAGTTTTTGCAGGAACTCGGCTAAACAAGAAGCCATGCAAAAATAAGGACTTAATCTTCTCCGGAAGGCCTTTTTCATTAGAATAATTCAGCGCCCTGCAACCGGTTCTTAAAATGCGTGGGAAAAGTCTTTAAACCTTACAACTCCTGAAACAGGTTAGGATAATCTGTAATAATGCCGTCTACGCCCATCTGTTGCAGCTGCTGCATGTCGGAGAGCTTGTTTACAGTCCAGGGAACAATTTTGAGGCCCTTGGCGTGGCTTTGTTCCACCAGTTTTGGGGTAACCAGTTTGTAATAAGGGCTGTAGATGTTAGGGGTAAAGCCAAGTTGTTCCAGGTTCCAGTCTATGCCTTTTGGGTTCTCGACCAGCAGGGAGGTTTTTACATGCGGGTACTGCTGCTGCATTACCTGCAGGGTACGCACATCAAACGACTGAATAATGACCCATTCAGAAATATTCTTTTCCTCCACAACTTGCATAAGCAATTTCACAAACTCTTCTGGAGCAGGGTGATTTTTGCCATCGGTACTTGCTTTGGATTTGGTTTCGATGTTGTAAAAAGGTTGGGGGAGTTGCTCCCGCTGTACCTGGGCCTGCACAGCATCTATAACATCGGCAAGCAAGGGCTTTCGTGTTTTTACCGGTTGCTGCTCCGGAAACTTTGGGTTGCGCTTTGAGCCTGCATCAAACTGGCGTATCTGCTCATAGTCAAGTTGGTAGAGCACGTATTTTTTGGCATCGGCTGCAGGTATTTCGTCTCCGGAAGGTAGGAGCACATGATCGGGGTTCAGGTAGGGGTCGTGCGAGAGTATTACCTGTTTGTCTTTGGTAATATGTGCATCCATTTCGAGGGTGGTTACGCCGAGCTCCAGCGCCTTGAGCATGGCCGGAATTGTGTTTTCTGGCATTAAGCCACGGGCTCCCCGGTGGCCTTCTTTATCGAAGGCAGGAAGCGAGGTAGCAGTAGTGGGAGAGGTTTTGCTCATTTGGTTGGTGCAGCTCAGTAGCAGCAGGAAAGGAAGGAAAAAACAGAATCGGTTACGGTTCATTGGCATCGGGTTGATATGCGGCAAAATTGTAATGTTCTGCACAATTAATAAAATCGGGATGCAAACTTGATAATAAGTTAACATAGGCCGTTGCCAGCAGCTTGTTAAATTACAAAAAAGGCCACTGCTGCAAATGTGTAGCAATGGCCTTCTTATAAGTGGTGTACACCTGAATTCAGAAAGAACCTGCCCGTAATAGCTTTGCATTACAGCTTCACGTATTCTTCCTGATCAGGGTAAGCTTTAATCTTCTTCGCCTTCCAGGGCTTCGATTAATTGCTTTTCAAATTCTTCCTGATTGTCGTATTGGGTAAATTCCAGAGTTTCGCCTCGCTCTTTGAGCAGGTTTACAATATCAAGCGCCACTATCAGCGGATCTACCTCTTTGCCCGAAAGATCAGGCGTCCAGTTTGTTCCCAGAATCAGTTCGTCGCCGTACATGCCCACGCACCAGTTCTCTAAAAAATCCATAAGCGTAACAGACTCTGTCTGGTAAGTTGCCCAATCGTCTTCAGCACAGGCTTTGGCGCTATCTTCATCAGACCAGAACAAGATCACATCTTCATCTTCGTAGTCAGCGGAGGAGGAGGTAGCCCATGCGTCATCTTTAGATAACCCCCATACGGTGCCAGTGGCCACAACCTCTTCTATGAATTGGTTGTACCTGGTTTCATTGCTTGCTGCATCATGTGTCATAGTGCTGGTGTTATGCTAGTTAGTGTTTGTATAAAGTAGTTGTGATGATCGGGGTTATTTACTGTAGTCGCGGGCACCAAATATGCCGCTTCCTACGCGTATCATGGTGCTGCCTTCTTCCAGTGCCAATTCCCAATCGGAGGTCATGCCCATCGAGACTTCAGTGAAATCCTGGTTTGCGAAGAAGAACGTTTCTTTGAGGTTGGTAAAGCACTCACGCAAGTATCTGAACTCCTGGCGTAGCTTATCTTGATTGTCGGTGTTGGTGGCAATACCCATTACGCCGGTTATACGAATGTATTTCATGGCCTGGTACTCCTCTGATTGCAGCAGGGCTACTGCCTCTTCGTAGCTCATGCCAAACTTAGTGGTTTCGTCGGCAATAGAAATCTGGAGAAGGCAGTTAATGGGCATGGTTCTGTTCCAGGCCTCGGCGCGTCGGTTAATTTCCTGCAGTAGTTTCAGGCTGTCTACAGATTGTATGGTGTTCACAAAGCTGGCGATCTGCTTTACTTTATTTGTTTGCAGGTGCCCAATCAGGTGCCACTCAATGTCGTGGGGGAGCTGTTCGTGTTTTTCCAGTAGCTCTTGTACCTTGTTTTCGCCAAACAGCCGATGACCGGCATTGTAAGCTTCCTGAATTGCAGCCACTGGGTGCGTTTTAGAAACGGCTACCAGGCGGCAAGGCGTATTTCGGAGCTTCTCGTCGAAAAAAAGGATATTATCAGCGATAGTAGGCATTTTGATGTCCGTAGTTTGATAATATAAAATAAGTTTAACTTTTTTTTAAGAATTAGCCAATAAATGATCCGGCTTTTTTAGATGTTGTAACCGCATAAACAAAAATGCATTTATTCACTTAAATAAATTTTGCTCATAAAAGTATAAGTAGCGATAGACCTATACTACTCTCAAACCTTTCTGGAAGAACCGTTTATCAACTACAATCAAAGTCCTGAAATTGGTAGTCGGGCAAATTCTTCTAATGAAAATGGCCTTCCGGAGGTAAAAATAATTGTATACGACAATGCCCTTCTTAGCCCCGAAAACGCAACCGTTGCATAAAACGTTTTAATTTTTCCGGAGTAGTGGTTTAGCCGCCGCATCTCAGTCTTCCAGTACATTAGTTATAAAGGTGTTTTTGAGAAGCATCCAGCCTAAGAGCAATACCAGTGCCCACTTCAGGTACACCTGGTAATAGTCGCGGGTGTCGCGGAAGCGTTTTTCGGTTACTTCTGTTTTCTCTAAGCGATCTATGTTGGTGAAAATAGCCTGCAACGCGTCTTTGGTATCGGCTCTGAAAAACTGACCTTCGCCTATCCGGGCAATTTCGCGCATGCTGGTTTCATCTAAGGTCGATTCCACATAAATCAATTTCCCGTTGGTATCTGGCTGGTACGGAACCTGGCCATCCTTACCGATACCGATTGTATAAAGTTTGATATGATGTGCAAAGGCTAGTCGGGCTGCCATAAGCGGATCGAGGCTGCCGGCCGTATTTTCACCATCGCTTATCAGAATGGCCACTTTGCTTTTGGCATTTGATTCGCGCATGCGGTTTATGGCAATGGCCAGAGCGCTGCCGATGGCGGTGCCATCGTTGGGTATCATTTTAAAGGCGATGGAGTTTATGTTTTCGCGCAGCAGCTGGTAATCGGTGGTGAGGGGGGCGAGGGAGTAGGCATCGCCGGCAAATACCACCAGCCCGATGCGGTCCTGCACCCGCCCGTCAATAAAATTAAGCGCTACTTCTTTGGCTGCTTCCAAGCGGTTTGGTGTAATGTCGGCCAGCTCCATAGAGCCCGAAACATCCAGCATCAGTACAATGTCTATGCCTTCTGCGGTTTGCTCTATTTGCTCGTTCACCTGCTGGGGCCTTGCCAGCGCCAGGAGCACCAGCGCCATAAACAGCATAAAAACCATGTCGGGCAGAAAGCGCAGCAAGCTGGTCCAGTGCCATTTTACATCGCCTTCAAACATGGCCATGTCGAGCTTGTTGCGCGAATTTGCTCGGACTAGATTTTTGAGCAGGAAAAGCAGCGGAATGGCAGGCAGAGCATATAGCACGATTGGATACACCCAGTCAAAAGAGGAGAGGGTGCCGTAGCTAAACCATTCCGGGCTGAGCCAGTCCCACAAGTTATCGCTTTGTCTTAGCATTTCTGGTCAGGTCGTGTTGGTGTTTGTAGCGGCTCTTGGCAAAGCGGCGCAGCATGTGCAGTGCCTTGCCTGTTTCAGGGTCGGCTTCGGCCATGTTGCCGTATATGGCCCTGTCGCAGAGGCGGAGGGCGGTGTTTACTTCCTCGTTGTCGTTGTAAAACATCACTATTTCTTTTGTAGTGAAGGAATTGATGGCACTCCGCTCCAGCTTGGTAAGATAATTTTTCCACAACGAAACGGCCTTCTCCAAGCTCTGCCCATACCCCGATTTTACAAAACGGTCTACATGCGAATTGTAGCGCGAGGTAAAGTACACATGGTCTTTGCGAAGGCGGTACAGCTTGTATTTGGTTTTGATGGCCTGCCCGAAGATAAACCAGATCAGGCTGAGGAAAACTACGCCGGCTACTGTCCAGAGCAGCAAATTGGGCCAGTTAAAGCGTTCCTCCACAAAAACCAGTTCTGTTTCTGATTTAAAGACAAGTGGCTCCTGCACCTGAGGCACCAGTTGCTGTAGTTTTACCGATACCGGGTTTGCCAGCACCTGCAGCGTATCTTCGCCATCGAGCACATAAACCGGCAGTGCCAGTTGTTGCAGGCTGTCGGTTTCGAAGGTTCGAAGGGTGTAAATCGCACTGTCGGTACTGATGCCAGCCTTGGTGTAGGTTGGAAAGTAACTTTTTTGCACCAACTCAAACGGGCTGAAGTTGAAGCTGGAGTCGGGTAAAATAACTTCGCGGGAAGATTCGTGACGGTGCACGAGCGTGTACTGTACCAATTCCCCAAGCTTAATGGATTTGCGGCTGAACCAGCCCACTGGCTTTGCCAGCTCTTGCCCCAGCACGGGAAGCAGCAGCACCAACCATAAAATAAAAGACAGGATATACTTACGCACTCTTTTTAGATGATTTGTTTCGAAGCCGGAACAAGTTGACCAGCTGTGGCACGTAATCTTCGTTTGTTTGAATGGCCAGGTAATTGGCCTGGTACTTCTGGCAGATGCGGGCTACCTTTTTCTGGTTTTCGGCATATTGGGTAAAATAGCGGCGCTTAAACTCTTCGCCGGATGTGTTGAGCCAGATGGTGCGGCCGGTTTCTTTGTCGAGTACCGGCACAATGCCCAGATTAGGCAGTTTCTGTTCCCGTACATCGAGCAGTTGCATCACAATCAGGTCGTGGCGTTTAGCAAGCATGGCCAGCTCTTTTTCGTACTCCACATCAATAAAATCGGAAATAAGCAGAATAATGCTGCGCCGCTTTATAATGTCCAGCGTTAACTTAATTCCTGCCGAAAGGCTGGTTCTGGTAGAAACTGGTTGCAGGTCGTGGAGGGCCTTAACAATAGTATAAGCCTGCTCTATGCCCTTGGCCGGTTTAATGTATTTTTCTTTTTTATCGCTGATGCAGATAATGCCGATCTGGCTTTGCTGCCTGGCCGCCGACAGGGCCAGCACGCCACAGATTTCTTTCCCCACGTCTATTTTCTGCTGCGCCCCGGTGCCGATGGTTTGCGAGGCGCTTACATCGAGCATCAGAAACACCGATTGCTCTTTCTCCTCCCGGTACGTTTTGACGAAAGTGCCGTGTCCTTTTGCCGATACGTTCCAGTCGATAGAACGCACATCGTCGCCGTATTGGTATGCCCTTACGTCGTCGAACTCAAGCCCCGTGCCTTTGAAAACAGAATGGAAATCGCCCTGCATCTGCGTGGTGATGGCCTTGCGGATGCGGATCTCATATTTTCTCAGCTTTTGTATCAGCTCTTTCATAGCTTTGCAGCATGGCGTCAGATTTTAAAATTATGACTAATTATCGTATTTTACACCCGTGAAAAGACTTTTCTACCTACTTTTTTGTATCAGCCTGATAGGCTGTGGCGAAAAAAAGCCTCAAAAGCCAGCGAATTTTATTCCTGAAGAAAAAATGATACGCATCCTGGCCGATGTGCACACGGCAGAAGCACGGGTAGAAAGAGCCCTAACCTACCCCGATACAGCTTTAATGACGTTCAATCATTATCAGAAAGAAATTCTGAACCAGCACGAGGTAAGCGAGGAGCAGTTTCGTAGCACCTACCGTTATTACCTTGAAAACATTGCGGAGATGGATCGGCTCTATGAGGTAATTATTGATACGCTGAGCATTAGGGAGTCGCGGGCGCAGGTAAGAGCCGATAGTGCGGTTAAAAACGTGACGCTGCCGGTTGAGCAGCAGCCCTAACCTTTTTCAACAAAGCATAAGCAAACATTACAGTCACTTAATTGTAAACCTGGAGGGGAAGTGGTTTGCTTTTGCATTTTGTAAGATACAATACTCTCACAACGTCTTTATACTATCTGAAGGAGTAACAGGAAGCAAATACTTCGGCTAGTAACGCTTCGATTGGTTTCCTGTTACCATTTAATTTTTATTCTTTGTCGTTCTTAAAATTATTTACTGCCTCACCAAGGTCCAGCACTAGTGCTTGGGGTAGCGCGGCTTCTACAATGCTGCTTCCGGCGGCAGAACGATAACCAGCCGCACAGTGTATTACCACTGGTTTGCCAGTCGGGATTTCGGTTGCCCGCTCGCGCAGCTCTGGTAGCGGAATGTTAATGGCATTTTCGAAATATTTCCCGTCTTTAAACTCCGACCCATTGCGGATATCCACTATGGTATGCTCACGCAGGTTCTGACGGAACGCTTCAATATTTATTTCCGGAGAAGAGGCATTGGCCGGTCTGCTTTGCACAAAAGCACCTCTTATCAGGAGTTCATACCCAATCTTGGCAGCCTTTGCAATCAGTTCATCCAGTTCTGCTTCGGTAGCCGCTACCAGGTAAAAATTTTCTTTCGGATCTACAATGCTACCTAGCCAGGTTTCGAATTTAGTGCCGTTCTGGATGTTGAAAGCACTTTTGTAGTGGCTCTGCTTAAACACCTTTTCGTTGCGGGCATCAATTATTACGGCACCTTCTTCAGGCTGGTAGTTAGCAGCCAATCGGGGCACCATTTTTAAAGTTGGTTTATAAGCTGGTGCACCCTGTTTATTCAGGCCCACATTGTAGCCGAAGTATTTTGGTACAAATGGTTGGTCTTCTGTCAGGAGTTTTACAAAAGCTTCCTTGCTCATTTCCTGCAGGGCATAATTGCCTGTTTTTTCTGCCCCTATGGTGCTGCTATTGGCATCGCTTAGCGATTTTCCGCATAGAGTGCCTGCGCCATGAGCGGGGTAAACCACTACATCGTCAGCCAGGTGCATCAGTTTTTGGCGTGTGCTGTGGTACATTTGGTGGGCCAGTTCTTCGCGCTTGGCGGTCATGCTGCCGGCACTCTCCCGCAGGTCAGGCCGGCCTACATCCCCAATAAAAAGCGTGTCGCCGGTAAACACGGCTTTGTCTTTGCCTTCATGCTCCAGCACAATGCAAATGCTATCGGGTGAGTGACCTGGTGTGTGCAGCGACTTTAGCTTTAAGTTGCCAATTTCAAGTACGGCTCCTTCATCAAAAGCTTTATAAGGATAGTCGGCGCCAACCATGCTGTGTGCGTAAATGTTGGCACCTGTAGTTTCGTGTATTTCGAGGTGGGAGCTTACAAAATCGGCATGCGGGTGAGTTTCTATCACAGCCACAATGGTTGCTTTTGTAGCCTCGGCAAAATCATAATAAGTTTGCGGATTGCGGGCAGGGTCTATTAACACGATTTCGCCCAGACCTTCACTTAAAATGGCATAACTGTAGTGGGCCAAGCCTTTGTCTTCAAACTGTTGTATCTTCATTCGTCTTATTTTTTGGCTACCAGTCTCCTTTAACTTTGGGTATGGATAGAATAGGTGTCGTAAAGGTGCAATGTACTTCCTTGGTTTATCGCTCAGGCTAAATTAGCTATTTTTCCTTGTCTTCAATAACGTGTTAAAGGTTCTATAAAGCATAGAAGTAGCTCTAAGAAATAAATTTTTGAGTTCTTTTTAGGCTTTGGCTGAAAAAACAGCTTACCTTAACTTATTGCTGTAGCCATTGTCCGAAAAAATTTGGCGCCGGTAATTAAAACTAAAAGCAATCGGTATGAATAAGTTTACATTTTCGTTTCGTGCTATTCCGGGATGGGCCGTGGTGGTGGCTATTTTCGCTGTTCTTTACCTTACCGGGCTCCATACAGAAACAATAGGGCAGGTGCAGCGGCTGTTGCTGGCAACTGGGTTTAAAAAGGCCGAAGTACCCGCTTCGGAAGCAACTCCAGGTGCTGCAGAGACTGCCGCTGTTTTAGCCACCAGTCCGGCAGACATGGTAGGTGCCGGCTTCCAGATGACAGACCTGCAGGGAAACACTGTAAATTTTGAGAGCCTGCATGGCAAAGTAGTGTTTCTGAATATTTGGGCCACCTGGTGCCCGCCTTGTGTAGCCGAAATGCCCAATATCCAGGGCTTATACGAAAAAGTTGGCTCTGATAAAATTTCCTTTGTCATGTTGTCGGTAGATAATGGGGGGCAGGAGAAGGTGCAGAAGTTTATTGATAGAAAAGGCTTTACTTTTCCGGTGTACATGCCGGCCAGTCAGTTTCCGGAGGAACTTTACAGCAATTCTATTCCAACCACTTTTATTATTTCGCCCGAAGGTAAAATTGTGGCTCGCCAGGAGGGTATGGCCGAGTACGACACACGTGAAGTGCGGGAGTTTCTGCAAAGTATGGTAAGGTAGGGGAGAAGGTTTGATTCACAGCGATGCAGAGAAAAAGACAGGGGGAATGATATTGCCTGCCTTTCATCTTTTGTCATCCTGAAAGGATCTTGTGGGCGAGAGCCGAAAGCAATAGTTTTTACTGTTTAAGTTCCCATAGCTGCTTTTCTTGCTTTATTGAGACTGTAGCTGTTTCATTGCCTACTTTCTTGTTCTTTTTGTCTTGATACAAAAAGAACCAAAAAAATCAAGATGCTCCAAATCGAGGGCTCCTACCCCCACTCGCTGAACGCTCAGACAGTGGAGCCTCAAATGGTGCACCTGGCAGAGGTGCTAGCTTCGTAGCTTGTTGCCGTGATACATAAGTCAAGCTTAGCACGCTCCGTATCACTCAAATTATTCTAATTATTTTGGACTTCCAGAGGCTTTTTAGCGTTTTTGAGCACTGGACTTTATTAGTTCTCCTCCAACTTAATTTTAACCTGGGAATAGCCGTCATAAGCGAGGATGTTGGCGCCATACTAATTCTTGGTTTTTAATTTTTAATTTGGCGCAGCCTACAGATTCTTCTAATGAAAATGGCCTTCCGGAGGCATTTTAACAGATAGGCGGGTAAGGGTCTGTTTCGCTAATGATTGACATTTTGGCCCTTGTTATCTTTGAATACTTTAAACAAAAAATAAAAGGCTGGAATTACCAGAAGCAAACCGACAAACAATGCAAGGAGGAGCTGATGCAGTGTGGCAGTAGGAGCCTGCGTGTTGTAAAACGTGAGGTGGTTGCCATTTCTTTCGTACACCAGAATCGGGAACTGAATGGCAAACCAGCCTAACATAATTAAGGTAACCTGCACACTAATAGCTGCCCGTAAGTACACGGTGTTGGGGTGGCTGAATAGATAATACACCACTGGCGTGAGCAATACCACTAGTCCAAACGAAACAAGGCTTATACCGGACTGAAAAAACTCGTTAAACAAATGATGCTGCTGTAGTTCCGCTACCACAAAAACGAGTACTCCCATGCTAATAGTCAGAAACAGGAATATTTTAGAGATTCTGATGTACCTCTTCTGCTCAATCAGGTAGCCTGCTTCCCCTATTAAAAATACAGCTGCAATATAGCCGAAAAGGGAGGCAGAAAAAAAGCCCATGGTCAGGCAAAATAAATTGTACCAAGGCCTGATGTATTGTTGGTAAAAGCTACCTGTGTTCTCTAGGCTGATATCGCCCAGCATCATGGCACCAAGCGTAATGCCCAGAAAAATGGGCGTAATAAAGCTCGACGCCTTGAAGAAAATGGTATAGTAGGCGTGGCTTTTGTCGTTGGCAACATCGTAGTGCCGGAAAGTAAAGGAGGAGCCTCGTAGTACAATACCAATGAGAATAACCATCAGCGGAATGTGCAGCGCCACGCTAATGGTGGAGTATACTAGCGGGAAACCGGTAAACAAAATCACAATGGCCAGAATCAGCCACACATGGTTGGCTTCCCAAACAGGCGCGATGGCTTTGGAGACAATTTTCTCTCCTTTCTTGCCTGCAAAAGTCTCTACTATGCCAGCCCCAAAGTCTGCCCCGCCCAATAAGGTATACAGGATAAAAGAAACACCTAGAATGATGATGATGATCTGCAGCATAACTTATTCCGTTTTATTTCTGGCCGATGGATAATAGGTCTCAATGGTTGCAATTTGCCTGCGCATTAACCCGATAATAATGAGGGTAAGCAACAGGTACACCACCGATATCATGTAAAGGGAGTACTGCAGCCCCGGCATAGGCGAAACAGCATCTTTTGTTTTCATGATGCCGTGAATAATCCAGGGTTGGCGGCCTACTTCGGTTACCGTCCAGCCGGCTTCTACGGCAATAAAGCCGAGAGGGGTAAGGCAGGCAATAAACCATAGCCACCAGGTCTTAGAGAGCATATGCTTCCAGCGGGCACTAAATACGAGATAAAGGAAACCGGCAAATGCCAGCAAAAATCCAATGCCGACCATTATCTGAAAGGCAATGTGCGTAATCAGTACAGGTGGTCGTTCATCTTTTGGGAACTGGTCTAGCCCGATTACTTCCGCATCAAAATCGCCGTGGGCCAAAAAGCTCAGAAAGCCCGGCACATGAATCGCGTAATCTACGCGTTCCTCCTGGTCGTTAGGAATGCCACCAATTACCAGGTCAGCAGGTTGGCTGGTGTGGTAGAGCGCCTCCAGCGCAGCCAGCTTTGCGGGTTGCCGCTCTGCAATGTCTTTTGCAGAAATGTCGCCGCTAATGGGCTGCAGAAAGGCTGCCACTGCACCAAAGGCCAGCGCAATTCTAACTGCAGTTTTATGAAATTCGTTTTGCTTGTTTTTGAGCAGCAAAAAAGCATGCACACCGGCTACGGCAAAGGCTGTGGCCACAAAGGCCGCCAGGGTCATGTGCAGGGCTTGCGTAAACCAGGCATCGTTAAACATGGCTGCCACAGGGTCTATGTTAGAAGCCTTCCCGTTCTCCCAGGTAAAGCCCGAGGGGCTGTTCATCCAGGCATTGGCGGATACCACAAATATACCCGACAACACTCCTGATACGCCTACTACTACACCCGAAAGCCAGTGTACCCATTTGTTCAGCCTGTCCCAGCCGTAGAGAAAAACGCCCAGCGCAATTGCTTCTACAAAAAAAGCCGTGCCCTCCCAAGAAAAAGGCATTCCAAAAATAGGCCCGGCATGTTCCATAAAAACCGGGAAAAGCAGGCCCAGTTCAAAAGAGAGAACTGTACCTGAAACGGCGCCCACTGCAAAAAATATGGCCACACCCTTAGACCAGGCTTTTGCCAAATCTATGTATACCTGCTCTTTAGTCCGAAGCCATTTCCATTCGCTGTATGCCATTAGAATGGGCATGGTCATGCCAATGCAGGCAAATACAATGTGCCAGCCAAGCGAAATGGCCATTTGTAGTCGGGCTGCTAAAAGTTCGTCCATGGGGAAAAGTGTTAAGATAAAGATACACTGTAAATCAGGTATTTGCCTGAGGTTAGTCTACAGATTGCCTGCCGGAAAGGTACAGGTTTTAGACAAAAGTATAGGGACAGAATGAGAAAAACTAACAAATCTGCCCAGTAGTTAGGGCCGGAGTACTCTAACTTTAACCCATTGCTACGCTTTGTTTAGGAGCAGTTTACTTGTCTGAGGAGGCGCCGTGGTTTGGAACTGGCTTTTTAATGAAGCATTTTGTTTCTTCTTATCTTTGCTTAGAAGAGCAAAACAAATGCTTATCAGATTATTCTAAATAAAAGGGCATTCTTATAGCCAGGTTTGCTGGCTGAGGAAGGATAGTTTGTGTTTGTAAAAGCTAAGGATTAAGCTGATTAAAAAAATCTTTCAAAGGAAGTAACATTGACGATCTGCTTGCGTAAATATAATCAGAAGTTAATTCCAGAGTTAAATTGGAAAGCTTCAAAGGAAAAGGACACGAATAGTGTCCTTTTCTGTTTTGTAAGTACTCCTGGAAACTAAACACGAAACCATTACAAAAACAAAAGCGGGAATTTCAACCGTTTTATTAATTTGTATGTAGTTATTTTGGGCGCTGGTGCAGCCGGATTGGGTTTAGCCTGACATGAGGTTTAGAAAATTTAGGAGTTTGACTGGGCCTGAATATTTATCTTTATTCGTCTTAATGGTGCCACCTGCTGCTGAGTATTTCTTTCAGAGTTAACAAAACCGTCTCGAGTTCCTGGTTAATTGCAGACCTGATCTCTTCCTGCTCTTGTTTGTTTTTTGTGCCATCTTCAAGAAATTTTCTACCTCTTTCTATGGCGGTCTGCAGCCTTACTGCCTGCATTAGTTCCAAGGTCATCTTAATTTTATGATGGTGAAACCGATAATTTTTCAGGTCAAAGGCATTGAGGGCATCCTGGAATTCTATTTTGTAGCTTTTAAAATTCCGGATCGTCATAATCACTAATTCTTCCAAGTCCTTTTCGTTCCCATCCAGCATTTCCAGTAGAGTATCCAGTGTTAATACAGGAGCACCAGGGGTAGAAATTTTATGCACTGTTGCTTTTGCCGGCTCTGCGGTTGCCAGAGGTTCCTGTTCTGACCGATGGGAGTAAAAGGCAATTTTGTCAAAAAGCTCTTTGGCATTAAATGGTTTACTGATAAAGTCTTGGATGCCTGCTGCCTCTATCCGCGCCTTGTAATCGTACCTGGCAGAAGCTGAGAGCGCAATAACAGGTAGCCGCTTGTATTTGTCTCCTGCGAGGCTCCGTATGGTAGAGGTAGCCTGGTAGCCATCCATCTCCGGCATCTGCAGGTCCATCAGAACCAGTTCGTAATTCTCCTGCTTTACTTTCTCTACTGCATCTACACCATTCACTGCTACATCAAAGTTTATACCCCATTTCCTAAGGTACTTCGAAACAACCAGCACATTTACGGGGTTGTCCTCGACTAGCAGCAGCCTTACACCCTTGATAGCTGTTTCCTGGCTGGCAGCGATTTCTTCTGGTTGAGAGGGAACTTCTTTGCCGAGTTTCAGGCGGAGGTTAAAAAAGAATTGTGTGCCCTTTCCTTCTTCACTCTCTACCGATAATTTACTGCCATAGAGAGCAAGCAGCTTTTGGCTGATGGTAAGCCCCAGGCCAGTGCCGCCGTACTTTAAGTTAATTTCATAGTTGGCTTGCGTAAACTCCTCGAATACCTTTTCCAGCCTGTCCTGCGGAATGCCTATTCCGGTATCTTGAACATAAAAATCTACCGAAACCACTTTCTCGTCTAATTCCTGCACTTGCAGCCTCAGGGCTACATGGCCTTTGTCTGTGAACTTAATGGCATTACTGAGCAGGTTGGTGAGAACCTGACTGATTTTAACAGGATCACCCATCACAAAGGCAGGCAGTCTCTCATCAATGTCCACTTTAATTTCCAGGCTCTTTTCTTCTGCCTTTACATTTACACTATAAAGTAGAGAGTACACGAGCTCTCGCAGGCTCAGGTTCTTTTCGGATAAGGTTACTTTGCCTGCCTCTATTTTACTGTGGTCCAGGATGTCGTTGATGAGATGGAGCAGGTTATCGGCAGAAAGCTTCAGGATCCGGAAGTATTCTTTCTGCTCCTGCGTATGATCCATTTCCTGGAGAAGATTCGCGATGCTGATGATCGCGTTCATAGGCGTGCGAATCTCATGGCTAACCGTAGACAGGAACTCAGCTTTTACCTTGGCGGCCTCTTCTGCCTCTTTCTTTGCCCTGAGTAGCTCCTGTTCATATTTCTTCCGGTCGGTGATGTTAAATACGGTGGAACGGTTTAGCAATGGATTTCCGTCATCTCCTTTTACTTGTACCGTATTAACCAAAGCGGGAAGCTGTTGCCCTTCTTTGTCTTTGAAAGCGAAATTTATTTCGTTCACAAAGCCTTGCATCCGGAGCAGCGGTGCATAGTGCGTTTCGTAATATAATTTACCGCCTATGGGCAACAGGTCCTGAATTTTCTTCTGGTGCAGGAGCTCCTCCCGCTTATAGCCGACCCAATCCAGAAACGTTTTATTAACTTTTAAGAAGGTACCATCGGGTAAAGTAGAGAGATAACCGCACGGAGCATTCTCATAGAGATCCTCAGCACTTTCGTCTATCACTCCATTGTACGTAACCCGAAATATATCCTCTTCTTTTCCCATTATTTGTTTGTACGCTCCAGAAACGATCTGATCGCAGCAATTGTCTCTTCAGGCGCGCTTAAGTTTGGACAGTGGCCTGTAGCTTCCATCACAATCATTTCGCTGTTCTCTATTTGTTTATGCACAAAATTGCCTACTTCCAATGGCGCAATTACGTCTTCGGAGCACTGCAGAATGAGAGCCTTTGTTTTTATATTTTTTAAATCTGCACGGTTATCAGAAAGAAACGTGGTATGAGCAAAATGCTTCGCAATTTCAGGGTTAGTACGGCAGAAACTGTTGGTCAGTTCTTCTCCCAGCTCCGGTTTGTCAGGGTTACCCATAATTACCGGAGCCATGGCGGCAGACCATCCCAGATAATTGCTATCCAACGAATCCAGTAATTCCTCTATATCTTCTTTGGAAAAACCTCCTACATAGCCATCACTGTTGATGTAGCAAGGCGACGGACCAATCATTACCAGCTTCTCGAAACGGTCTGGTTCCTTTACAGCAGCAAGCGCACCGATCATAGAGCTTACAGAGTGGCCTACGAAAATTGTATGCCATAAATCCAAGGCATAGCATATTTCCAGTATGTCGTCAGCATAGCCGTTCAGAGATTCATACTTTACTTTATTAAAAGCTGTACTGTCTGACTTGCCGGCACCAACAAGGTCCAAAAGTACAATTTTATACTCATCTTTAAAAGCCGGTGTTATAAAACGCCACATGTTCTGGTCGCAACCATAACCATGGGCAAATATCATAGCTTTCTCACCTGTGCCAATTACCGTTACATTATTTCTCTTTAGAACATCCATTTCTGCATTTTTACAAGTTTTGCCGAAGAATACCGAATTTTGCCGAAGTATACCGAAGTTAATCTGGATATCCAAAGATGTCAGGGATACAGCTGCTATTAGTGCGGCAGGTTACTGGCTTTCCTACTTATGGGGTGGCCAGTTTTTTTTTGTAGGATTTAATGAATTATGCAATTGGTAATGGCATGAAACCAGGCAGTGCCTTATGTTATGAAAAACGTTTAACCGCCTCGAAGCGGGGTATTTCATAATGATTGTCTTCGAAATACCCCGCTTCGAGGCGGTTAAACCTGGTTCACCAAGGTAAGGCCGAAAATGTGTTTTGATGCTATAAGCAAGTAACCTGTTTTAGTTTTTACAACAGAAATAAATTATTTACGCTAGTTGGTAAGAAAGCTTCGCCCTCACCGTAATCAGAAATTTTTGACTAATAACGAGGTCGGATGGTTGATAGCCTATGCTGCTCCTGTACCTGTTTGGTTCAACTTCAATTTTTGTAATGGATTTGCTCCTTAAGGGATTCTTTTGTTCCTGCTGTCTTTGGAAATTAGATTACAGACTTTTTCTGATGAGTAAAGAATGCTATCAAATAGAAAAGTAGGAACCAATCCGACCTCTCCAATTAACACACTAAATTTTTCATTTCGCAACCTCCTACATCAACTTGCTTCCGTTAGGTACAGGAGTAGCGGGCTGTGCCAAGACTATGTTCTTGTTTTCGTCCTCAAAACCGGTTACCAGTACCTCTGAGATGTACTTGCCAATTTGCTTGTTCCCCAGGTTCGTTACACAGAGCACCTGCCTGCCGATTAGTTCTTCCTTAGAGTAAAGTTTGGTAACCTGTGCGCTGGATTTTTTAATGCCTAGCGGGCCGAGGTCCACCAGCAGCTTATATGCAGGTTTTCGGGCTTCCGGAAAATCAATTGCTTCCAGTATGGTGCCTACTCTAATATCTGTTTGTTCAAAGTGTTGCCAGGTAATGGTTTGCATACAAAAATGGTTTTAAAAGAAAACGGATATTCAAAAGCGATAGTGTGACCGCAACACTAACAGCTTGTCAGTACTTTCCAAAATCAAAAGTAAGCGAAAGCTGGACCTGCCTCAACAATTCGTGCGCATTTATCAACAATTCATCCAAAGCAGCCGTAATCCAATGCAATAAGCAACCAATATTATTGGCGTGTGCAATTCATGTTTTGCTGCTAAGCAAACGCTAAAACAATACTACTATGAAAAGAGAATCTGGAGCAACTTTACCTGTTTGGGTCGAGAACATTCAAATGCCAGCCACCACTCCCTTGCGCGACAACATAACCTGCGATGTGTGTGTGGTAGGCGCCGGTCTGGCGGGTATGACTACGGCTTATTTGCTAGCCAAAGAGGGGAAGCATGTGGTGGTGGTGGAAGCAAAGAAAATTGCAGGCGGCGAGACCAGCCGAACCACTGCTCACCTGGCTAATGCCCTCGATGACCGCTTTACAGAGCTGGTGAGGCTGTTTGGTGTAGAAGGAGCCCGCCTGGCTGCACAGAGCCATGGGAAGGCTATTGATAAAATTGAAGAAATAGCCAAAGACCTCAACATCGATTGTGAATTTAAGCGCATTGATGGCTACCTTTTTGCCAACAATCGCGAAGAAGAGGAGGAACTGACACAAGAGCTGGAGGCTCTGCAGAAGATTGGATGGCTCGATGTGGTGCTGCGGAAAAAATGCCCGGTAGATACACTTACTGCTTTGCCTTGCCTGCAGTTCCCTAACCAGGCTCGTTTCCATGTGCTCAAATACCTGGCAGGAGTGAGTGCTGCTTTTCTGGAAGCAGGCGGACAGATTTTTACAGAAACAAAAATTGTGAGGTTCGATACCGGGCCAGTAGTTACCGTTGTATCAGAAGAGGATTTTGCTGTTTCGGCAAACCAGCTGGTGGTGGCTACAAATTCACCTGTCAGCAACATGTTTAGCATGCATACCAAGCAGGCTCCCTACAGAACCTATGTGGTGGCGGCTGCCGTGCCACGTGGCGTTGTGCCCGATAACTTGTACTGGGACATGCAAGACCCTTACCATTACGTACGGCTGCTCCATGGCAGCTCTACTGATGCAGACACTGATAACGATAAAGACCGAACCGAACAAACAAGTACCGCCGCAGGTACCGATCTCTTAATAGTAGGAGGAGCCGACCATAAAACAGGGCAGGAGGAGCATCCTGAGAAACACCTGGCAGACCTGGAGCGTTGGATGCGCCTTAAATTCCCGATGGCAGGAGAGCTGCAGTACAGCTGGTCAGGGCAGGTACTGGAACCGGTAGATGGGCTTGCCTTTATTGGCAGAAACCCCGGCGATTCGAAGAATGTATACATTGCCACCGGCGACTCCGGCCACGGCATGACGCATGCCACCATTGCCGGTATGCTCATAACGGACCTGATTATGGGAAGGCCAAACCCCTGGGAAAAACTTTACGACCCGGCCCGTACCAATCTCAAATCTTCGGGAGAATTCCTGAAAGAAAATTTAAACGTAGCAGCGCAATTCAAAGACTATGTGACTGGCGGAGAAGTAGACGACCCGGCCCATGTGATGCCAGGTACCGGCAAAATTATGCGTAAAGGAATGTCTAAAGTAGCTGTTTACTGCGATGAGCAGGGAGTGCAGCACCAGTGTTCTGCTGTGTGCACGCACATGGGTTGCATTGTAAACTGGAACAATGTAGAACGCTCCTGGGACTGCCCTTGCCATGGCTCCCGCTTCGACCCATACGGCCGCGTAATTACCGGACCCGCCACCAAAGACCTGGACAAAGCAGAATAGCACTACCGCCAACCAATTATGCTAATGAAAATGGCCTTCCGGAGGCTTTTTAGCATAAAGTGGTACCAGGGCTGATTCCTAACACGAGCACCCGCTCTTGAACCAATTAGGTGGTTTAGAAGCGGGTGCTCGTGTTATGGTAAGATCTCTCATCTATAAATACATATCGCCGGCTGCTTCTGGTTGGTACAGCACCTCCACTACCTTGTACTCCACTTTCCCCTGCGGGCCTGTCCAGGATATTTCGTCGCCGGTGCGGCAACCTAACACTGCAGAACCAATAGGAGCAAGCACCGATACTTTGCGCTCGTTCACATCGGCATCTTTCGGATAAACCAACTTTATTTCCATGGCGCTTCCGGTTTTCAGGTTTTGCAGCTTCACAAAAGAGTTCATGGTTACTACATCTTCCGGTATCTCTTCTGAGGCAACTACTTTGGCTTGTTTCAATCCTTTGCACAGTGCCTCCAAGCTAGCCGGAAAATTGGTCATGCGTTGCGACTGTACCAGCGTGTGAAGACGCTGGAAATCCTTTTCTGTTACATACATGCTGTTCATACTTCGTTCATTTTAACTGATTTTATATTTTAATTGGGGTGCGTAAACATGCTTCTGCCTCTCGGCTGCGGCCTTACTTATTCTTTTAGTAAAAAGCGGCGAGGCACGAAAGCGGGTATGCTTTTGCCTGTCATGTTACATAACCAAACCGAAAAATACTGAAGAAAAGGAGTAGGGGAAGCGTAGCCAAAAACAGGCTCGCTCACCTGTGCAGTGGGCAGAAGGGGCCGGTTTGTTCCGGCTTATTTATTAAAGGCTTTGGGAGCTGTGAGGAAATAAAGGCAATAGCCGTTCACCACATCACTTAGCGAAACGTGATGCGACGCTGCCACCAAACCGGTTGCAGCTAAAGCTGGGGAGCCTGATATGTTGCGGTAAGGTAACACAGTTTCCTATTGTAGGCTGGTGCCAAATTAAACCTATAATAACAGTAAAAGCAAATTTAACCTTGCTCTATAAAAGAAGAGACAGGCACTGGTTTAGCCGGTGCCTGTCTCTTCTTTTACTATAAATAAGCCTAATAGGTTTTAATGCTAAATTAGCTCCGGAAGGGCTTTTTTATTAGAATAATTACCCTCTGCCTAATGTGCTAGAACGGATAACCAACGCCTATGTTCAGCGTCATACCGGTGTCGCCGGTAAAGCCAAAATTAAAGTCTTTGATAACGTTTCGCTCGCCTGGTGGCAGGTAAGGTACGCGCACCGGTATGCCAAAGTCGAGTCTGATCACAAAGAATTCAATATCGACGCGAACGCCAAAACCTGTACCCACTGCCAATTGGCTCATAAAGGTACTGGTGTTAAAGACGCCTCCTGGTCGGTCAACTTCGCCCGTTGTAGGATTAACTGTTTCGCGCAGGAGCCAGATATTACCAGCATCTACAAACAAGGCTCCTTTAACAAACCCGAAGATTGGGAAACGATACTCTACGTTGCCTTCTAGTTTGATGTCGCCGGTCTGGTCGAAGAACGAGAAAAGCAGTGAGTCAGGAACATCATATGTGCCTGGGCCTACACTCCGTGGCCTGAATGCCCGAATACTGTTCGGACCACCAATGGAGAACTGTTTCACGTAGGGCATGGTGCGGGAGTTGCCGTAAGAAAAGCCTACACCTGTAAGCAAGCGGGTAGCAATCTGGCTGGACTCACCAACTTTCAGGTAGTACCTAAAATCGTTCTGAAGGCGGGAGTACTGAGAGTAAGTTTGCCCAAACAGGGTGCGAGGCGTCTCATCTGTAGGGCTGTCGGAACCTGTAAGCGATTGCAGCGCATTAACCAGGTTGCCAGATACATCAATTGAAGCATCGTTGTAGAACTGGTGTCTGCGTTCTTTTATGGCCTGGTTGCTGTAAGTGAAGCGGTACATGGAGCCAATAATAAACTGCTCTTCAAAACTGCGCTGCAGAAGCCGGTTGTTTCTCAGGATTTCTTCAAAGGCTGGCTGCGTTCGAGCCAGTTGTACAAACTGCAGGTTAATAGGTGTAATCTCGTGCGTAATAGTCTGCTTAGGTCTCCAGTTATAGCCATAGGACGCATTATAGGAGTTCATGTGGAAAAAATTAACCCGGTTCAGGAAATTAAAACCAACATTAATCCGGGTTTTCGGCACAAACTCAGTGCGCAGGTTCCGCATTCGGAACGGCGACACAATGTGCGGAATAGTAAGGTTTGTCTGTACCCCCAGCTCGTAAGATGTTAAGTTGGAGTTCTGGTTTTCTTCCCCTGTTTCAGGGTTTGTACGTTCAGCACCTCTGCCACCTACAAAGCTCTCGAAAGTGCCGGTAAAATCTACGTTTAGCAGTTCAGAACCATGAAAAGCATTCCGGTTCCGGAACGAAGCCAGTAAGCCCGGGCCTGCAAAGCCATTGGTTTTGTTAACCATCTGCGCCTCCAACCGCAGGGATTTCTTTAAAGCTGGAGTTAAATATAAAAACGCATTGAGCCTATCGGTGGAGGTGGTGTCTTGGGCGTATTCCAGGTTCACAAATTTGTAGGCAGGCAGGCCCATGAGGCGGCTAACCGTCAGGAGTTGGTTTTGCCTAGTGTACAGGCTGTCCTGGTACAGAAAAACGCCACGGAGCAGGTGCTTGGCCTTTACATAGTTTTCGTTCGGGATATAGCGGTAACCGCGTACATCAAGTGTATCGTTGGTGCTGATGCTGTCGTTCAGGAAATAGTCGGCGTGTATATATATATCATTAAGTTTATAAGCCTGCAAGGTTCTGGGGGTGGCGGCACTCTTGACGCGTACCAGCACATCGGCCTTTCGGTCTCCTGCAGTAGTGTCTACACTAAAAATAAGCAGGTCGGGGCTAAAATAAAAATAGCCTTTGTTCTTTAAAAGCCCATCGATACGCGTGCGCTCCAGCGTCATGGTTGCCAGGTCGTATGGGTCGCCTGGTTTCAGGAGCGATTCTGCCTGCGTTTGCTGAATATCTTTGTGAACAGGCAACGAATCGTTTAAGGTGTAGGCTATTTTCCGGATGCGGTATGGTTCTCCTACCTTGGCTGTCCAGTCTATGGTGGCCTTCTTTTTTTTGATGGTGGTGCTGCTGCTTACCTGATTTACAAAATACCCCTTGTTGTGGAGGCGTGCACTCATTACACCGTTTATACTGCTGGTATCTACCTCTGAGAGAAGTACCGGTGCTTCTCCAAGTTTGCTCTGAATCCAATGACCGAGGCCTTTTTCTTTTTCGGTGTAAAAAGCATTGTATATCCAAAGCTTAGGACGAAGACCGAAAATAGAAGCATTTGGCTTTGGGCGTACTGTGCCGCCAAGTTCTGTTGTGAGTGCTGATTCCCTTTTGCTACTATCTTTTTCATTCTGCACCTTTACCTTAAAGCCAGCAAAAAGGGCATCGCCTTCGGGCACAGTTTTAGTGCTGCTGCAACCCCAGAAAAGGAAGGTGAGCAATAATGTAGCTGCAAAGTATAAGGGTGAACGACGTATGTTTGCTGACATAAAGTACTTATTCAATAACCTCTGTTTTTAATTTTTGTGCACTTTCTTTTCTTCTGCTCTCCATTTTCTCCTGCTGTTTTTCCACATTTCGGAAGAGGTCTGAAAAGTCGTCGTACTCGCGTTCAAATATGAGCGAGAGACCGGTGGCTCGCACATCGCCTTCTAAGTAACCTTCGTACTGGTTGCGCTGGAAGCCGCGTACCCGCAGTCTGCCATCTTTGGTAATGGAGTATTCTACCGACACATCGCCTCCGAAGCCGCTCATGGAGTTAGTGTTCTCTGACTGGCCTTCTAACCCAATGTCGGCACCAACCCGCACAGTTAGCCTGTCGTTGAGGAACTGCTGGCGCACCGCTACATTCAGGTCGGTGCGGCCCTCTGCTGAGCCACCTGAGTAGTCTTCGTAAGAGTTTACGCCGAGTTCCAGGCCTAAGCCGCCGGCATAGCGGTCGGTGAGGGCGTTTAACTGATCGGTCATAACGGAGCTTAAGCTACCTCTTGCTGAGGCTGCCAGACTGCCACCAGAGCTGGCCAGTGGGTCCAGTGCCATAAATCGGCCCAAAACCAACAGCGAGAACACTTGCTTGCTCATTTCATTTTCATCCTGGCGGAGCACGGCTAATTGTTCTGTAACAAGGGCACCTACACCGCTTCCTCGTTCTTCTTCCGGCAGTTCAATATCGAAGCCGATTTCAGGCTTCATGATTTCGCCGGTTACAATAACTTGCACTTCGAACGGCAGCTGGTTTCGCCAGGCAGGTTGTACATTGCCCTGTGCCTGGTCCTGTAGGAGTTCCATTGGAGCGGTGCGGACATTGTAAATAGTCGTGATGTTTATGTCTGCAAAAAGCGGGTCTCCGGTCCAGGCAATGTAGCTGCCTTCCGCAATATCAAGCTGTCTGGAAACCAGGTCGTAGAAATCCATGCTGTACTGACCTTCGGTAATTTCGTAGCGACCAGACATGTTAATCTGTCCACTTGGCAGGATACCAATCACTAAGGGGTCTGCATTTCCTCTCACTACCAGATTATCGCCGGTAGCCGGGTCGATAATGATGGTCATAGGTGTTGCATCGGTTACTTTTAGCGACACGTTTATGTCGGCCCCTACAAAACCTGCCGCTGAAGAGTCTTCCAGTTCGCGCCCTACAATGGCCGTGAGAGCATCGTTTAATTGCACAAACTCTACAATGCCTTCGCGTTCTGCGGCCCCTGCCTCATCGGCTGGAATAACGGCCGTAAAGTCAGATCCATCTAGCACCGATACATTCAGTTCCAGTACAGGGTGCGCTATATCGCCGGTAACGGTGGCATTGGTGCCAATCCAAACGGTGCCATAAAACAGGTCATTATCCTGGGCAGTGGAGTTCATAGCCAGAAAGCGGTCGGAGGTAATTCCAAGATCGAAGGCGTAATCTAGGTAATCTTCTGTAAGCACGTTTCCTTTTACTACCAGGTTGTTGCCTAAAGAGTCGGTGAGGGTAAAATTCGGGAAGTTAATCCCTTGCTCATTAAATACCAGCCGTTCGTTCTGCAACCTGTATACAGAGTTTAACATAGCCACATTAAACTGAGCCTGGTTAAAATTCAGGTCACCGTTTATGTTCGGATCATCTATGGTGCCGGTTATCCGGAGCCTGCCACTTGCGTTGCCGCCCATGTCTTTTACCATGCCCATTGTAAAGCCTTCTAAAGCAGCCAGGTTAATGCTGCCAATATTTGCATCGAGGTTAAGCAGGCTTTCGGTTGGCTGTGCTTCGTAGAAACCGGTAATTTTCATCTGGTTGCCGTTGCCGGTAAGTGCAGCCTGCAAGTTAAAGCGGGTACCGTCATCAGTATCGGCCTGAACGCCTATGTTACCCACTGGTATGCCCATGTAAGCCAGTTCAGACAGCGTAATATCAGAAGTGAAGGCCATCGTACCTTCCATCAGGTTCCGGATAGTAGCTTTGCCGTTTATAATGCCGGCTATCATACTATCCTGTTGCTGAAAAGACTCCATCAGGTAAGCAATATCGAAATTGGCAAATTCTACTCTTAATGGAGCGTTGCTGGCTAGTTCACCTTCACTATCGATGAGCAGGAAGCTGTTGCCGCGTTCCAGGCGAATGTTGTTAGCGTAGAGCAGGTTTGTGTCGAATTGCAGGTAGTTTTCTTCCGGCACTGTCCACGCGTCGCCGTTTATTACGAGCTGGTCGCGGGCAAAAGAGAAGCGGTAGCCTGTGTCGAGGCTATTCAGCAAACCACCAATAACGAACTGCTCGTTGCCATTGCTCTCCGAAATAGAGAGGCGAGTGGAAATATCGTTGTCACGTGCGGCACCGTTCAGGGCCACGTTCTGCACTTTAAGCGAGGGCGAAGATAGCTCCTGCAAGCTAAGACCATAGCCCAGTTGCTCGCGGTTGCCTCTAACCTGAAAAACCAGATTTCGGAGAGCGTAATCCATATACTCAACCAGGCTCACGACTGCATCCATGTTCAACTCATTCGTCTGGGCATTATAAGAAGCCGTAATAGGACCTCCCATATTCAGTGCTACCAGATCAGGTACAAATGCGGTAACCAGGTCGGTGCGCTTCAGGTTTATTTCGGCGTTAAAGTTTTCCAGGTTCGTATCGGCTGGGTAGGGTGGGTCGGGGTGCAGATCAAAGAAATTTGAGAAGTGTTTTTCGAGTGCAACAGGCAGTGTGGCCAGGCTGTTTTGGAAGCGCATATTGGCATCCAGAATATTAGAGGCTACCTGCACAGCCACGCCAGGTCCGGTTTGATCCAAGCTCAAGCCAAGCGAGTCGATTGGGAAAGTCTGCTGGTTCTGGCGAATCAGGAAGTCACGCATTTCCAGGTTACCACTAATATTGCTGGCATCGGACCCTCTGAAGTTTCCTTTCACGAATCCTTTCATGCCAAGGTCTTCGGTGTAAAGGTTAAGCGCTTTCAGGTCCACACTATCCAGTTCAAGTGTGAAGGCGTAGGCAGGTTGCTCGCTGTGGCGCATGTTCACATCAGCATTCAGCACAAAGTCTACATTTGGGTCTTCGGAAGTAGCATTTACTGTGTAGATATTCTGGTTAATGGTTGCGTTTGCGAGTAAGTTGCTGTAGGTGTAGTTGTTGTAATTAAATTCTCTGATGTTGGCTTTTACCTGAGCGCGCATAGTCGCAGGGTCCATGCCGGTGCCGGAAGCGGTAAGCTGCATGCTCACTTTGCCAAGTCCCAGTGTATCTACTAGTAGCTGCCTCAGGTCGAGCTGGTTTACATTTACAGTTGCTCTAAAAGGTTCTGCACCTGCCGGGCCGGGTTGCATGTCTACGTTAGCGGTTATGTTACCTACGGAGCTGCGTAGGTTGGCATCGGCATCGAAGTTAGTGAGTGTGCCGCGGTAGTTGCCAGTCATGCTGATGTTGTTGGGAATGCGGATATCTGGCGGTAACACACCCGGCGGGCTCAGCGCCTGCACATCGGTGCGGGTGGTGGCCAGTTGGTTTATGCGCAGGTCCAGGAACAGCCGATCCGGGTCCATTGGATTTCTTACAGTACCACTTACATCGGCAAGGGTGCCTTGCAAGCCAGCCACTTGTAATTTATTTATAGTTACTACATCGTTTAAAGCTCCGCTGGCCTGGCCGTCAATTTTAATGGTAGAACTGGCAACTTTGCGGAAAGCCGGATCTACGGTTAAGTCGGGGGCAAAGATGCCAACATCTTTCATGCCGATGCGACTGTTCTGTAAATCAACAGAAAAAGATATCAGCTCCGGGTTCTCAGCCACAGCCTCTAGAGAAGGGTACCGAACCACCATCTCTGGACCAAAGTTACTGTTGCCAGTTTGCAGATCGAGGTTGGTTAGGCTGGCGCTGCTGGAGTCTACCCGTATGGCTGCCTGAAAATTATTAACACGGAACCCGCTCTTCTCGGCGAGCTTCAGTTGGTTCAGATCTATTCCTATCTGGTCCTGGCTAAAGAGGAAGTTCCGGGCATTCAGTTCCACATCTTTAAACAGCAGGTGGTCATAATCCATGCCACGGGGTTGGGCCGGAGTGTTAAAGTTGTCGAACTTCACCTGAAGCCCCGTAACATCGAGTTCGTTCAGGTTAACAACCCAGTTCACTGGCTGCCCCTGCGTTTCCTCTACAGTTTCATCAAGCTTTTCGGCAGTTCTGGCAGGATTTACCGAGAGCGAATCAGCAGATTTATATTTCTCCTGTACATACACGAGGGAGGTGTTATGCAGGTCAAAGTTCTTTAAATCGATTTTAGCATTTGGTATATCAATAGCTTCTGATACCACTTCCGACTCGCCCAGTTTTAGTTCTATTCGCTGGTTAGCCACCTGGCTGTGGTAACTAAGGTTTATATTTTGAAGTGCTACACGGTTTAGTCCGAACTGCATGGTGAGCGGTTCCGATTCTGATTCTACTGGCAGTTTGGTTTGTACAAAGCTAAAAGCAGTGTTTCGAAGGTTAATATCATCAACGCGGTACACTTCGTTTTCCAGGTCCAGCTCGTCCATGGTGGTGGTAAACTTGCCTATGCGACCATTTATAAAATTGCCGCCTGCCTCGTCTTTAAAGTCGAGGTATATATTTTCGAGGTTGATCAGGTCCAGGTTAATTTTCATGGCCGAAGCCGTGGTATCTGCCTGTGTAGTAGTGGTGTCGGTGGCAAAAGCCTCCGTTATAAAGTCGAAGTTGGAGCTACTGTCGGGCCTGATGTGGATCTTGGCAGTGGCGTTTTGCAGGTCTATAGTGCCTATGTTAACCTCTCCTTTCAGAAGCGAGAAAATTTTAAGGTCTACCCCCAGGCGTTCGCTATACCAGAGTGTATCCTGCTGCTGATCTTCTAGGTAGACCTCCTTCAGCACAATAGAGTTGCGCCAATCGGTTGTAAAACCGCCTATTTCTACACGGGTGTCTAAGGTTTTAGCCAGGTACGAAGCGCCTTGTTGAGCGGCAAAATGCTGTACCTTTGGGATTTGTAAAGCTACAATGATAAGCACAACAAGGCCCACTATAAAGATCAACAGCCAGAGCAGGATCTTTAAAAATACTTTTCCGATATGTTTTGCTGAAGCGATAAGAATCGATGTTTAGTGTCTGAGTTGACTTTACGGAAATATTTGAAGAAGGATAAGTCGTATTTTTGCTAGATAACTATTTTTAGAGGCGAAATGTTTTTAAGTACAGGCAAAGTAGGGGCAAAATAGGGTAGAAATGGCAAAATGGAACAGCTATAAAAAGGGTTATATAGCAAAATTGGGCAAAAAAAAGCGGCGCCTTCACATATGTTGTAAAGGCGCCGCTTTTTGTGAATTATTCTAAGGTTATCTTATTTTTTAGTTCATAAGCTATATGAAAATAGAAAGATGTCGGAGCTTCATAAATATAGTTGTTTAACCGTATATCTCATTCAGCAGGCCGGCAAGTCTAACTCCGCCTTGTAGCAGGCAATATTTAACGGTACCAAAGTGTTCGTATGAGTAGCGGTAGCTGAGCTTATTTTCGGCGGGTAAGGTGTATATAGCCTCCCGGTAAGGCATCATACCGTAAGCCCACTGTCGGACGGAGGTAGTCTGCCACTCTTTTACCTGTTGCTTGGCTGGTTTACCTAAAAAAGAGGTAAGCTCGGTATAACTCAGGTTCTTGCCGTCAATCATGTCGCTGTCCCACACGCGGTGCAGGTTCGAAGGTTGCCCAAACCAGAGCACTTTCACGGCGTTTCCTCCCTGATCGTCTTTGCCACCTACGTGCATAGGCTGGTGCAGGTCACCTACCAGGTGCACTAAATACTTCAGGTACTCCTGCTCTGTTTGGAGCGGCAGGTTTCTAGCCTTCAGGGCTGTTACAATTTCTTCAATTTTAATAATAAGGTCGCCATTCGGGTTTTTGGCAGCTTCTTCATAGCGCATGCCATCCGGAATGGTAACCCAGTGCCAGTCATGGGTGTGGTTATAGGCATCATCCGATTTAATGTCGTCCATCCAGTTAGACACCTCGGCAAGAGAATTGTTTTCGAGAACGGCCATTACCTTTTTTCGGGCTTTTTTGCTTAGGTGCTGCTCAGCCACTAGTCCTACGGCTCGGTGCCCATTCTGGCCCCAGGCAAATACCTGGCCAACACACAGCAGCGACATAAAAATAATACTAATTAACTTCTTCATGCTATTGTTAAAAAAGACTAAAACCAGCCATTTTTGATGTTCAGAGGCAAGGTGCTGCAAAGGTACAGACTTATTTAAAAACCAAAAGCAGAATTAAAGGATGTTAATACTAGGATAAATTGAACGCAAAGGACGATAGGCAAGCTTTGGTTCAGAAGCAAGAAGTGCACCCGCTACGGCAGCTGCGCACCTATTGGGCAAAGGCTGGGCAAGCCAGGCAATTAACAGGGTGACTTCTGGTTACTTAAATCTGAGTGGAACTCAATTTTACTTCTAAGCCAAATGTTTCTAATGAAAGAGGCCTTCAGGAGCTGTTTTAAGAGTTTTAGTTCTTACCCTCCAGTTTTATGCCTGCCACAATGGGAGTATTCAGGTGGTTTTCGCGAGGTGGAACAGGGCAGGAGTAGCGGGGAGAGTAAGCGCAGTAGGGGTTATACGCCTTGTTGAAATCGATCAGGATGATATCTCCTGCTGGAATCGATAAATCGAGGTAGCGACCTCCGCCGTAGGTTTGGTGCCCGTTGGTCAGGTCGGTAAAAGGTAGGAATAAATGATTTTTATATTGCTCTGTTTTATGAAGCGCAATGTTCTGGTAAATGCTCAGTTTGTAGGACTTGCCTTCAAGTTCAAAAACAGCCTCGCCGTATTTAACATACTCGGGTAACCTGTCGGTAGAGGTTTTCATCCTAAAAACGGCTTCGTTCTCTGTGCGAATAAATTTGGCCTGTACCCTATACGACAGGTTCACTGGGAAAAAGTCGTGAGCGCTAAAGCTGGCAACAGCCTCCGGCGGTAAGGGCGATTTTTCAGGGTTCCGGTAAGCTATATTCAACTCCTCCTGAAATGCCGCAATATCCTGCCTCGCCGCTATAGAATCTGTTTGGGCACCCAAAGCGGTTTTAAAACTAATCAGGAAGAGGAAAGAGAGAAGCAGTATCTTCATGTAGCTGTAGCAAAAGCCCAAGTTAAACACTTTCCAATTATTTATAAAGCCTGCGCTCCTGTTTGCATATGAAGGCTCCGGAAGCCCTATTTCATTAGAATAATTTTACTTTAGAGCCTAAAGTATCAGGCACTTGCAAAAACAAAAAGGCTGTTCCGCTACAAGCAGAACAGCCTTTTTACAAAAGTAGCTTCAGATAAAATTAATAAGGTTTTGCCTCATGTGATTTTTCCTGAGCGTCCTGTACACCTTCTTTTGCCGATGTGTTTCCTATCGGACCATCGGTGCCTTCAACCTTTTGCTTCATGGCCTTCATTTTGGCGGTGGCTTCTTTTATACCTTCTGCCACTCGGCGACCATAATCTTCATCGGCCTTGGTAAAGTTTTCTATCATTTGATCCTGAATGCGCTTATCGGCAGCAGCCAGAGTGTTTGAGAGGTTCAAAATTAACTCATCGCGTTCCCAATCCTCAAAATTACGATATGTTTCGCCAGCCTGCTTAAAGTCGTTGGCACGTTCTATCTTTTGGCGCACCAGGTTGGCCTCGTAGCGAGGGGAGTGATCTTTGCCTGCCTTAGGAGCTTCTTTCAGTCCGTTTAGCGTTGAAGGCTCGTAGTTAATGTGGATGTTCTGGCCTTCGGCAAAGTCAGTTTTATAGGCCATTTGTCCGCCACGTTGGTTTGTAGCCACCTTGGTTCGCGGTGCGTTTATAGGCAATTGCAGGTAATTGGCTCCAACCCTGTAGCGCTGCGTATCGGAGTAGGAGAAGGTGCGGCCCTGCAGCATTTTATCGTCAGAAAAGTCAAGTCCGTCTACCAGAACGCCTGTTCCAAAAGCCGAAAGTTCCACTTCGTTAAAATAATCCACAGGGTTTCTGTTCAAGGTCATTTTGCCCACAGGCAAAAACGGGAATTGATCTGCCGGCCAAAGTTTAGTGTCATCAAGTGGGTCGAAGTCAAGTTCCGGATGATCATCGTCGCTCATGATCTGCACACACAGCTCCCATTCCGGGAAATCACCTTTTTCAATGGCTTCGTACAAATCCTGAGTGGCATGGTTAAAGTTTTTGCCCTGAATTTCTTCGGCCTCCTTCTGCGTCAGATTGCGGATACCTTGCTTCAGTGGCTCCCAGTGGTACTTAATTAAAACGGCTTCCCCATCTTTATTCACCCATTTGTAGGTGTTTACGCCAGAGCCCTGCATCTGGCGGTAGTTAGCCGGTATACCCCATGGCGAAAACAGGAAAGTAGCCATATGGGTAGATTCGGGGGTATTACTGATAAAATCAAAAATGCGTTCGCCGCTCTGGATGTTCGTTACCGGATCTGGCTTTTGGGAGTGAATTAGATCCGGGAATTTCATGGCATCCCGGATAAAGAAAATCTTCAGGTTGTTTCCTACCAGATCCCAGTTTCCGTCTTCAGTATAGAACTTAACGGCAAAACCACGAGGGTCACGTAAGGTTTCGGGAGAGTGTGTGCCATGACCTACAGTAGAAAAGCGTACAAAAACAGGTGTCTCTTTTCCCTCTTCCTGAAACAGTTTAGCGCGCGTGTATTTGGCAATAGGTTCGTCACCAACCTTACCATACGCCACGAAAACTCCATGCGCCCCGGCTCCTCTGGCATGCACTACACGCTCTGGAACACGCTCACGGTCGAAGTGGGAGATCTTCTCAATAAAATGATAGTTCTCCATGGTAGCTGGCCCTCGGCTGCCAACTGTCCGAATGTTTTGATTGTCGGTAACCGGGTGGCCCTGCCGCGTGGTTAGCATGTTGTTTTCGTCACCATGCTGCCCATTTGTTTTAGGAGTGCCCGAAGCCTGGCCCTGCTGTTGGTTTCCGTTTTGATGTTCGATCATAATAAGTTTGCGTTTGGTGTATCGACTATTTACCTTCTACAGTATACTGTTTCCGCTCTCAAATTGATTATAGATAATATTGATTTTATATAGATTTAATCTATAATGTAGAGTTTTTTGCTGCAATTGATAACTAGACTAACATTTGTTCTTGCCTTTTATTGGAAGCTGGAAGTAAAAGGGCTGCAATAGTAGTTTTGGTAATTCGGGTTTTCAGGCATTTGTTCCAACACTAACAAGTTCTGTTCGTTAAAAGAAGATCAGATAACCACATTAAAATTATACGACCTATGAAAAACGACGAGAGAAATTACGACAGGGAACAACAATACAGACGCAACCAGAATAAACAACAAGATCATCATTTATCAAATTACCAGAGCAGGTACGAAAGCAGAGGCAACTATTATGGTATGCCTGACCAAGGGCATGAGTACCGGAATGTGAAAAGCACCGAAGGCTCTTATTATGGTCAGAACACTTCTGGTCCGGTAGGTGGCTATGGTGAGAACAGCTATTGGTCCGATAACCAAAACGATAGAAACAAGTCATCACGTTCCTACAATAACGAGAGTAACAGGGGCAGTGGCAGCCAAAATTACGGTTCTAATTGGCAGGGCAGAAGCAGCAACAGCCAATCTGACCAAAACGATAACAGCAACTACCGCTACGGCGACCCGAACCCTTACATGGGCAACAACCGCAATGGTGGTTACGGCAGAACCCAGGACCAGGGCTGGCGCAGCGAGTCTGACGACTATAGAAGAAACAGCAATTACGATCAAAACCGCTATAGCCGACAAGATAATAGCTACCAGGCCGGTGGCCAGGGTCGCCGGTACAATGAGTACGGCCGTGATGAGCATAATCGTGCTGAATACAACTCTTATGGGCAGCACGAAGGGCGTGGAGACCAGTTAGACCATGGCTACCAGGACAGTGGAGAGCACCGTAATAGCCGCTGGGATAATAACTACGATCCATCACGCCAAAGTAGTCGCCGTAGCGAAGGTTACGAGCCTACGCGTTATAACGCCGATCGTCCGAATTATGCTAACCAGCAGAGCGGGTATAGCTCCAACAGTAGAAAAAACAACCAGGATGACGATTTGTTTGATCATACCAGCAACAATTATCCTACATCCAGTCGCCGCAATGACGGGCACAGATCAGGACCAAACTGGTCTGCCGATTCTGCCGCCAGCGATTACAGCCAAAGCGATCTGAGAGGCTAAGGCTTAAAAATTACAAAAAGGGACCTGCCAAACTGGGCAGGTCCCTTTTTTGTTTTAGTACTTGCACAAAGGCGATATCCTTCAGCCAGGTAGGTATATTAAATAAAGTTAGACTTTCGGAAAAGCGGCATGTGATGTAGCATATTTTAATTTATTAGAATCTTGATAACCAGCTAAGGCTACTTTCTTTATGCTTAATTTTAGCTTTCTTTGTTAGATAAAAAGTGCTGGGGCAGCACACTCTGCTCTTAAGATGCGTACAAGAGCTTGTTAATCATGAGCCAATTTTACACCTACACCATGAAATTAAACAGAACTATTCTCCAGATGGCCCTTGTTTTTAGCTTCGCGCTAATGGTGTCTTGTACAGTGCGCCACGCAGATGTGGCTGGCGAACAAAACACGCTTCAAGATACTGATTGGGTATTATTATCTTTTGAAGAACAGGAAGTGCCCGCCGCGCCTAATACCCGCACCAGCTATATCCATTTCGATAGTAAAAATAATAAAGTAAAAGGCTATGCCGGCTGTAATAACTTTTTTGGCACCTATACGCTTAAAGGCGACCACCTTACACTGCAGCAGCTAGGTTCTACCCGAATGGCCTGCCCTGATATGGAAGTTGAAAATTACCTAATGGCGGTGCTGGAGAGAGTAAATACCTATACAATAGCCGGCGATTTGCTAACACTCTATAGTAAAGGTACTGCTGTCGCTATATTCAGGGCCGGTTACGAGCAGCCAGCTCAAGATAATGAGCCGCTTCCTGAACAACAGCCGTAGTAGGTATTCCACCGGAAGCGATAACCAAAAAACAATACCAGGGAGTTGTTTCAGGATTTAGCCATAAATATGCTTCCGCCGCAAAGAGAATAATCTCTTTCTATTTTGGAATAGAAAAGGAAATAGACTCTAGCTTGTCTTTAAAAGTAACTCGTTAAATTTCTCTAGCAAGGCAATGTACTTGCGTTGCAGCACAATCATTTCGGCTTCACACTCCTGCACAGTACGTGTGGTGGCAGGTTCGCGTGGTGTTAATTCTGCTGCGTCAGCCAGGAGGAGGGGAGCTTCCTGTTTCCCATCAAAAGAGAGTTCCAGATTAACAGGGGCAGCCAAGGGAGCAATGGCAGAAGCTTCCTTTTTTACTTTCCGGCCCAGGTGCGGAAATTCCTCTGAGAAATCATGATGAATAACTTCTCCTATTTTTAGGATAAGGCTGTATGGAATACTGTTTTCTTTAAATTTATTGTAGAGGGTTCTTCTGCTGAGCCCCACTCTGTCGGCTACCACACCTACTGCTATGCCACTTGCCTTAATGGCCTCTTTTACGATCTCTCCTCTGTGCATAAATGCGCTGCTACTGTGCCTGCTTTTTGTTTCGATAAGAATTAATTGGCTGCAAAAATACTTTATTAGGACCAGTTTGTATAGCCCCTACTTCATTTTTCGTAATTACTTAGTCGCTTTTTAGAAGATACTGCACTTATCGGCTTGTACAAGGTGCGGGGGCACTCTCCTCGGCCTTACATCCTGCGTATAAAAGGTACCATTATACCAAACTCAAAGATGAAAAAATTACTCTTAACCATATTTATGGGACTGATCGTCCTGCCTGTGAGTATGGCCCAAACACTGGAGACGAAGCCGGCACCGGTGCAAACAGATACGCTGCAACACGAAAGTGAAAACCTGGAGCAATGGAAACGAGATTTGTTAGGGCAGTACGCCGAAATAGAAAGCCTGACTGCCAATACCATTCGCCCGGCTTATATTAATTTGATTGAAAGTGTCCGAACCCGCCGCAGCACCTGGTCAGAGGCAGACTGGGAGCATGCTAAAGCTGTTTTAAAATCGCTAAACGACCGCAAAGGAGCTTTAGGCACAGCGTTAAGCAAAGCAGAAAACAACAGAATAACTGCCTTACAGGAAGATTTTAATGCTCTGCAGGGGCAGACAGAGATGTAAACTGCACAAAAAAAGTGCAGCCGCATAGCAGCTGCACTTTTCAAGTTACACTTAACACAAATCTTTTTATTACTAAATAGCGTGAGCCATCTTTTTGCCTTCCAGCTCGGCTGTTTCGTTCTCCAGCTCTTCTATGGTTTTGTCTTCCAGATAGATGACTGTTTTCTTGTCCAAGCCAAACTTGGCCAGTATTCGGTCGAAGCCGTAGTAGATGATCGGTACCACGATCAGTGTCAGGAACATGGATGAACTCAGACCACCGATCAAGGCCCAGGCCAGACCGTTTTTAGTAGCGGCTACCGAACCACCTGCTAGCGCGATCGGCAACATACCGATTACCATCGCCAGCGTCGTCATAAGGATCGGGCGGAAACGGATTCTTACAGCTTCAATCAAGGCATCTTTCACATGTGCTCCCTCATCCTTCATCTTATTGGTAAAGTCTACTACCATGATCGCATTTTTCGCAACCAGACCGATCATCATGATAATGCCCAGGATCGAGAAGATGCTCAAGGATTGGGCAGCCAGCGCCAGGGCAAGCAGGGCTCCAATGATCGCCAGTGGGATAGAGAACAATACCACAAGCGGATACACGTATGAGTCGTAAAGCGCCACCATAATCAGGTACACGAAGATGATTGAGGCCAGTAAGGCGATACCCAGCGTACCGAAACCTTCACTCTGGTTCTTAAGATCACCACCAAACTCCACGCTCACACCTGCTGGCATATTTACATCAGCCAGTTTTTCCTGGATCTCAGTACCTACCGAACCAGAAGGGCGGCCAATTATCTGTGAGTTCACGTTTACAGAAGTTACACGGTTGTAACGCTCGAGCTGTGAGGGACCAGTTGACTGGCGAATATCGGCGAACTGACCCAGACGTACCAGCTGCCCCATGTTGTTCACGAATGACAGGTTAGCAATGTCGGTTACGCTACGGCGGTCGAACTCATCCAGACGGATGTTGATGTCGTAGTCTTCTGTACCGGAGCGGAACGTTATGTCGGAGTTACCGCTGAATGCCAGCTGCATGCTTGCACCTACGTTTTCCAGCGAAAGACCAACATTGGCCATCTTGTCACGATCCACTACCACTTCAATTTCAGGGTTACCACCTTCCACCGAAGTCTCTACGTCAACAGTACCATCTACATTTTCAGTAATTTCCATCACCTTCTTCGAGAATGCCATCACTGAGTCCAGGTTAGAGCCAGAGATGATAATCTGGATAGGGGCCTGAGAGTTTCCTACAAGGCCTACTGGAATAGGCGTCACTTCCACATCCGGAATTTTGCTTTCAATATCAGCTTTGGCCTGGCGGCTAAACTGGTTGGTGCTGAAGTCTCGCTTCTTTACATCAACAAGAGTAACAGACACTTCTGCCTTATACGCGGTGTTCTGTCCTTCCTGCGCTGATGAAGTTGTACCTACCGTGGTAAATATTTTCTCTACTTCAGGTATAGACTGCAGGTATTCTTCCACCTGCTTTGTAGCAAAGTTTGTCTGCTCCACAGTAGCATTTTTCGGCAGTTCCAACTGGAGACTTACTTCACCACGGTCACCGGCAGGAATAAACTCAGATCCGATGAACCCGAACGGTACCAGCATAAAGGAAGCAATCAATAGCAAGAATGTTGCGGCTAACGTTATGAACTTGTGATTAAATGCCCATTTAAGCGCAGCTGTGAAGACATCGATTACACGGTCCAGGAAGCGCTCGAAAGCCAGGATAAACCTGCCAAAGATGTTCTTATCCGAAATATGCTCAAGCTTGGAGAAACGGCTGGCAAGCAGCGGAATCAGGGTAAAAGCCACGAACAGCGAGATCATTGTAGACACGGCTACCACTACGGCAAACTGACGTAGGATATCAGACACCAGACCTGTAGAAAGGGCGATCGGGATAAATACAACCACGATTACGAGTGTGATAGATGTTACCGTAGCCATAATCTCACGGATACCATCATACGCAGCCTGGGCTGGCTTTTTACCCATCTCCATGTGGCGGTGAATGTTCTCAATCACCACAATGGCGTCGTCTACCAGGATACCAACCACCAGTGATAGTGCCAGCAGGGACATCAGGTTAAGTGAGTAGCCCAGCAGGTACATGGCAATAAAAGTTGCTACGAGTGATGCCGGGATAGAAATCATCACGATCACAGCGTTACGGAAAGAGTGCAGGAACAGCAACATTACCACCGCCACCAGTATAACTGCAATCATTAAGTCGTGTAGTACTGAATCCGCAGCTTCTAGTGTAAAGTCGGAAGTGTCGCTCGCCATATTGAATTGCAGACCTTCAGCGCCATACGTCTGCTCCAACTGAGCAAGCGTTTCCTTTGTTAAGCGGCTTACTTCCACAGCATTGGCATCAGATTGCTTCTGAATAGTAATACCCACTGATGCACTTTGATTAACACGGGTTAGTACTTCCGTGTCCTTCTGCGTGTCCTGTACTTCCGCCACATCGGCCAATCGTACAATTCCGTTTTGATCTTCACGAACGATCAGACTGCGGAGTTGGTCCAGCGATTGGAATTTTCCGGCGAGTCGAATCTGTGTCTGGCCACTTTCCTGCTTGATTTTACCAGTAGGAAAATCCAAGTTGGAGTTGCTGATCTTTTGCTGTACCTGCAGGATAGACAGGTTATAAGCTTCCAGTTTTTTCGCATCGATATTAACCTTGATCTCACGCTCCTGGCCACCAAGTACTTTAATGGCAGCCATACCTTGTATGCGCGACAGCTCTGGTTTGATCTTCTTATCGATCAGATCGTAGAACTCTACTGGCGACATATTGGCTGTGGCACCCATCTTAATAATAGGCAAGTCGTCGAGGTCGTATTTGTTCAGAGTGGGCGCTTCTGCGTCATCTGGCAATTTGGCTAGGATCGTGTTTATTTTACGTTGCGCATCCTGCAGGGCCAGGTCCACGTTGGTGCCCTGGTTCAGCTGGATTGTGATGATGGAAAAGCTCTCCAGCGAGATACTCTTCATTTCCTTCACATTTTCCAGCGACGACAGTGCGTCTTCTATTTCTTTGGTTACGGAATTTTCCACCTCGTTTGGCGATGCACCTGGATAAAGGGTACTCACGCTAAGAACAGGCGGGCTGAATTTTGGTAAAAGCTCGTAGTTGAGCGATTGGTAGCTGACAACCCCAAGCAGTGTGAGGACGGTAAATACCACCACCACCAAGGTTGATCGCTGTATGGATAATTTGGTTATGTTCATTTCTAAATGTTCTTAAGAAAGAAGTTAAAACTGCAAAACTGTGAGCGCTCTCGCTCGAGGTTATATTTGGGCAACCTTTGGCCGCTTCGCACTAGGTACAGAGCCAAAGACCCCGAGATAGTTTTGCCCGAGCAGGAATGCTCGCAGCATTAGCAATTTATTTCATCATTGTCACTTTCATACCTTCTCGAAGGTTGATCTGGCCGCTGCGAACGATCTGTTCACCTGGCTGTACACCGTCCAGAATCTCCACCTGGTTCTGCGTCACCATACCTACTCTCACTTTACGGGCATTCGCTACGCCGTCTTTCACCACGTACACGTTAGGGTTCTGGATGCTGCCTACAATAGCCTCACGTGGCAGCAGCATGGCATCGCGCTGGTCGGCTACTTCGAAGAAAGCAGTGCCGTACATACCTGCTCTCAGGTTATTGTTTCCGGCGTTTTTCACTTCTACTTCCACATCAAACTTCAGGGTAGGGTCAGCTTGCGCTGCAATGGCTGTTACCACGCCTTCGTATCCTTCACCAGATCCGGCATCAGCCTTCACAGTTACTTTGTCGCCTTTGTTGATCAGGAGCACTTCGCTTTCCGAGGCCTTCACTTTTAGCTTCAGCTTGTCCACATTCACGATGTCGTACAGCTTCGTGCCAGGGTTCAGGTAAGAACCAACCTCCACATAGATCTCATTTATCTCGCCGCTGATAGGAGCGGTAATGCGTGTTTTAGTCAGGCGTTGGCGAGCAGCCACTAGCTGGGCTTCAGTGGTTTTCACGTTCAGGCGGGCATCTTCCAGCTGTCTTTTGGTGATGGCATCACCGGCAGCCAGGTTCTCGTAACGCTCTAAATCACGCTTTGCTTTCTCAGCATTTGTTTGTGCCGTGGCCAGGTCGGCCGCCATCGTGTTGCTTTCTACCTGCACCAGCAGTTCTCCGGCTTTCACTTTATCGCCTTTGCGCTTAAGTACGCTTTTGACCTGGCCTTGCGTTTCTGACATGAGTGTCAGGCTTTGAATAGGGGCGAAGTTGCCTTGCGCGGTAAAGGACTTGTCAAGTTTGTCTGACGCTACTTCTGTAATGGTCACAGGTATGGCATCACTCTTAATTTTGGCTACAGCGGCATTCGCAGCCATCTGCTCCTTGTTGTTCAACAGCTTATAGCCAATGGCACCCAAAGCAACTAGCGCAACCAAAATATAAATTACCTTCTTCATGTTCGTATTTCCTATATGTCTTATTTAGTTAGATTTTCCAAATCACCTGTGGCCTGCAGGTAGTTAAGTTCGGCCAGTTTGTATTTCAGCCTTTCGTTGTTCAGGTTTGTCTGGGCTTCACGCAGAGATGTTTCAGCATTCAGCAGGTCAGTCAGCGGTGAGAGGCCTTCTTTGTAGAGCTGGTTGGTGGTGTCGTATACTTCTTGTGCCAGCTTCACATTCTCTTCCTGTGCTAGAATAGCGCTTTGGCTGTTATGGAGTTGTGCGATGGCATTGGTAAGCTCCACCTGGGTGTTCTTGTTGAATTGCTTCATGTCGATGTCCAGTTTTTGCATTTCCACTTCCCGCTGCTGTACCTGGGCTTTTTTGCGAAAGCCATCAAACACCGGTATGGTCAATTGCAGGCCTACCTGCGAGGTCGGGAACCAGCTAGCGGTAGAATTGCCAAGTAGTTTGCCGTTGTACATGGTCTGGTAATTGTAATTACCGAATGCAGAGAGGGTAGGGTAGTATCCTGCCCTGGTGTTCTCCATCTCCAGCAACTTCAGCTCCTTTTGCTTGTTTAGCACCTGGAACTGGGCACGTTTATGAGCCGGCTCCTCAGCTCTGGCTAGCATTGGCTGCACGGGTAGCAGGTTGTCTTCTGCCGAACCGCTGAGCATTATAGGCTGCTCCAGTGGCATGCCCATAAAGAACTTAAGCACATTTTCCTGCTGCTCGTAAGAAGTCATCAGGCTTTTCTTTTGGTTCTCAAGGTTTATCTTATTTACCTTGATCCGGTTCACATCTACCTTCTTCACCAAGTCGTTTTCATACTGCAGCTGCATAATGCGCTCCAGCTGCTCAAGTTGCTCAAAATTGGCTCTGATGGTGTTAAACTGCTCCTGGGTTTGCAGTACCTGATAATAAGCACTGCCCACATTATAAATCACCTCTTCTGTGGTCATTTCCTTGCGGATTTGGTACAGATCTTCGGCGCTTTTGGCAGCCTTCAGACCTACAAAATATGATTTACTGAACAGCAGTTGGGATGCTGAAAACCCTCCTAGTATATTATAGTCGGTACCCATCTCAGCAACAAGAGGGCCAGTACCCTCTGGGTTAAAGTCGGCAGGTAAGGCAATCCTTGGTTTTTTCAGCGCTTTAACACCCTGCCCTGCTATCTCCACCTGTGGCAAGCCTGCGCTGCGTGCCTCTTTTACCTGGTATCTAGAGCTGATTTGATCTAAGGAGGCTTTCTGTATGTCCTCGTTGTGGTCAAGCGCATACGAGATAGCCTCCTGCAGATTGAGTCGCCGTGCCTGAGGAGTTTCCTGCGCCATGGCAGGCTTCAGGAGCAGAAGGGTAAGGCTTAAGGTTAAAAATCTCTTAATCACTTCTTTAGGTTTTTATTGTTTTAAAATAGTTAGTTAGTTCAGAAAATTATGAACTATTATGGTAAAAAATTATTTGCGTTTAGCTTCCCATTTTTCAACCAGCTTCGGAAGTTCCAGGTTCATGTAGTCCATAAAATCGATTAATTCCTCCAGTTGGGCATCATCGTGTGTTCCCGATTCTTTTCTGGCTTCGAGTACTTCACGGAGTAAGTTACTTAGACTGGTTAAATGGCTGATTCTACGGGCTAATCCTTCTCGCCAGTTTACTACTTTAATGCGGAAGTAACGTTTTCTGTCGCCAGAGAAAGTAGTATAATCTATCATGTCTGTCTGCAGGAGCAGATTGATAGCATTGCTGGTAGCACTTTTGCTAATTCCGAGAATCTCCGTAATTTCGTCGAAAGTAAGCTCTCGCTTATCAGATACAAAAAGCAGCCCCAACACACGGGCAGCAGCAGGTTGTAAGCCTGATTGCTCATGGAAAATCCCTATCTTCTCTACTAGTGCTTTTTGTCTTTCGGTTAAGGCCATGTATGTTTCTGTGTTCATGTAGTAAGAACAGCACAAAAGTATAGAATAGTTTCTTTAGTTCATAATTTTATGAACCAGTATTTTAAATTTTTTTCTGAAGAGTTATAAACTGTGTAACCCATGCCTTCCTGATCTGGAAAAAGTAAAGTTAGGTTACGCAGCCTTGCCTTGATTATAGCCTTTTTAGCTCTGGAAGGCTATTTTCATTAGAAAAATCAGAGGGCTGCGCCCAATTCAAAATCAGAAATATAAATTTTAAACGCCATGTCAGGCGAGTGCATTGCCAGTATATCTAAAGGTCCTGTGCCTCTTTTTTGCCTCCGGAAGGCGGTTTTGATTAGAAGAATTGTATACTGGCTAAGCCTGATAACATAGTTTTGCGGCAGGAAGCCACAGAGAGACAACCTCTGCAACAAAGGGAAGGGGCTGGCAAAAGATTAAGAAGAAGTAACCAATCCTTCAGTTACTTCTTCTTCTTTATAATTAGCTTCTAAAGCAACATCTCATAGCGTTTACTCTCTCCCAAACCGCTCTCCAAAGAAGTCGCCGGTTTTCCAGGTTGGCCTTTCTGGCTGTTGTGCTACCTGGTAGCCGATCAGGAAGTTGAGCTGAACGTATTTTTTGCCGGCTTCAAAATCAAAGAGACCGTTGATGTCGTCCTGTGGCTTATGGTAGTATTTTGGTCGCCATTCCTGCACGAGCAGGTGCAGGTTATTCTGTCCATCGGCTGTTTTGTTGCCGTATTTTATGTGGAGCGCCGGAATGCCCTGCACCACAAAGCTATACTGGTCGCTTCGGATAAAGCGATTTTGCTCCGGTTCCGGGTCCTGCTCCACGCTCAGCCCGAAATAGGCGCTGGCCGATGCTACTTGTTCTTCTAAAGACGAATGTGTTGCCCCCAGCGGCACTACCGACAGCAGTGGTGCTATAATGGTAGGCATGTCGGTGTTGATGTTGGCCACAATCTGCTCCTTTGGTACTGTAGGGAATTTGGCGAAGTAGGCGGAGCCTAGCAGGCCCATTTCCTCGGCTGTTACCATCAAAATGAGGACGGAGCGCTTTGGCTTGTCTTTTGGTTTTAGCCTGGCGTAGATGTTGGCTATTTCTAAAAGGCTGGCTACTCCGGAGGCATTATCGTGAGCGCCGTTGTAAATAGAGTCGCCGTTTACAGGGTTGCCAATACCCATGTGGTCGAGGTGCGCGCTATGCACCACATACTCCTGACTCAGTTGCGGATCGGAGCCAGCAATACGGCCTACCACATTGTAACTGTCGAAATCATGGAAAGTGGAGCTATAGCGCAGGCTACCCGTAAATGGGAGTGGGGCAGAGGCTGTAATACCACTTCGCAGCGAAATGGGCACTGCAACAGCATCTAGTCCGGCGGCTTTCAATAACTTATGAAAGGTAGGATGGCTTACATGGGCCAGAACCTTTAACTGGTCAGAGACAAAAGTTCTGGAGAAGGCCACTTTACCATCGGCGTGCATTACACTGTTTACGCCCCGGTCGAGGTTAGGTAGCCCGCTGGTAGGATTGGCAGACCCAATAATGACACCTACCGCTCCGTGGTCGGCGGCAGTCTGCAAAATGGTGGTGAGGTCGGTGCTGTAAGAGAATACTGTAGAGGGAAAGCTGGCAGGAGCTCCACGCAGTACCACCACAATTTTGCCTTTAGCGTCGAGGTTCGCGTAGTCGTCGTAGCCCAAGTCGGGGGCGCTGATGCCAAAGCCGGCAAATACCAGCGGAGCCTCCACCGTTGCCTGCTCCTGCTCCGGGTGCGGATATACAACAAAGTCTTTGCCTTCTGCTAAAACTTCTTCTTTACCATCAGCAGATTGAAGATGAAAGGCAGCAATGCCGGCAGTGGCCCGCCGAAGCCGCACCTGTTGTAAGTAGGTTTGGTTTTCGCCAGCCGGCTCCACCTTCATGGCTTTAAACTGATCAATGACATAATCAACGGCCATTTGGTATCCTTCAGTGCCAGGCAGGCGACCCTGCAAGCGGTCGTCGGCCAGGTAGGCAATATGGTCCCGAATATCGTTTGGCTTGGTCTTTTTTAAAGATTTAACTACTCTTTTAGGCAGCTCCTGGTTTTGGGCAAAGCTGTTGCTGAGGTGTAACAGGCATAGCAGCCAGAGTAGGATCCGGGTTATTTTCATGTGCTGTAGCGATAAGTAGTGTAGGGTAAAGAGCGCAAAGAGCAAAAATAGGCAGATTAACCGAGTTTTCTGGCTCTCCTGCTTTTCTTTTTGATGCGGTGGTGTAGGTATGCATCTACATAAACACACTTAGAACTTTGTATAAAGATGAAGATAAGGCTAAAATAGTTGCGGATTTTATTGCTAAAGCTCAAGTATCATTATCATGATGGGCTTCCGGAGCAGTTTTAGCAACAGGAATTTGAAAAAAAGTCAATAATTAAACGTTTAAACATTCGTTTTTTATCCTTAAAGTTTAATAATTTTGCTGCTTGAATTTTCTGCTTTTGTAGCAGCCAATAGTTAAGAATCAATGCTTTCCAATATATCAGTTTCAACTTATTCCAGAAGCACTTACAGAAAAGCTGTAGGAGCTTTGTTTTTTTTGCAGGGCATTTGCTTTGCGAGTTGGGGTTCCCGCATTCCTACAATTCAACAGCAACTGGGGCTGTCGGAGACGCAGCTTGGGATGGTGCTTTTTGCCCTGCCCGTTGGTCAGATGCTGTCGTTGCCGTTTACAGGTTGGCTTATTTCTAAAGTAGGAAGCTGGCGCATTCTGGTGTGGTCGGCGGTGCTGTATGCGGCTGTATTGGTGGGAGTAGGTGCTGCTCCATCTATCTTCTTGCTGGTACTGGCGCTTTTCATTTTCGGCATATTGGCTAACACAGTTAACATTGCTGTAAATACACAGGCGGTGGGAGTGGAAACGCTGTATGATAAACCCATTATGGCCTCTTTTCATGGGCTGTGGAGCCTGGCAGGTTTTACGGGTGCCGCTATCGGGTCGTACATGATCGGGAATGGCATTCTTCCGGTTCAGCATTTTCTGATCATAATGGGCTTCACCTTTGTTGGGGTTGCCCTTAGCTCCCGCTTTGTTTTGAAGCAGGATGTGAACGTTGATCCGGACCAACCCATTTTTGTGAAGCCAGATAAGTCGCTGGTGAGCCTGGGACTGTTGGCTTTTTGTTCGCTCATCTGCGAAGGAGCCATGTTCGATTGGAGTGGCGTGTATTTCAAAAAAGTGGTGATGGCCGAAAATGCATGGATTGGCGCTGGCTACACCGCTTTTATGTGCACCATGGCCTCGGGCCGTTTTGTGGCAGACCGGGTAGCCAGTAAAATTGGTCTCCGTCGCATCTTGCAGGCCAGTGGTGTGCTAATTGCGCTCGGGCTGCTGATTGCCGTAATCTTTCCGTATCTCTGGTCTTCTATTATCGGATTTTTGCTGGTAGGCTTTGGAGTGTCGTCGGTGGTGCCATTGGTCTATAGTGCAGCGGGCAAATCGAAGGTAATGTCGCCAGGTATGGCCTTGGCAGCTGTTTCTACCATCGGATTTTTGGGCTTTTTATTGGGGCCTCCGGTTATCGGGCTTGTGGCAGGTGCAAGTAGTTTGCGTTTGTCGTTTACTATTATTGCTTTTATGGGCCTTTGCGTTACATTTATTGCTTCCCGGTCTAAATCGCTTTGAGCAACTATTTTTAGGTGAGTTTCGTGCTGATTTTTAGCTTCTGCCATCACAGCAGGTACCGTTTTGCCAAGTTTTAACCTTACCGCTTCCGGCCGGAAAATGGCTCCGGAAGGGGCTTTTCATTAGCATAATTCGAGGCTTGAAGCGCCTGTTGCTAATCACTATGCTATGTTTTTCGTAGGGTTACTACAAACAACACTAGCTTACCGCGTCCGGTTGCACATGATTTGCCCCGGTGCCTGTAATTAAACTGCTGCTATGAAAAATAGAAAACTGTCTCTTCCTGCTCTTTCCAAAATTCTACTTCCGTTATTCTTGTTGCTGGGGTTTGTTTTGCCGCTGCAGGCACAGTACCGCCCCGATGAGGATCTGGAGGAGCTTTTTGAGGCTGTGCAGTTACTGCCGGTTTTCCCCGATTCTAAAACATTTGTAGATTGTGTACCACGTGCTGCCCCTGAAACCATTGTGCAGGCTTACCGCAAGGCAAGGACCCAGGCTGGTTTCGATTTAAAAGCCTTTGTGCTGCGCTATTTTGAACTGCCTCCAACGCCAGCCACCAACTTCAGTTCCGATACCAGCCTTGCCGTAGAGGCGCATATAGAAAAGCTTTGGCCGGTGCTAACCCGCCAGCCGGGAGCCGATGGCGGTTCTCTGCTGCCGCTGCCAAACCCCTATATTGTGCCAGGCGGGCGCTTCCGCGAAATTTACTACTGGGACAGTTATTTTACCATGCTCGGCCTACAGGCAAGTGGCAAAACAGAGCTGATTCAGCACATGGTCGATAATTTTACGCACCTGATCCAAACCACCGGCCACATTCCGAATGGCAACCGCAGCTATTATGTTACTAGGTCGCAACCCCCGTTTTATGCCCTTATGCTTCGGGTGCTGACCCAGCAAAAAGGCAAGCAAGTGCTCAGAAGCTATGCCCCGGCGCTTAAAAAAGAGTATGATTTCTGGATGGAAGGCGAAAGTACGCTGTCGGAAGGTAACCAGGCACATCGGCGGGTTGTGCGCTTGCCAGATGGCAGCATCCTGAACCGCTACTGGGACGATAAAGCCACACCCCGCCCCGAAGCTTATAAAGAAGATGTAATGCTGGCCAAAGGTGCTTCAGGCCGGCAGCCGGAAGAGGTGTACCGCAACCTGAAAGCAGCTGCCGAATCGGGGTGGGATTTTAGCAGCCGCTGGTTTGCCGATGGCGAAAACCTCTCCACCATCCGTACCGTCGATCTTATACCCGTAGACCTGAACACACTGCTTTACCACATGGAAATAACCCTGGCCGAGATGGCAGACATGCAAGGGCGCAGGCAGGAAAAACGTTTTTATAAGGAAAAGGCCAAAGCCCGTAAAAAGGCACTTCTGGCCTATTGCTGGAACCCTACCGAAGAGTTCTTTTATGATTATGATTTTGTAAAAGGTACCACCACCGATATTCCGGTGCTGGCTGCTGCTTTTCCGTTGTACTTCTGCATGGCCACCAAAAAGCAGGCTACTGCTGTAGCTCGTCGTCTGGAGGCTGATTTTGTAAAACCCGGAGGTTTAGTAACTACCCTGCAGCATACTGATGAGCAATGGGATTCTCCAAATGGCTGGGCTCCGCTGCAATGGATCGGAATACAAGGTTTGCGTGCCTACAATCATCACAAGCTTGCAAATACCATTGCCTCTAACTGGATAAGCACCAATAAGCGTGTATACAAACAAACCGGTAAACTAATGGAAAAGTACGACGTGGAACATGCCGGTGCAGAAGGTGGAGGAGGCGAATATCCTAACCAGGATGGTTTTGGCTGGACCAACGGCATACTGCTCAAACTCCTGATGCAGCAAAAGTAAATTTGATGCACAGTTTCACAGGCTTCTAAACCTAAACTTATACCATTAAATTTAATATCAAAACTTTAATGGTATAAGGCTTCTAAGTACCTTCGATGTAGTCGTGGAGCAAAAGTCCTAGGTCTTCCTCCAATAAAAAAGCCTCCGGAAGACCATTTTTATTAGAATAATTTTATTTGCGAAAGAGTGCCAAGTCCTTAAAGATTCCGCCCTCGGCTCCAGTTTTGGTTTATTTACCAGACGCAACCCAGTCGGGCTGCTGGAGCTGTACTTGTAAGGAAAATAACTCTCACGTCAGGTTTAAACAAATTAGAAAATACCTTCCTGAAGGTTTAACAAGTATGTGTTAGTTGGGGAACATGTTCTTAATCTGATTTACCACAGAAGACTCGAGTGGTTTGTGCAAAAAACCGGCTACCAGTTTATATTGCTCCGACCGGGCCACATCGGTGGGATTGATGGAGGATGAGAGAATGTATATTTTTAGTCGGTTATGTAGTTTTTTCTCATAAGGCTGCAGCGCGTCTAAAAATGCCCATCCGTTCATGTAAGGCATGTTCAGGTCAAGAAAAATGAGTTCTGGTAATTCGTTCGTTATAGGTTCTACTATATCTTTAAAGGCTTTCTCGGCATCCAGGTAACAAGTGATATTGTCAACCAGTTGCTCTTCTTCCAGCACGAACTGCGTTAAGTAAGTACTTAATTCGTCATCATCAACGATGAAAGCTTTATGGATCATTGTGGTTAAGTGGCTTTGGATATTTAACTTTTAAACCTTACTGTCATTTGTTTCTTTAGCTCCTCGGTTATCAAGTTTTACATTCGGTAATAAGCAGAAATGCTTGGTAATTACTATTGCCAAGCATTCAATATTTATATGTAAATGTTTAGTTTTTGTAAGGACCTGGAAGTTGAAGTTAAACAATAATATTAAAAGTTAGCTATGCTTTAAGCTTTTTATAAAAACGAATGTTAGTTATAAGAAAATTGCTACATTTGATTGCAAGTAGGAAACACATGTGCTTCGGACTACCTTGGGCTTTCTTCTATTGCTGGATTATGCCCTCTGGCAGCTGTAAAAAGCAGGGTGGCCCGGAAAAGAAGAACCACTTCCGGCTCATGTCCTGAAAGTGGTTCCTGTAAAAATATTCCTGGATCGGTTATTTCGCTTTGTCATTAATGGGGTGATGAAGTACTACGATAGAGCGTCCGTCGACCTTAATGGTTTTTCTTGCGCCATATGTAATTCCTTCTTCCTCTACTCGGTTCTCACTGGTGTCCAGGATTTTGGTCCATTCTTCTCCATATTTTTTCAACGGTAGTTTAAAGCTGATAGGCTCGTAGTGCGCGTTGAAAATGAGGTAGAAACTGTCGTCTATCATCTGTTCCCCTTTAGGACCTCTGGAGTGGAGACCACGCCCATTCAGGAAAACTGCCAACGATTTTGCGTGCGACTGGTTCCAATGCTCATCCGACATTTCTTTGCCGTCCGGCAAGAACCAACCAATATCTTCCAGACCAACTCCTTTTATAGGTTGCCCCTGAAACCAGCGACGACGGCAGAAAGTAGGATGGTTCCGGCGCAGATGAATTAGTTTTCTGGTAAACTCAAGCAGCTCTGTATCGGCTTCGGCCCAGTTCAGCCACGATATTTCGTTGTCCTGGCAATAGGCGTTGTTGTTACCTTGTTGCGTACGGCCAATTTCATCGCCGGCAACGAGCATCGGTACTCCCTGAGAGAGGAAGAGCGTGGTAAGGAAGTTTCGCTTCTGTTTTGCGCGTAGCTCATTTACTACCGGATCGTCTGTTGGGCCTTCTGCGCCGCAGTTCCAGGAGCTGTTGTGGTTGTCGCCATCATTACCATCTTCGCCATTGGCCATGTTGTGCTTTTCGTTGTAAGACACCAGGTCGTTTAGCGTGAAACCATCGTGGGCTGTTACAAAGTTGATGCTGGCGGTAGGCTTGCGGTAGTCGTCTTGGTAAAGGTCGGGGCTGCCGGTAAAGCGGTAGGCAAACTCACCTAGTATACTTTCAGCTCCGCGCCAATAATCCCGGATACAGTCGCGGTACTTACCGTTCCATTCGGCCCAGCCTGCCGGAAACTTACCTACCTGGTATCCGCCTTCGCCCACATCCCAAGGTTCGGCAATCAGCTTCACCTGCGATATAATGGGATCTTGGTGAATGATATCAAAGAAGGAGCCAAGGCGGTCTACTTCGTGGAGCTCCCGTGCCAGGGTAGAGGCCAGATCGAAACGGAAGCCGTCTACGTGCATTTCGGTAATCCAGTAGCGCAGGCTATCCATAATGATACGGAGCACGCTTGGTAGCATGGCATTCATGGTGTTGCCGGTACCGGTGTAGTCCATGTAATAGCGTTTGTTGTCTTCTACCAACCGGTAATAAGAAGCATTGTCAATCCCTTTAAAAGAAAGTGTAGGCCCCATATGGTTTCCTTCGGCGGTGTGGTTATACACTACATCCAAAATAACTTCGATGCCTGCCTTATGCAGCTCTTTTACCATGGTTTTGAACTCCACCACCTGCTGGCCCAGTACGCCACTGCTGGAGTAGCGCACATCCGGCGCAAAAAAGCCGATGGTGTTGTATCCCCAGTAGTTTGTCAGGCCTTTTTCTATCAGGTAACGGTCAGTTACGAAGTGGTGCACCGGCATTAGCTCAATAGCTGTAATCCCAAGCTCCTGCAAATACTTGATGGTGACAGGATGCCCCAACGCCGCGTAAGAGCCTCTTATTTCTTCCGGAATATCGGGGTGCTGCTTGGTAAAGCCTTTTACATGTGTTTCGTAGATAATGGATTTGTGATAGGGGACTTTGGGTGATTTGTCGCCTTCCCAGTCGAAATTGGCATCGACCACCACCGATTTTGGAATGTAAGGGGCGCTGTCGGTTGTGCTAAAGCTAAGGTCTTCGTCAGGGTGGCCCACTTCGTAACCGAATAGCGAATCGTGCCACTCTATTGTGCCGGATATTGCTTTGGCATAGGGGTCAATCAGGAGTTTGTTGGGGTTAAAACGATGCCCTGCTTCGGGTTCGTAAGGCCCATGCACACGGTAACCGTATAACTGACCTGGTTTAAGACCGGGCAAGTAGGTGTGCCAGACGTGGTGCGTCCGCTCCGTCATTTTTATTTGTACGTTTTCTTCCGGCTCATCTGCCGATTTAAACAGGCACAGCTCTACATTGCTCGCATTTTCAGCATATAATGCAAAATTTACGCCTTTTCCGTCCCAAGTCGCACCCAAAGGATACGGACTGCCGGGATATACCTCAGTATTCATAGTATTGTTGATCAAATAGCTTGGAGAAATTTATTTTTCTAAGATTTTATTAAATCTTCATCGTGTACGGATAGATTTGGGAAATGGTCGAATTGGCGAAGCATTTTAAATACAATAGCTTGTAAACGGGAGGATACAGATGGTAATCTAAAACAATTCTGACTTGGTTATGCGTAAACAAATTGCTCCAGCCTCTTTTGTATGATAAACTTTATAGACCTTATTCTGATCTTTATTTTTGGTGCCAGTTTAATTACCGGCTGGTACCGTGGCTTTATTATAGGCACGCTCGATCTGGTTAGGTGGGTAGTAAGTTTGCTGGTTGGGTTACATTACTATGCGCCTTTTGCCGATTGGCTGGGGAGGATGCTGGATTGGAAAAGTTTCTGGTTACTGCCAGTATCATTTTTTATTATAACCATGCTGGCCAGTGTGTTTATACACTTTCTGTTCGACCTGGTACTGGGGAGGCTCCCTGCCAGCCTGCACCAAAGCAAAGTAAATAAGGCGTTGGGGATTATTCCGGGGGCTGTGAGCGGCCTGGTAACCATTGTTATAATTGTGATGTTATTGGCAGCTTTACCCTTGCCCACTACCATCGAAACACAGGTGGAGGAGAGTAGTGTGGCCAACCGCCTTGTGGCTTATACCGACCGTGTGGAGACGGCATTAGGTCCTGTATTTGATGAGATAGCCGAGCGCACCTTAACTGGCATGAACGTAGTAACCGATTCGCAGGAAACTGTGGAATTGCCTTTTAAAGTAGCCAATGCCAAACCACGCCCTGACCTGGAAGCAGAAATGCTTGAGCTGCTTAACAAAGAGCGGCTAGCGCAAGGGCTGCAACCACTAGTTGCCGACACTAGCCTTCGGGAGGTGGCGCGGCGGCATTCCGCAGATATGTTCAGCCGCGGATATTTCTCGCATCATTCACCGGAAGGACAAGATGCTTTTGACCGTATTCGCCAGGCAAACATTTCATTTAGAATTGCGGGCGAAAACCTGGCACTTGCCCCAACGCTGCCCATTGCGCACGAAGGCTTAATGAACTCACCTGGTCACCGCGCTAACATATTGCAACGGCGATTTGGCCGCGTAGGCATAGGCGTGTTGGAAGGCGGCTCCCGCCGCCTCATGATTACTCAGAATTTCAGGAACTGATTTGCTTTTTGAAAAATAAGGTTATGGCAAGGTCTATAGCCACCTAGCGGATTTATGCCTCTGGAAGGCCATTTTCATTTGAATAATTTAAGCTACATCAGGTAAAATTTTTCTGGAGCGTGCGGTTTGGGAATGTCTTTTTCCATGAGAATTTGCCTGATATTTATTTCAATAGTACGGGCAATGGCAGTTACCGGGGTATCGGTGGGTTTATTGCGGAAAGGGTCTTGCATGTGCCGGGCAGTTTTTTCGATCAGGAAAAAAGTGGAAGCCACCACAATTAGGATGGGTATTTCAAAAACACCAACCGTCTCTACCAGCGCTATGGAGAGAACAATAAGGAAGATGTACATAAACACGTGAATAAAGAGCCGGTAGGTGATTGGGAAAACGGTGCTGTTTATGCGTTCGGCTTTTCCCATGGAATCGCAGAGGCGGGTAATGGTACTATTTATCTGTACCTCCTGGAAGGGATTTATGGCCTCATGCTGACGTAACTCTTGTAAATCGTGCATGTGCAGCATGAGCAGTGCAAAAGATTTGTTGCTTTGGTGACTGAGAAACTGGACCTCTTCTTCTGGTAAAAATTTTTCCTGTTCGGGTGTAAGAGGTGTTTGGCCTCTAAGCGACTGACCCAGGCAGTAACACCAGGCAATTTGCCGGTGCGCCATTTTCTCCAATATCGCCGGCCCGGTGGGGTAGTAGTTCTCGTTAATAAATCCTTTGAGCTGCAGGATCAGGGAACGGGAATCATTTACAATGGCACCCCAGATTTTGCGAGCTTCCCACCACCTGTCATACGATTGGTTTACGTTAAAAGCCAGAATCAAGGAAATAGCTGTACCCAATATAGTAGGCAACTGTAAGGGGATATCGGGCAGCACATCTATATATATAAGTTTTATCAGGTGAAATGAAACAGAGAACAGAAGTACCCGAAATACATCCTTTTTGATTTTTCGAATTATATAGCCTGGAGGCAGTTTTCGGTCTATCAACATAGCTTAGAAGCAAGATTGGTTGTGCAAATGGTAAATTAGCCTTTTACGGGCTACCGTTTTGGGTGTTGAAAAAAAGCTCCGGCAAAATAACTGCTACTTCTGCAAGAGCTCCTTATATTCAGGATGCCGTTCTATGTAGGTAGCAACCGCCGGGCAGGAGGCAATTACTTTATAGTTGTTCTCTGCCGCAAAACGCAGGCCTTCTTTGATTAATGCATCTGCAATACCCTTTCCACGTGCCGACTCAGGCACAAAGGTGTGCGTAAAATCGAGAACCTGTGGTGCAGGAGTGGAGTACGCAAGTTCTGCTTCCTCGTCGTTAGCTAGCGCTGCGGTAAACTGCTGGTACTTTTCTTCGTGTAAGATGTTCATAAGTATAGTTTTAGTGTGCCTCTACTGCTACGCAACCGTTTCTGCCTGAGTTTTTGAGTGGCAAGTGCTGATAAAGAAAAAGGCTCCGACCGCAAAAGCAACCGGAGCCTCTGTAAAAGTATTTCTGAAGTGACCTAAAAATACTTAATTCCTGAATATCAGATTGTAAAACTGAAAAGTCTTCTGTCTTGGGTCTGATACTTTTGTCCTATTTTAGAATAGCTACTTCATTTTCATGATTTCAGTTCCTGCCAGCAGGAAGCAACCAAGACCATAGTCTTCGAAGTCTGGTTTGCTGGTATACGTCACAGGTTGCCCGTCTTTTGGCTCTTTGCCTGTGCCTTGGAGGTATCCCAGAAAACCATTAGGATGAACGGCTTCTTTCGCCATAGCATTCCAGGCCTTCGCAATAATTGGGTTATAAACCTTCGCATCTAAAAGGCCATTGTTTACGCCCCAGGCCATGCCATAGGTAAAAAGAGCTGTGCCAGATGTTTCTTTGCCACCAAAATGCTCAGGATCTTCGAGGCTCACATTCCAAAAACCATCCTCGCGTTGCAGGGGTACCAGTGCCTTCATCATTTCGAGGTATGTTTTCTGGTATTCTTCACGATGAGGTCCGTTTTTAGGCATTATATCCATTACTCTTACCAGGGCAGCTACTACCCAGCCGTTGCCTCGGGACCAGTAGATGTCTTTGCCGTTTGGCGATTGCACAGGCGGTACAAAGTCTTTGTCTCTCCACCACAAGCCGTCGGCCTCGTTATAAAGGCCTCCGCCAATTTGTGTTTTCGTAGCCATGTACATTTCGTACATGCGCTGGTGGTAAATAGCAGCGCTATCGGGATAAATTTCAGCAAGCTGCGCATAAATCGGCATGGCCATCATCAGGGCGTCAATCCAGTCCCAATCGTCAACTTTGGTGCTGTTCACCATATTATCCATAGAGGCTTTTATGGAACGGATGCGCTCAGGTTTCGGATCTATGTTGTAGAGCTCAATATAGGTCTGGCCGCATGTCTGGTAATCTGCATGGCGTACATGGTCACCACCGGTCAGTCCCCAGTTATGCTTCTGCCCCCAATCCACGGCATAATCGTAGTAACGCTGCTGTTTGTCTGCTTTGTACAGTTCCATTAGGCCAATGTAGTAAATGCCGCGGGTCCAGATATTGCTGGGGCGGGTTTTATTCGTAACAATCTCTTTACCCGGGTCCGGCCATTTTTGCATAAAATAGTCATTGGTAAGTCGTAGCGTTTGCAGCACCTGGTCCTTGTCGGGCAAGCTATTGGCGCCATCCGTAGAGGCAGATTTTTGAGAAGCGCAGGCAGACCCGATCAGGGCCAGTAGGCTTAATAAGGAAATTCTCCAGTAGGAAGTTAATCTGTTTGTCATGTTATGGTTGCACTTGGTAAAATATTTTGCTCTTAGTGGAAGGTCAAATTGCTACCGGAGCGATAAGTCGAATCTTAACTTCTTCCTGGTAGTTTTCTGATTTACTATCTTCCATCCTCTAATTTAAAGTTGAACCTAATACTGGCTCGGGTTTTTCGTAAAATTCTATTTCGTTAATTCCCAATGCTCCTTTGGCTTCGGTGGTGTTACCCGCTGGTTCTTTTGCACCGGTTATTTCTAAAAAGCCAAAGGCATCGCCGTCTATGTTAGCTCCTATCAGTTTGATGGTTACATTCTTACCGGTTTGTGGCGGAAAGCTGGCGGTGAAGTACCCAAGGCTCCGCACAGTGTTGCCTTTAAAAACTTCCTTTCCATCTATGGTAATTAAAATAGGGTAGCTTCTGTTGCGCCAGTTGTTTAGCTTCATCGAAATTTCGCTTATTTCAGCGGTTCGCTCCAATTCGTAGCTAATCCAGCCGGTGGAGAGCAGCCCGTCGTTTTCCCAGTCGGTGAGTTCATTGTCATCATAAGAGTTTTTTACATCCTGCTGGTTTGCCCCTGCTGTTGCTTTTGTTATACCAACCGGAGTGCGTGTCACCACATACGACTGGCCGGCAGGGGTGTGACCGCGGTCCAGGTAAGATGGCAGTTTGTCGCCAGGGAGCCAGGTCGCCAGGCCATTGGTTTGTTTAAAAGGCTTCGATTTAAGCGTGACAGTAGCAGTTTTTAGCCCTTCAGCCTTCGCCTGTAATTTTATTTTACCTGCTTTTGTCGTAGACCGAATCAGCACCCGGTTTACACCACCTTCTACAGGCAGGTTTTGGGATAATATGTAGTTGGCCGGGCCCTGAGCTATTCCCCCGCGCCATTCAGCGGCACCCTCTAAATTAAAGTGCACCATGTTGAGGGCAGTGGGGCAGCGTTTGCCTTTGCTGTCTACTACTTCTACCTCTACCAGCGCCAGGTCGTGGCCGTTCGCCTGCAGTCCCTCCGGGTGTTGCATTACGGTGAGGCGCAGCGCTGCAGGCTCGCCTGCAGTTTCTTTTTTAGCCTCGCTCACTTTTTGGCCAGCCTTATCGTAGCTCACCGCACTGATAGTACCTGGTTCAAAGCTGATATTCTTAAAGGTGTAGAGGAAGCGGTGGCTTTGTTCGCCTTTCCCTTTCGACTTGCCGTTGATGAACAGCTCTACCGCCTCTCCGTTGGATACCACAAAAATATCTTTTGTTACACCGGGTTCATAATTCCAGTGGCCCATTATATGCGTTCTGGGGTTTTGAGGTTCCACCCAGCCATCCCACATCACCTGGTGTGCAAAATAGCCGTCTTTCGGGATGCGCATGGGATCTACTTCTCCGCTTCTTCTGTAATTTTCTTCGCCCCGGTAGTGGGTGTTGGTGTCAGAGAACACTATGTTAACGCCACCCGAACTCACACGCTTGCCGGTTCCTGGTCGCTCACGCCAGTAATCGAACCACCTGATCACGTTTTCTTTGGCATGTGAATCCTGGTTGCGGTTATAGTCGCTGGCATCTTGGCCTTTGTAAAGCGGGCCTGCGCCGTCTTTGTGGTAAGGAGGCGTAAATTCGTCCCAGTACTTGCGCAGGCCTTCGTCGCGCGAGTATTCTGTGGCCCACATCGGTATGTCGGCGCTTTTGTTAATGTAAAGCATCTCGCCACCATACTCAGCTACCTCACTGTCGAGCATCTCGCGGGAGCCAATGGCACGGCCGCCGTAGGGGTCATATTTGTCGCGGATAGCCTTCATCTCCTGCATGTGCGCCTCGCTAATAGACTCGTTGCCCGACTCGTAGAAGATGATGCTGGGGTTGTTCTTGTTGTAGATGATAGCGTCGCGCATGAGCTGCGTGCGTTGTGTCCAGCGAGGACCTTCCACGTCTTTTTCCGCATCTCCGGCAGGCATAGCTTGTATAAGTCCTACGCGGTCGCACGATTCTACGTCCTGCTTCCAGGGAGTAATGTGCATCCAGCGCACCAGGTTACCGTTGCTCTGTACCATCAGGCGGTTGCTGTAGTCGCTGAGCCAGGCCGGTACCGACATGCCGATACCCGGCCACTCGTTACTGGTGCGCTGGGCATAGCCATGCACCATCAGCACCCGGTCGTTTAGGTAAAACATGCCCTCTTTAAAGGCCGTTTTCCGGAATCCGGTTCGGGTCTGCACCTCGTCCACGGGCTTGCCATCTACTTTCAGGGTGGTAGACACGTTGTACAGATAGCCGTAGCCCCAGCTCCAGAAGTTTAAGTTATCTACCTGGGCACTGGCTTTCACTTTCCGGGTTTCGCCAGGGGCGAGTGTAGCAGGTTCTCCGGCAAAGGTGCTGATCTTCTTTCCGGCCATATCTTGCAGTACCACTTCATACTGGAAGGTTTTGGCGGTGGCATGTTCGTTCTTTATCTCCGACTCAGCCGTGATGGTAGCTGTTTTGGCAGGAATATCAATGTTACGGGCGTAGATGTACACACCTGTGGTGCCCAGGTTGGAGTAGAGCGGCAGGGTTTGGTAAAGCTTGTCCGAAATGTGCAGGAACACGTTTTTGGGAATGCCGCCATAATTGGCGTTGAAGTTCTGATCGCTCCACTGGTACTTAGTATTGGTGGCTTTTTCGCGGTAGTTCCAGTCGCTGTCGGTGCGCACGGCCACTACATTTACAGCAGGTGCAGGCTTTACAAATTCGCTAATGTCGAAACCAACGGCCATGGCTCCATTCTCGTGCCGGCCAATATGCTTGCCGTTTACATAAAACTCGCCGCCCTGACGCACGCCCTCGAACTCCAGAAATACTTTTTTGCCAGCGGCATCGGCCGGAAGTTTAAACTCTTTGCGGTACCAGGCCACGCCGGTGGTAAGGGAGTGGATATCCAGGCGGTAGGCTTCGTCTTCGTTCCAGGCCCAGGGCAAGGTAACTTTTCGCCAGGAGGCATCATTATAATCTGGTGCCTCGGCCCCGGCAGGGTCTCCTTTTAAAACTTTCCAGCCGGGGTTAAAGTTAAACTTGGTGCGAGAAAAGGCAGAGGCAGTAGTACCGGATGCCAGAAGCAACGTGAGCAGTAGGAAGAGGCCTGCCACACTGCTTAGTTTTTTTCTTGAATTATTTCTTTCGCCCATTATTAATATCGTTACTTATTATAAAACAGCAAGTGTAGTGGTTTCAAAAGTCTGGTTTGTTTATTTAGTTCAACTCCAATTTTTCTAATGAAAAAGGCCTTCCAGAGGCTATTTTAGCTTTTTAAGGGAAGGGGTAACATCTTAGACCTTTCTTTAAATTACACGAAAGTGCAGTTGATAGCCACGCATCTTAATTCTTTCTTCTTTACACCTGATTAGTTCCTGCTTCCTCTGCTGAGGCAGCTCTGTTTTAAAGCCAATTCCCGTGTTTGCAGCATCAGTTAGTACTCCAGCACATTTAGTTTTCGGTTTCTATACAGCAGCACATAAGTTTTACACGCTTTGGTTAAGTTCTATAAAAATAGCATCTGACTAAATGTTTGCTATCCTGCACTATCCTGTAAAAGACGGCTGGAATGGCTGGGTGTAACAACAGGAGAACGTAAGTAATCCGGAGCAGCAGGTGGTAAAAAGCTACTATAAGGGCAGGAGGTTCAATTAAAATCTGTTGAATATTGTAGTAGCAGGTAAAATTTATTTTAAATGATAAATATTTGATATAATACACTTTAAGGGCTTCATGGTCTGTGGCTTTGCCTGGCGATAAAGCTTGGCTTGCCATAACGCTTTCCTGCTTCTAAAACGATGTTTGATAAGAGCAGCTACAGCGGCTTACTGCAGCACAATGAAATAAAAGATTGAAAAAATAACAAACGTTAATTTCTTTTTAATTAAACTTATAGTTACAAACCACTTGGTGTTAGTGCCTCCTAAAATGAGCTGTTTGAATATAGTTTTACTGATCTGCTTTTCTTTGCTTTCTTTAACTGGCGTAAGAGCTGGCTTGCCCGACATACACAAGTTCTCTTTGTTGGACATGAACAACGGGCTGGCTCACAACCAGGTGAACTGCTTTTTAAAAGACAGCAAAGGCTACTTATGGGTAGGAACAAACGGTGGATTAAGCCGGTACGATGGCTACCAGTTCACCAATTTTCGCCACGATTCAGAAAGCTCTACCTCGCTACTCGATAACGAGGTACAAGGCCTATACGAAGGGCCGGATGGCTACCTGTGGGTAGTTTCTTACGCCGGTCTTTCTATTTATAACCCAACGTCAGAAAAGTTTACCTCTGCCAATCTCTCCGCTTTTTTGAACCAGTACGGTGTGCAGGCAGCCAACCTGACCGGGATTTTTAAAGACAGGGCAGGCGATTTCTGGTTCATGCAGCCAGAGCAGGGGCTGGTCCGGTATAACCCGCAAACAAAAAAGCATGTGCGGCTAAAACATGAGCCCGGCAGCAGTAATGGGTTGGGCAGTAATTCGGTGGCCGCCATGAGCCAGAGTAAGCAAGGCGATTTTTGGGTATTGCATCAGAATGGCCTGCTGGAGCGGCTTAACAACCAGAGCCTGCAGGTAGTGGAGCGCGTTACTGCTTTAGCCGAAATATATAAAGGCGCAACAGATAACTTCACGCTTCTTACCGATAGCGACAACGACCTCTGGATTTCCTCTCACATCCGGACAAACGGGGTGCACCTATTTCAAACAGCTTCCAAGACTTTGCTCAGCTTTAACAAGAGCACTCCAGCCCGAAAACTGAAGTCGGATGTGGTGCGGGGCATTGTAGAAGAAAGTCCTGGCAGTATTTGGGTTGCCACCGACCATGGCGGCGTAAACATCATTCAGAAGCAGAACATGGAGGTGAAGTATCTGCTTACCAATGCAAACGAGAAAAACGGTTTGGTAGATAATACGGTAAATGCTATTTACAAAGACACCGACGGTATTATCTGGTTGGGTACCTACAAAAAAGGACTGAACATGTATCACAAAGACATGTTCCGGTTTAGGCACTATAACAACCAACCTGCCGATGCCGCAAGCCTGCCTTACAACGATGTAAACCGCTTTGCCGAAGACGAACAGGGCAACCTATGGATCGGCACCAACGGGGGAGGCTTACTTTACTTTAACCGTAAAACCGGTCGTTATACCCGTTACCAAACAGATCCGAACGATCCCAACAGCCTTGGCAGCGACGTGATTGTAAGCCTGCTGCTAGATAAGCAGAAGAACCTTTGGATCGGCACCTACACAGGCGGCCTTAACAAGTTCGATGGTAAGAAATTTACACGCTATACCAGCAGCCTCTCGGACCTCACCAATCTGACAGATGATAATATCTGGGAAATTTTTGAGGACGCGGATGGCACCATCTGGATAGGTACTATGCGGCAAGGCTTGTTCAGGTATAACAGCACAAGCGGTACTTTTACCCAATACTCCATGCGGAACGACGGAACCGGCCTGCAATCGAACTACATTTCTGCCATTGCCGAAGATGCCGCACACAACCTTTGGATCGGGACCAACAACGGCATAGATGTACTGAACAAACGCACCGGCAAGATAACGCATTTGGGTAACGAACCCGGTAACAGCAGCAGCCTGACCAGTAACAATGTGTATGACATTTACACCGACAGCCGTAAAAATACCTGGGTTGCCACACCGGCAGGTCTGCACCTGTACAAACCCGCTGAAAAAGCGTTTCAGTCGTTTAACCAGGAAAGTGGGTTGCCACACAACATTGTACTCACCATTCTGGAAGACAACAAGCGTAATCTCTGGGTAAGCACCCTGCACGGAATTTCAAATGTGGTGCTAACAGGCAAAGTAAATAGTCCGCTTCAGGTTTCTTTCCGCAACTACGACGAATCGGATGGTTTACAGGGCAAGGTGTTTAACGAAAATGCCGCTATCAGAACCTCCAGGGGCGAACTCATTTTCGGCGGCTCCAATGGCTTTAATCTATTTGACCCGGATGATTTAGGAAAGAATTATGCTGTACCCAAAATTCTCTTCACCGATTTGCAGCTGTTTAACAAAAGCCTGAAGGTAGGAGAGGAGAAGGATGGCCGTGTTATCCTGACCAAAGCGCTCTCAGAAGCACCCGACATTACGCTCAAGCACAACCAGGATGTTCTCACCATTGGTTTTGCCGCTCTCAGCTTTTTCCATCCGGATAAAAACAAATACAAATATAAGTTGGAAGGCTTCGACAAAGACTGGCACGAAACCAGCCAGGGCACCCGGCAAGCCACCTACACCAACCTCGACCCAGGCGAGTACGAATTTAAAGTCCTGGCCTCTAACAACGACGGCATCTGGAACGAGGAAGGCGTGAGCATGAAAATTACAGTGCTGGCTCCTTTCTGGCGCACCACCACGGCCTATGTGCTTTACGCTTTGCTCGGAGTGCTGCTGCTTTACTTAATACGGGAGTACGAGCTTCGCCGCAACCGACGCAACTTCCTGCGGGAGCAGGAGCGGCGCGAAGTACTGCAGATGCAGGAGCTCAACCTCATTAAAATCAGGTTTTTTACAAACATCAGTCATGAGTTCAGAACGCCCCTGGCCCTGATTTTAGCTCCACTGGAGAAACTGCTCAAAACCACCACCGACCCGGAGCAGCAAAAGCAGTTTGAAATGATGAACCGCAACTCCCGGCGACTCCTGAACCTAGTGAACCAACTCCTGGATTTCCGGAAACTGGAGGTAGAAGGAATACAGCTGCACCTTTCGGAAGGAAACGTTATTAAGTTTGTGGAAACTTCGGTGCAGTCTTTCATGGATCTTGCGGAGAAGAAGAGTATCAGGCTTTCCTTTCATGCCCCAACCGATGCCTGGTACGCCTCCTTCGATATGGATAAGCTGGAGAAGATTCTGTTTAACCTATTGTCCAATGCTTTTAAGTTTACTGATGAGAACGGAAAAATTGATGTAACCGTAGCCATTCGAGAAGAAAAGGCTGCCTCTGATGCCATAAAGGTGCTGGAGATACAGGTACAGGATACCGGTATTGGCATTCCGAAGGAGAAGCAGGAAAAGGTGTTTGAGCGTTTCTTCCGCAGCGATGTACCGGCCAGCATGGTGAACCAGGGCAGCGGCATTGGCTTGGCTATTACAAGTGAGTTTGTTAAAATTCATGGCGGCCAGATTTCGTTGGAAAGTGAGCCTGGCAGTGGCAGTTGCTTTACCGTGAGCATCCCGATGAAGGAGATGACCACTCTGCATTCGGTTACGGCACCTGCTGAACCAGACGAAGAAGCGGTTGAAGAAATGCTGTCTGCGGCAGCCTTGCTTCCTCCTATGCCACAGCAGCAGAAATTTACCGAACAAGTGCCAAAAGCCCGACCGGTAGTATTGTTGGTCGAAGACAACGAGGATTTTAGATTCTACCTGAAAGACAACCTGGGGGTGCATTTCGAGATGCTGGAGGCGAAAAACGGCAAAGAAGGCTGGCAAAAAGCCTTAGCAAGTCTGCCCGACCTCATTGTAAGTGATTTAATGATGCCGGAAATGGATGGCATCGCGCTTTGTACCAAAATCAAGAACGATCCCCGAACTTCACAGATCCCATTTGTGATGCTGACGGCACATAAGGCAGAGGAGCTTCAGGTAAAGGGACTGGGCTTAGGTGCAAACGATTTTATAAGCAAGCCCTTTAATTTTGAAATACTGCTCTCGCGGCTCCAGAACCTGATTGCACAGCGCAGGCAGCTTCAGGAAGTGTTTGAACGAAAGATAAGTGTAGAAACAAGTGTGGTAGATATCCTGTCGCTGGACGACAAGCTGATCCAGAGAGCCATAAAAGTGGTGGAAGAGCACATGGAGGACCCTGATTTTTCAGTGGAGGCCATGAGCAGGGAGTTAGGTATCAGCAGAGTGCACCTCTACAAAAAGATGGTTGCCCTCACCAGTACCTCTCCGGTGGAGTTTATCCGGAAAATCAGGCTGCAACGGGCAGCGCAGTACCTCGAGAAAAGCCAGCTTACTGTGGCAGAGGTAGCTTATAAAGTCGGCTTCAACAACCGGAAGTACTTTACCAAGTATTTTAAAGAAGAGTACAACATCCTGCCCTCTGCCTACGCAGAGCATCGCAAGCCGGTGCAGGAGGTGGATTAAGGTTGCCCTTGTGCAGAAGAGTTTAAAGAAAGGGCTACTGCCAGAAGGAGCGACGCAGTTCGGGTATCGGAGATATTATTCTAATGAAATCACCCTTCCGGAGCCTTCTGCGCTCAGTGTAGAACAAGGGTAGCCTCCCGGAAGAATTGCCGATTCTGCCATGTATATAGTGAGCACTGACACGGGTGTCGGCTGCTTCTGCCAGCATGACGCAGCATAACCTTTGTTTGGTTAACATTCCATCCTGTTTTGCCTCCAAAAGCACTAAAACAGCCTCTTTTTCTGCTGTTAACATCAGAGGCACACAATAGAAACATTTGGTACCCCATCATTTCCTGCCTGATCTATACATTTGTGTACTTATGTTAGTTAGTTGTTTGCCTTTGAGTAGAGCTGCTAACTGCATCCCTTACACCCTGTTATTTAAAGCAGCATGAAAATGAAGTACACTATTTTGGCCGTTATTTTCCTGGCTTTGTCCTCCTTTCGGGATCCGGTAGTGCGGAGCTACCAAAAGCTGGACGATGGCATACTACTAAAGTTAAACAAGGAGCAGGAGGGAGACCCGCAGTATGTAAAAGTGCGGGTGGTGTCTGATAAAATAATTCAGGTACTTTCCACCCCCGACAATGAACCGGGAGAGCCACAAAGCCTGATGGTAGTAGGGGGTAAAAAGGCAGCACCCTCCTGGAGCCTGAACGAGACAAAAGAAACACTTACGGTGCAAACAAAAGAGTTGCGAGTAGAAGTATCGGCCAGTACAGGAGTTGTTAGTTTCTACGACAAAGATGGCCGTGAAATAATAAAGGAGGCGAAAAACGGGCACCGCACCTTTACCCCCGTTACCTATAGCAACACCCCAACCTACGAGGTGCACAGAGCCTTTGAGATAGACGGTGACGAAGCATTTTACGGCCTCGGACAGCACCAGGCGGGGCTTATGAACTACCGGGGCTGGCAAGTAGACCTTACCCAGTATAATTCGGTGGCAGCAGTGCCTTTTATGGTATCGAGCAAAAACTACGGTATTCTTTGGGATAATAATTCTATCACCAAATTCGGGGATGTGCGGCCTTACCGTCAGCTCTCCGCTTTAACCCTATACGGCAAAGACCAGAAACCCGGAGCACTGACAGCTACTTATATTTCCGCAGAGAAATCAGGGAAGGCACCAATCATCAGGCCTGAAAAAGATATTTATTACGAATTTCTGCAACAGCAAAAAGATTTTCCGGAAGGCTACTCCCTGCAAGGCGGCAAAGTGTATTGGGAGGGATTTGTACAGTCTGATGAAACAGGTACGCACCGTTTCCTGATGCCAGGTTCCGGTTACGTAAAGGTGTGGCTGGACAACAAGCTGCTGCTTGATAGATGGCGGGAAGCCTGGAACCCTGGCTTTTCTGTTTTTAAACACGATCTTCAGAAAGGGGAGAAGCATGCTATTAAAATTGAGTGGCTACCCGATGGTGGGCAGTCATATATCGCGCTTCGGTATTTGCCTCCTATTCCGGCCGCAGATGTAAACAAAGTTGCCTTTGCCTCTGAGGGTGGTGATGAGCTTAACTATTATTTTGTGTACGGTGACAACCTTGATGAAGTAGTGAGCGGTTACCGGCAACTTACCGGCAAGGCCCAGGTTATGCCTAAATGGGCCATGGGTTTCTGGCAAAGTCGGGAGCGCTATAAAACACAGGATGAATTGTTAAGCGTAGCAAAGGAATTCCGGAAACGCCAGATCCCAATAGATAACATCGTGCTGGACTGGTCTTATTGGGAAGAGGACCAATGGGGAAGCCAGCAGTTCGACAAGAAACGTTTTCCGGATGCGGAAGGTATGATCAAACAGTTGCACGACCAGAACCTAAAGCTCATGATATCGGTGTGGCCCAAGTTCTACGAAGGCATTGATAATTATAAACTTTTTGACTCTAAAGGCCTGCTGTACAAGGCAAGTATTGAGCAGGGCGTAAAAGACTGGATAGGGCAGGGCTATGTTTCTACTTTTTACGATGCCTTTAACCCCGAGGGCCGTGAGCTGTTCTGGCAACTGCTTAAGAAGAACCTGCATAGCAAAGGCGTAGATGCTTGGTGGCTCGATGCAACTGAGCCCGATATCTTATCGAACACCACTATTGAGCACCGCAAAGAACTTATGAGTCCGACGTTCCTTGGTCCGTCTGAAAAGTACTTTAACGCTTATCCGCTTATGAACGCTAAAGCCATTTACGAAGGCCAACGGCAGGATTTCCCCGAGAAACGTGTGTTTATTCTTACCCGTTCGGCCTTTGGGGGTTTGCAGCGTTATGGCGCTGCAATTTGGAGCGGCGATATTTCCTCCACCTTTGAGGAGTTAGGTCGCCAGATTCCTGCTGGCCTCAATGCCTCACTTTCTGGTGTTCCCTACTGGACAACCGACATCGGAGGCTTCTTTGTAGAAGACAAGTACGACCGGCCGGAGCCAAGAGGCGATGCGCTGGAAGAGTGGCGTGAGCTAAATACGCGCTGGTACCAGTACGGCACCTTTACACCGCTATACCGCGCGCATGGCCAGACCCCATATCGCGAGGTATTTAATATTGCGCCGGAAGAGCATAAGGCCTACAAGTCTATAGTGTACTACAACAAGCTGCGCTACCGCCTGATGCCTTATATCTACTCCCTCACCGGCCAGGTTTATCATGAGGATGGAACCCTGATGCGGCCCCTGGTAATGGACTTTGGGCAGGATAAAAAGGTGCAAAATATCGGCGACCAGTTTATGTTCGGGCCAAGCCTGCTTATTAACCCCGTGTACGAGCGCCATGCCACCACCCGAAGCCTTTACCTGCCAGCCGGAACCTCCTGGTACAGCCTCTACGATGGCAAGTACCAGGAGGGAGGCCAGCAGATTACGGCGCCTGCGCCTTACGAGACCATGCCCATTTATGTGAAAGCAGGTGCCATTCTACCCTTTGGTCCTGATCTGCAATATACCTCAGAAAAGCCCGCCGATGTAATAACGCTCTATGTGTATGGCGGTCAGGATGGCCAGTTTAACCTCTACGAAGACGAAGCAACAAACTATAATTATGAGAAAGGAGCCTTTACCAACATTCCGATAACTTACAACGATGCTACCAAGAAGCTGACAATTGGCAAGCGGGAAGGCAGCTTTGCAGACATGCTGCAGAACCGTACTTTCCACATTGTTTATGTAAACCAGAGCAAACCCCAGGCACTCAATTTCGAAGCGAAGCCAGCCCAAACTGTAAAATACAACGGCAAGCCTAAGACAGTGAGATTGAATTAATTCAAACAAAATTAAACACTTTTAAGCTATTAGTATATGAGAAAAATAATTTTACTAGGCTGGCTCCTCTGTTGGTGCGGAATAGCTTTTGCACAGCAAGCAGTGCGGGGGAAAGTAACATCGCAGGCCGATGGATCGGCCCTGCCGGGTGTTAGTATCCGGGTTAAGGGCAATGCCACTGCAGGCACTGTAACCGATTTAGACGGAAATTTTGAACTAGGGCTACCTGTTGGAAACGAAACGCTTGTTGCTTCTTTTACAGGCTTTGTAACGCAGGAGATACAGGTAAATAACCGGACCCAAATAAACATTAGCCTTGCTCAAAACACCGAGGTGCTAGATGAAGTAGTGGTAATTGGCTACGGCGTGCAACAGAAGAAGCTGGTAACAGGTGCCACAGCACAGGTAAAGGGCGAAGACATTCAAAAACAAAGTACTACCAACGCCTTACAAGCCTTGCAGGGGCAGGCGCCGGGTGTGCAGATTTCTTCTACCTCAGGTCAGCCTGGTGAAGGCATGCGGGTGCTGATTCGTGGATTGGGTACCATTGGCAACTCCGGCCCGCTCTATGTAGTGGATGGGGTACTCACCACAAACATCGATTTCCTGAACCCGGCTGATATTGCTTCTATAGATGTGTTAAAAGACGCTGCCTCAGCTGCTATTTACGGATCTCAGGCAGCTAACGGCGTAGTGCTGATTACCACCAGGCAAGGAACTGCAGGCCAGCCAGCCCGCATCACGTTCGACTCCTACTACGGCGTACAAAATGTGGCCCGTAAGGCAGACTTGCTCAATTCCAGAGAGTATGCCACCATTATGAACGAAGCGGCCGTTAACTCCGGCAAATTACCGTATTTTACCAATCAGCAGATAGCTGAAATGGGAGAAGGTACAAACTGGATGGACGAGATGTTTGTAAAAAATGCGCTCACCCAAAACTATTCCTTGGGTGCGCAGGGCGGCTCCGAAAACTCCACGTACTCTACGGCCTTGTCTTATACTTCTCAGGAGGGAATTGTGGGCGGAAAGGCCTTGTCGAATTACGAGCGCTATAACTTCCGCATCAACTCTGAGCACAAGCTGTACAAAGATGTTATTAAAATTGGGCAGCACCTGAATTTTGCCTACATCAACAACAATGGCATTGGTGTTGGCAACCAGTACAACAACTCGTTGCGAGGGGCCTTTAATACTAGCCCTTTTGTGCCCATGTACGACGAAGAGGGTAACTTCTACGACAACAGCAACTCTACCTGGAACACCGGCGAGGCCAATCCCTATGCCACTATGGTATATGGCAACCAGAACAGGAGAAATAACCAAAGGTTGCTGGGCGATGCTTATATGGTGATTGAACCTATTAAAAACCTGCGCTTCAGAACAAGTTTAGGTCTGGATATGCATGCTAACGAAAGCCATTCTTACACGCCAATTTATAGATTATCGGCATATTCTTTCAGTGATTTTACCAGAGTAAACCAATCGATGGGCAAAGGCAGAACCATTTTGTTCGATAATTTGCTGAGCTATAACTTTAATGCAACTCCTGATCATAGCTTCGAGCTGATGGTTGGCTCTTCCGCCTTTCAGAACCTGACAACCAACATTTGGGGCAGCAACCGCGACTTGATTATTTCTGACTTACGCTATGCCTGGTTATCTAATGCCACTAGCACAGATGGAGCTCCTAACATGAGTGTGGGTGGTGGCCCGGATCCTGAAGATAAACGAATGTCGTATTTCGGGCGCTTAAACTACAACTACAAAGAAAGGTATCTGCTCAACGCCACATTCCGGGCCGATGGTTCTTCGAGGTTTGCAAGAGGCCACCGCTGGGGCTATTTCCCGTCTGTTTCTGCTGGTTGGATCGTGTCTGATGAGGTGTTTATGACCGGCACTCAAAACTGGGTGGATTATCTGAAAATCCGGGCCAGCTGGGGCCAGGTAGGTAACCAGAACATCGATTTCTTCCAGTACCTGTCTCCGGTGGCTTTTACCAATGCCAATTACATTTTCGGACCTGAAGAAGGTGTGCTTTCACCTGGAGCTTTCCCTAGCAGGTTGGGCAATGAGAGAGTCAAATGGGAAACCTCTGAGCAAACCGACATTGGCTTTGATGCACGCTTTTTTAAAGGTAAAGTAGATGTAAGCTTCGACTGGTACAACAAGATCACCAAAGATTGGCTTGTAAATGCGCCTATTCTGGCAACGGCAGGAGCTTTGGCACCCTTCATTAACGGTGGAAATGTACGCAACAGAGGGGTGGAGTTAGGCATTACCTACAACAACGCCATTGGTGACTTTAACTATAGAGTGGGTGTAAACGGTGCCTACAACACAAACAAAGTAGGCGTAATTCCTACAGCAGACGGTATAATACATGGCAACACCAACACCTTGTTCGATAACGCGACTGAGTTCTACAGAGCCGAGAACGGGTTCCCGATCGGGTACTTCTGGGGCTATAAAACAGATGGTATTTTTCAGTCAGAAGACGAAGTTTCCAGTTACCGCTCCGGTGAGAACCGCATGATACAGCCCAATGCCCAGCCAGGCGATGTGCGTTATGTAGACTTAAATGGCGATGGGGTGATAAACGAACAGGACAAGACGATGATCGGTAACCCAAATCCGAAATACACCTTTGGCCTTACACTTTCTGCTGACTACAAAGGATTTGATTTTTCTATGCTGGCTTCTGGTGTGGCTGGTAACCAGATTGTGCAGTCGTACCGCAACCAGGCGAACCCTTATGCCAACCACACCTCCTCTGTACTGGGGCGCTGGCACGGGCCGGGTTCTTCTACCACCATGCCGCGTGTAACAGAAGATTCGCGCAACTGGACTAACTTCTCAGACCTGTACCTGCAGGATGGCGATTTTCTGCGCATCAGTAACGTAACCATCGGCTACGATTTCGGAAGAATATTGAAAAAGAGCTACCTGAGCCAGGTTCGTATTTATGCTTCCGCGCTCAACCTCTACACCTTTACCAAATACAATGGCATGGACCCAGAGATTGGCTACACCGAGAGCTTTGCACAAGGCGTGGACGTTGGGTACTATCCACGTCCAAGAACTTTTATGATGGGAGCAAATTTCAGATTCTAACACATCGACAAGACGAAAAAAATGAAAAAGATAAAGATACTTGCATTGTCGTTGGGCCTGCTTTCGCTGGGTGCTTGTAGCGACGATTTTATAGATGCAGAACCTATCACAACACTTACCGAAACCAACTTTTACAGGACCCCTGCTGATGCCGACAAAGCCCTGATTGGCTGCTACGATGGTTTGCAGCGCGTTTGGTCTGAAGGCATCAGCTTTCCGGTAGCCTCTGAAATTTTCTCCGACAACTGCTTTGGCGGCACCGGTAATGCCGATGGGTTTGGCTATCAGGCCATAGACGAGTTCGACAGACTGCGTTCTCCTTCGGACCGGAACCTGTTCGAAGCGAATTGGCGCGATTACTACAGAGCCATTTACCGTTGCAACATGCTGCTGAGCAAACTCGACCAGATAGAGTGGGGAAATAACGAGGAACAACGGAACATAACCGAATCAGAAGCCCGCTACCTGCGCGCTTACCTGTACTTCGATATGGTACGGCTCTGGGGTAACATTCCTTTGCTAACCGCACCGTCTGCCGAAAACCTGCCGCAGTCAAGTCCGGAAGAAGTGTATAAGGTAATTGCAGAAGACCTGAAATTTGCAGCCGATAACATGCCTGCTACTTCTTACACTGCCCAAAATCCTGCCACCCGTGGCAGAGTAACCAAGTGGGCCGCGGAGGCACTCTTAGGGCGTGTATTTTTATACTACACTGGCTACTACCAGAAGCCCGACCTGGCAGGTGTTGTCAGCAAGCAGCAAGCCTTAACCTATCTCGAAGATGTAATCTCCAACGGTGGCTTTGGCCTGGTAGATGATTTTGCGCACCTGTGGCCTGCCGCATCAGTAAAAAACTATGCCGGCGAAGACAACAAAGAAACCGTGTTTGCTATAAAGTATACCTACACCAGTAACTATGATGGCAACACCGACGGTAATCACTGGATGGTGATGCTGGGCATGCGGGAGCACTCTAGTTTTCCGTATGGCAATGGCTGGGGAGGCGGTACTGTTAACCCAAAACTGTGGAATGCTTACAGCGACAACGATACCCGCAAAGTGGCCTCCATTATTTCCATTGCTGATGAAAAAATCAACTTTACAAATCAGAGCAAGCAACGGGAATATACTGGCTTTTATGTTAAAAAGTACTCGCCTATGGTAGACGAAGAAGGCAACAGCCTGGCCGTAAACTTGGGAGCTGCCAACTTTATGATCGGTCAGTTCCAGGATTATGTAGCCATTCGTTACGCCGATGTGCTGCTGATGGCGGCGGAGCTTGGTAGTGCCAACGCACAAGCCTATTTCGATACGGTAAGACGGCGTGCCTATAAAGATAACTTCTCGGCGCAGGCAGTCTCGCAGGCTGGCCTGATGAATGAGCGTCGCCTGGAGTTTGCTTTTGAGGGCATCCGGTACTGGGACCTCTTACGCCAGGGTGTAAGCACGGCAGCCAACATTATAGCCGAAACTGCTACCGTAGAGAATGGTGGCACACCGGTTACTAAAACCATTGCCGCGAGCAAGATCATCGAAACAGGAGGATTGCAACAGATTCCTTACAACCAGGTGACGCTGTCTGATAATACCTTGAAGCAAAATACAGGCTGGTAATGCGGTTATTCACAAACCAAGAAAAAGATAAGCAGATGAAGCTGATAAAAATACTTTTGTATTTACTCCTGGCGCCGATGTTTCTCATCACAGCGTGCCAGGACGATAACTACGAGTTGGGCAGAATGCTCGACAAGTCGGAAATTAAGTTCCGGGTGGAACAAGCCCGCAACATAGATCCGGGTGGCAACACCGTTATTCTGATAAACGAAACACCTGGCACCATTTCGATGTGGGACTATGGCACCGGCCGCTCTGAGCGTAGAGTCGATACGGTTCGGTTTGCCTTTCAGGGAGAATATGTGATCAAGTTCTCGGCTGCAACGGCCGGAGGCATTGTAGAAATGGACCCTGTTACCATTCAGGTAACGGAAGACAACCTCAATTATGTAAACGATCCGCTCTGGACGGCACTTTCAGGAGGTGTTGGGAATGAGAAGGAATGGGTACTGGATACCGATGGCAAATTCTTTGCTGGTCCTCTATCGTTCTTTGGCGTAAACAATGGCTGGCTGCTGGAAGGTAATGAAGAATGGGAGGGTGGCCCGACAGGCTGTTATGGCGAGGATTGCTGGACATGGGGACCGGATGCTGCCTGGGCGCGGGACAACGCAATGGCAGCTGGGGACTACGGCGTAATGACGTTTAGCCTGAAAGGAAGCCCAAGCTTTAAGGCTGTTAAACCCATGGAAGGCGGTATTACCCAAAACGGCACTTACTTTCTTAATGTAAGTACCAAGCGCCTGACGATCAATAATGCCTCCATTCTGCGTGGGTATAAGCCAAGCAGAAATGGCCTGACCGGTATCAGCAACTGGACCAACTATGTGGTGCTCTCTCTGGACGAAAACTCTATGCAACTGGGCGTGATCCGCGACCGTGACGTGGATGGTGAAGGTGTGGCTATGATTTCTTATAACTTCATCTCAAAGGAATATTCCGATAACTGGGTGCCTTCCGGACCACCACCCGTTGACGAAGGCTATAACCCAACCTTCGCACCAGGCCAGCTGCTCAACATGCTCACTGGTGGTGCCTCATCCGGCCGTGTCTGGACCCTGGATGCCAAAGGTAACCCTGTAGATTGGATTGCGGGCGGTATAGGCTGGACTGAGTCAGCAGCCTCTTCGAGCGACTGGGGCTGGAACGGTACCTGGGAAACTGCCGTGGCTAACTCCTGGATTCGTTTCGACCGTTTTGGTGGCACACAGAACTACACTCGCCACCAGAGAGGTGCCACCACCACCGGTACCTTTACCATAAACGAAGAAACAAACGAAATTACCCTGAGTAACAACAACACACTCCTCCAGAACCCCGACAGCTGGATGAGCCCATCGGCCAGCACGATTAAAGTTGTGAAAGCCTTCCCTAACGATTTCCAAACGAAAGGGATCTGGTTTGGCACGAGCTACGACGCGGGCAAAGATGAGTGGCTAGCCTTCCATTATGTACTTCCCTAAATTAGAAGGAGCCGTTGAATAACCTTGAATTATGATAGGAAGAGCGAGCTTGCCGGAATGATAAAATCAGATCTTTCGGCAGGCTCCTCATCATTCATGCTTCTTAGCTATTCGTCTCCATACTTGTTTTCTCTTTTTAAATTAGCAGGAGTAAGGTTCTTTTTCGAAGGAGATACCCTTAAAGGGAACAGCCTTATTTGGTTAAAAAAGACCTCAGGAAGGGCAAATTCATTAGCAGAATTCATCTGAACCAACCTTAACAGCGCCTAAGAATAATCAAGTAGAAGTGGTCTGTAGCACAATAACTGTTTAACAAGCACAAATCGAATTCTACTAATAAAAATGGCCTTCCAACTATAAAGGGAGCATTTTAAGGCTAGGGGTAACCTACGGCAGCCTTAAAAATTTAAAGGCCAATTTGCATATCAAACTTAGTATCCAGCTTCTAAAAAGTAACGCCTTTCAGCAACATGCATAGAACTACTTTGTTACCAGCACCATTTTCCTTTTTGATAATAATAACACTTTTGCTGAGTCTTTACGCCTGCCAATCGGCTAAGCAAGATGGCACCGCAGAAAGTAGTGCCAGATCACACGCCGACTTCACCAAAAACTGGACCTTTCATTTAGGCGATCAGCCGGGGGCGCAGGAGCCAGGCTTCAGCGATGCCAGCTGGCGCAAACTGAACCTGCCCCACGATTGGAGCGTGGAAGGCAGCTTTAGTGAGAGCAACCCAGCCGGTACAGGCGGTGGAGCCTTGCCCGGCGGCACAGGCTGGTACCGCAAAGCCTTTACAGTGAACGAAGCAGATAAAGGAAAGGTCTTCTACATCGACTTCGACGGGGTGTACATGAACAGCGAAGTCTGGATAAACGGGAAGTACCTGGGCAAGCGGCCAAACGGTTACATCTCGTTCCGCTACGACCTTACGCCGCACCTGCACTACGGCGACACGCAAAATGTAATTGCGGTAAAAGTAGATAACTCGCAACAGCCTAACTCCCGCTGGTACTCCGGCTCCGGCATTTACCGCAATGTATGGCTTACTACAGTAAACCCGGTGCATGTGGCACAGTGGGGCACCTATGTTACTACCCCGCAGGTAAACGAGCAGTCGGCAAGTGTGGCCATCAGCACAAAAATTACCAACCGCTCCGGCCAAAGTGGTTCCATTACCCTGAGCAACGTGGTGTACGATGCCTCTGGTAAAGAAGTGATGCGCGTTAAGTCCGATGCCATACCACTGCAAGGAGAGGAGCAGGAGGTGAGCCAGGAGCTGACTATTCAAAACCCGAAACTGTGGTCGGTGGAGGAGCCTTACCTCTACAAGGTCGTAACACTGGTGGAGCAGGAAGGGCAGGTGGTAGATAATTATGAAACGCCGCTGGGCCTGCGCTATTTTAATTTCGATGCGGAAAAAGGATTTTCGCTTAATGGCAAGTCCATGAAAATACTGGGTGTATGCAACCACCACGACCTGGGAGCTTTAGGAGCAGCCATTAACACCCGGGCGCTGGAGCGGCAGCTGGAGATTTTGCGAGAAATGGGCGTAAATGGAATCCGCACAGCCCACAACCCACCTGCTCCCGAACTGCTCGACCTCTGCGATAAAATGGGTTTTATTGTTATGGATGAGGTGTTTGATATGTGGAAGAAAGAAAAAAGCAAATTTGACTACAGCCACAGCTGGGACGAATGGCATGAGCAGGACCTGCGCGACTTTGTGCTCCGCGACCGAAACCACCCCAGTATCTTTATCTGGAGCATCGGCAACGAAATTCCGGAGCAATGGGGGCCGGAGGGAACACCAATCGCCAAAGAGCTTGCCTCCATCGTAAAGAGCCTCGACACGACACGGCCTATTACGGCTGCGCTCAACGAGCCCTACCTGCACAATTCTATTTACAAATCGGGTGAGCTGGATCTCGTTGGCTTCAACTATCACCACCAGGATTTCGAGAAGTTTCCGCAGAGCTTCCCTGGCCAGAAATTCATTGCCACCGAAACCACCTCGGCCCTCGCCACACGCGGCAGCTACGACATGCCTTCCGACAGCATCCGCCGCTGGCCCTACAAATGGGACGAGCCTTTTACTGACGGCAATAAAGATCTTACCGTATCGGCCTACGACAACGTGAGCGCTCCCTGGGGCTCCACCCACGAAGAAACCTGGAAACTGATTAAGAAGCACGATTACCTCTCCGGCATGTACATCTGGACTGGCTTCGACTACCTGGGTGAGCCTACGCCTTATGGCTGGCCTGCCCGCAGCTCCTACTTTGGGGTAGTCGATCTGGCTGGTTTTCCTAAAGATGCCTACTACATGTACAAAAGCGAGTGGACTACCGAACCAGTGCTGCACGTTTTTCCGCACTGGAACTGGCAACCCAGCAAAACAGTAGATGTATGGGCTTATTACAACAACGCCGACGAAGTAGAACTCTATCTGAACGGAACATCATTGGGCATCAAAAAGAAACAAGGCGACGAGCTGCACGTGATGTGGCGTGTTCCATATCAGCCTGGTACTTTAAAAGCGGTCTCACGGAAGGGTGAGGAGGAGGTGCTCACCAAAGAAATCAGTACAGCCGGAGCCGCTGCCCGCCTTGTGCTGCAGGTAGACCGGGACAATATAAAAGCCAATGGCAAAGACCTGGCTTTTGTAACGGTAAGAATAGAAGACAAAAATGGTAACCTGGTTCCTCGTGCCGATAACCTGGTGCATTTTAAAGTAGAAGGAAAAGCGACGATAGCCGGGGTAGACAATGGCCTCCAGACCAGTATGGAGCCTTTTAAAGCAGATAAGCGAAAAGCTTTTAATGGCCTGTGCCTCGCCATCCTGCAGGCGCAGGAAGAAGCCGGCACTGTACAGCTAACCGCCACCTCCGCAGGTCTGGAAAGCGCAGTTGTAGCCATTAAATTAAATAAATAAAGTTGCTTTCCCGGATGTGCAGAAGTGGCTTCGCACATCCGGGAAAGGCAAACCTGGCAAATTATTCTAATAAAAATGTCCTTCCGGAGGAAAAAGGCAATTTTTTAGGCATAGGGCTCCTTAAAGTAAAAGCAGCAATTTAATGAGGCTGTAAAGCTGCTGACCCTGCTTCCAAAACATAAACCTTATAAAACTATGAAAGCAACTCTACTCAAAAGTAAAAGTCGTTTATTTGGAAGAAAAATATTGAAAAGGCAGGTAGAGCGCCATCTACAGGAGTCTAGCCTAAAGAAATTTACTTTATCCAAACAGCTTCAGAAACAACTCAGGGTACTGGCGTTTTGCTCCTTTATAAGTTTTGTCCAAGCCTCTGCTCAGACAACAGACACTTACCAATGGAAAAATGTGCAGATTCAGGGTGGGGGTTTTGTAACAGGTGTGGTATATAATGCAACTGAGAAAGATCTGCTCTATGCCCGTACTGATGTAGGAGGCGCTTACCGCTGGGATGCTGCCACTGCTTCGTGGTTACCGCTCACTAACCACTTAAACAGGACCGAAGAAAACTATACTGGCGTGCTCAGTCTGGCAACCGATCCCGTAGAACCAAACCGCGTGTACCTGGCTACCGGCCTTTACTCCCAATCCTGGGCTGGCAATGCTGCCATATTAGCCTCCACAGACAAAGGCAATACCTGGACGAGGAGCAACTTGCCGATTAAACTGGGCGGAAACGAAGACGGCAGGTCTACTGGTGAGCGGCTGCAGGTAGACCCCAACCAAAACAGTACCCTCTACTTAGGCACCACCACCGATGGCCTCTGGAAAAGCGCCAACTATGGCGCTACCTGGGCCAAAGTAAATAGCTTTCCGGTTAGTAACATGGCTCCCGGCTCTGGCGGACTAGCCTTTGTACTGTTAGATAAACGCACGGGAGGTGTAAACACAGCTACCCAAACCATTTATGTAGGTGTGTTAAGAAAAGGTGACAGCAACCTTTACCGAAGCACCGATGGCGGCGCTACCTGGGCACCCGTTCCAAATCAAATCACCAATTATATGCCACACCATGCCGCTCTGGACGCTGATGGCACGCTGTACATAACCTACTCCGACAACCCCGGACCCAATGGTGTAACCGCCGGTGCTGTAAGGAAGTTGAATACCGCTACCGGCACCTGGACCGACCTCACCTTGCCAGCAGGGCAAGGTGGTTTTGCTGGTCTTGCGCTCGATGCACAGAACCCCGGTACCGTTATGGTCTCGACCATGAACAGGTGGTGGCCCGGAGACGAAGTATATCGAAGCACTGATGCCGGAGCAACCTGGCAACCACTGCTCGAAGCCGCTACCTGGAACCACACGCTAGCGCCTTACGCAGCAGCCTCTAACCCGCATTGGATCGGTGCCCTGGCAATAGACCCCTTCGACAGTAACAAGAGCTGGTTTGTAACAGGCTACGGCGTGTATAACAGTACCAATCTTTCAGAAGCAGACAAGGCAACACCGGTTAACTGGGTTTTTCAGAACAAAGGCCTGGAGGAAACGGTGCCACTAAAGCTGATTAGTCCGCCTGCGGGGGCGCACCTGGTGAGTGCGTTAGGTGATATAGATGGTTTTCGACACGATAATTTAGATGAATCTCCGGCACAGGGCAGACTCAGCCCCCGCTACGGCACCAACACCTGGATAGACTATGCTGCAAGCCAACCCGATTTTATGGTGCGGACGCACTACCAATCCGAAGCTCATTTCGGAGCTTTCTCTACTGATGGTGGCACCGCCTGGTCTCCTTTTGCTGCTAGTCCTGCTGGCGTAACTGGTGGCGGTGCCATTGCCGTATCAGCAGATGGTGCCTTCCTGGTATGGGCTCCCGCCGGCGTGTCTTCAGTATACCAATCATCTGACAGAAGCACCACCTGGGTCGCATCGGCAGGGGCAGGAAAAGCCAACCTGCGTGTGGCAGCAGACAAAGTAAACGCAAACAAGTTTTATGTGTACGATGCTCTTGCCGGGCAAGTCTTAGTGAGTACCAATGCCGGAGCCGCTTTTAGTGCCGCCGCAACAGGCTTGCCTTCAGTAGCCGATTGGCAGTTATGGGCCTCCATGATCTATCCTGTTCCGGGCGTTGAAGGCGATATCTGGCTCACCAATACAGTAGGAGGCCTTTACCGCTCCACCAACTCAGGCAGTAGCTTTGCTAAAATCATCAATGTGCAGGAGGCAACAAAGGTAGGCTTCGGAAAAGCAGCAGAAGGTAGTACATATCCAGCTGTTTTTCTGGTAGGAAAAGTCAATAACACCATCGGCTTTTTCCGTTCCGACGATGCCGGTGCGACCTGGCTGCGCATCAACGACGATCAGCACCAGTTTGGCGGCGTAAACGACATAACCGGCGACCCGCGCATTTTTGGCAGAGTTTACCTTGCCACCAGCGGAAGAGGCATTATCTATGGCGATATTTCTACAGTTACTTCTGTGCTGGCAGATCAGCCGCAAAGTTTGGCATTAAGCTACTGGCCAAACCCATTCGATAAAGGTTTACAGCTCCAGTCATCGCTTCCGTTTACCTATAAAATCACTAACCTGATAGGGCAAACCGTCTTTACTGGCACCTGTGCAGGCGATTGTGAAGTTGGGACTTCCTTACAGCCGGGCATTTATTTGCTCACCTCCTCCCATCAAAACCAAACCCGCACCATCCGGATCATGAAAAAGTAATGACCTCTTTTACAATTTTTCTAATGAAAATGCTTTGAAAGGCCATTTTCATTAGAAAAATTGAATAATTCACAGCGAGCTAACGAATTATAAGGTATTGCGGCAGGAAGCTACGAAGGGGACACCTCTGCCATGTGCACCCATTGACGATTTTTTGTTGGGGGAAGAGGCCCTCTTTAAAGAGCGTGCAGCGAGTGGGGGTGCAGGGGGTCCCTTCAAAAAAATCGTCTTGATTTTTTTTGTTCTTTTTGTATCAAGACAAAAAGAACAAAGACTCCTGCAATGAAATAACTCCATTCCGCTATTACAGCAAAAAAGCTACTATGCGAACTTAAACCCTGATCTGCCATTGATTTTGCCCCTGACCCACAAGATCCTTTCAGGATGACAAAGAAAGAGTGGAAAAGATCGAGCGGAAATACAAGTAAGAATACTGCTTTGTTGAATAGGTGTGAACAAACATAATGTAAGCAAAAAGCGTTTTTTTAAACTAAGTAGATGTTGTATCTGCTTATATAGCAGGATGGTACAGGATAGTGTTAAATGAATAACTGGTTTATTTGCTAACAACTGGTAGTTAGGTTTTCTGTTGCCTTAGATAATGTGTTATGGCTGTAATTTTAATGAACAGACATGACACTCTTATCAGAGGCACTTGCGCCGCGCCAGGAGCATTTTTCATTTTAACACTATCACCGTATGAAAACAAACTTACAAAACCCACATGCTGGAGCTCTTTTTGAAAAGAAGAACCATTATATCAAAGAAAAACCTGCCACACATTTAAATGTTAGCAGAAAATTTCTGTACAACAGGCTTAGCCTGTTGCTTGTTATGCTGCTTATTGTTACTTCTGTGCATGCCCAACGCCAGATGGAAAATCTGGGGCGTGGTGTGGTAGCAGTAAGAACATCTCCGGGCCAGGTGTTCATTAGCTGGCGAATGCTGGGTACCGATCCAGCCGATGTTGCTTTTAACCTCTACCGTGGCGAAACAAAACTAAACGATACTCCATTAACAGGAGGCACAAACTACACCGACGACATTAGTACAAATGAATCTTATACTGTGCGGTCGGTATTGGGCGGCGTGGAGCAGGAGGCTTCTGCACCGGCCACTGTCTGGGGACAGGCGCATTTAAGAATACCCTTGCAGCGCCCTGCCGGAGGAACTACACCTGACGGCGTAAGCTACACCTACAGCCCCAACGACTGTAGTGTGGGCGACCTGGATGGCGATGGTGAATATGAGATTATTGTGAAATGGGATCCTTCCAACGCCAAAGACAATTCACAGGCAGGTTATACCGGCAATGTGTACCTGGATGCTTATAAATTAAACGGTACGCATCTTTGGCGTATCGACCTTGGCAAAAATATAAGAGCAGGCGCTCATTATACACAATTTATTGTCTACGACCTGGATGGTAATGGAAAAGCAGAGCTAGCTTGCAAAACCGCGGATGGTACTGTAGATGGCGTAGGCACTGTGATTGGCGACCCTGGTGTTGACTACCGCAATTCCGGCGGCTATATACTACACGGTCCTGAATTTTTGACTGTGTTCAACGGCCAGACCGGAGCCGCTATGGCCACAACAGATTACGTGCCTGGCAGAGGCAATGTGGCTAGCTGGGGCGACAATTATGGGAACCGCGTAGATCGCTTTCTGGCCGGTGTAGGGTATTTCGATGGGCAGCGTCCCAGCCTGCTGTTTTCGCGCGGCTATTATACCCGTACTGTACTGGCAGCCTGGGATTGGCGTAATGGGCAGTTAACACAACGCTGGGTTTTTGATAGCGACACAGAGGGGAACGGTGCTTATGCTGGTCAGGGTAACCACAGTTTAAGCATTAACGATGTGGATGGTGATGGAGAAGATGAAGTGGTGTTCGGATCGATGGCTATAGATGATAATGGCACAGGTTTATACACCACTGGCCTTGGCCACGGCGATGCACAGCATGTAGGTGATCTGGATCCAGATCGTCCCGGACTGGAGTCATGGAGTGCACATGAGTCTCAGAGCTCTTATGATGGAAATGGCTTGTGGATGCGTGATGCCGGCACAGGCGAAAAACTATGGGGCATACCTACCACGGGCGATATTGGTCGTGCCATGACTGCAGACATAGACCCCCGATATAAAGGCAATGAAGTGTGGGGACCAAGAGGAGGTTTGTACACAGCCCAAGGCGTAGAAATTTCTTCTGCCAGACCAGGCAGCATGAATTTTGGCAGCTGGTGGGACGGCGATTTGCAGCGTGAACTCCTGGATGGCACCGTGATAGACAAATGGAACTACACGAGCAGCACACAAGAAAGATTACTTTCTGCCCATGACTTTGGCGCAGAACGAAACAACAGTACAAAAGCCAACCCTGGTTTAAGTGCCGACATCCTGGGCGATTGGCGGGAAGAGGTAATTTACCGCCACAGCAATAACAGCGAATTGCTGGTTTTCACTACCACTATTCCTTCTACGCACAGGTTTTACACATTCATGCATGACCCACAGTACAGGGTTTCTGTTGCCTGGCAGAATGTGGCCTACAATCAGCCTCCTCATACCAGTTTTTATGTAGGCGAAGACATGGCTGCCCCACCAACACCTGCCATTGCTTTAGCAGAGAATGCTGGCCCTGCTCAGCCTGCTATCTACTTAACGGCACGAGGTGGTAATGCAAAAGTGTTTTTGGGCTGGTCAGGTAACAACTTTGTTCCAACCGGTTTAGAGATTTACCGCAGTACAAGTCCAGACCTGTCTGGCAGCACGCTCGTAGCCACTTTAGCCGGAACTGTAAAATCTTTTACCGATGAAGGTTTAAGCAATGGTATTTCGTATTACTACCAGATAAAGGGAACGGATGCCGCCGGAGAAGAAGTGATTTCTGCCATAGCCAGCGCTACACCAGCTCCCATAGTACTTCCTCCACTACCTGCCATTGTAGAGCTTTCTGCCGCCCCCGGCGATGGTAAAGTAGATCTTACCTGGCAAATCAAAAATGTTGATATCAGGCAGATAGAAATTTACCGGGACACTGATTCCAATCCGAGCGGAAGATCGCGGGTAGGTATTGTAAGCGCCGGTACCACCAGCTACACCGACCTTACCGTTACCAATGGAACTCCATACTGGTATTGGCTTAAAGTTATTGCCGTAGATGGCAGCACGCCTGGTTCTAATGCAGCACAGGCAACGCCGGAAGGAGTGGTTACGCCACCGCCAGCTAAGTCGGTTGTGCTTGCTGCCCAGGGAACCGACAATATGGTAGATCTTAGCTGGACTGTTGAAAATATTGACGATATCACAGCCCTGGAAGTATTCCGTGATACAGATTCTGATCCTGCCGGTAGAACACGTATTGCTTCACTGCAAGCCAATACCAGAACATATACTGATATTTCAGCTGAAAACGGTGTGACATACTGGTATTGGATTAAAATTACAGATGCAACAGGCGTCACCAATTCTAATGCCGCCGAAGCCACGCCAGTGCCGCTTGATGGTGTTTACACCATAACTGCTCTCCACAGCGCAATGGCCCTGGACATAAACAGCCCATGCTCCAACTCAAACGGAACTGGCAACATCGTACAAAGAGTGCCAGGATCCACCCAAAACCAGCAATGGAAAATAAGCAGTGCAGGGGAAGGTTTCTATACGATCACCAGTGTAAACTGCGGGCAAGCTCTAGGTGTAAAAGCACAGTCAACAGAGGCGGAGGGTGCCAATCTACTCCAGTGGAGCTATGGTGGAAAGGCAAACCAGCAATGGGAATTTGTCCGGTTGGATAACGGGAACTACAACATTGTGAATAAGCACAGTGGTCGCTCTATTACAGTAGAAGCTGCTTCTGTGGAAGACAAAGCCAATGTGAAACAGTACCTGTATGCTGAAGCGCAGCATCAGCAGTTTAGCCTTTCGGCAGTTTTGAGCGGTACCGCCATCGCTTCTATGAAACAGGCAATAAATCAAACTGCTACAGCACTGGTTTATCCGAACCCTAGCGTCGAGTCTTTTATGGTAGAAGCAGCAGGCGCGTTTGAGTACTCAATTGTTGATCAGGTAGGCCGTGTTGTGGAACGGGGTAGTGGAGAAGGTTCGGTGAAGGCAGGCGCTAAACTGAAACAGGGTGTCTATATCATCCAAGTCCTGACTGGTGAGGAAAGACAACACTTTACACTTGTTAAACAATAGGCAAACAAATTTTGTAGCCATACATGTTTCTCTGATTTAAGAAAAGAGATAGTAGGAACCTCCTGCTGTTGGTAAATAATTACCAGCAGCAGGAGGTTTTTTTCTGCTTGAGTGGTAGTACCGGATATGGTAAATTAGCTTGTACCGAAACAGCTCCTGAATTTTGTACAGTTCCTTTCATCTGCTTAAGCTGTTTTTCATCAAAAAAGATGATAATTCAGCTATCAATAACCGCTATTAACATTTAATACTTCTATTAGAACTATATCATCCCTTACAAATGCTTGTTATTCCTGATTTTTGAGGAGGTTTTTTTAACCTATCAATTCTGGATAAACATCTAAATGATTGAGATGAAAAATAGAAACATTAGAAGGAAATTATCTGCCTGTTTTTCGGCTATGAGCCTGGCTGCAGTAATGGCCACCAGCTCCTGCTCCACCTCCGACAAAGCGCAGGACATGCAGAACAAACCATCCGTAATGGCTTACGAAGCGCAGATAGATTCGCTGATCAGCCTGATGACGCTGGAGGAGAAAGTAAACATGCTACATGGTGTTTCTTCTTTCACATCGGGAGGTGTAGAGCGGCTCGGTATACCTGAACTTACCATGTCCGACGGGCCGCATGGCGTGCGCCCGGAGCATGGCCGCGACTGGAGCCTTGATAACGCCGGTAACGATTCTTCTACTTACCTGCCAACAGGCATTGCACTGGCTGCCACCTGGAACCCCGAACTAGGCTATGAGTATGGTGCAGTACTTGGTAACGAAGCCAAAGCCAGGGGCAAAGATGTTATTCTGGGGCCAGGAATCAACATCATGCGTACACCCCTAAACGGTCGCAATTTTGAGTATTTGAGCGAAGACCCGCACCTGGTGTCGCGGATGGTAGTAGGCTATATCAAAGGTGTGCAGGACCAGGGCATAGCTGCCTGTGTGAAACACTTTGCAGCCAATAACCAGGAGATTAAACGGGCGGAGGTTAATGTGGAAATGAGTGAGCGGGCACTGCGCGAGCTTTATTTGCCTGGGTTTAAAGCAGCTGTAGAAGAAGCTGGCGTACTCACCGTAATGGGTGCTTACAACAAGTTCAGAGGCCAATACGCCACGCACAATGAGTATTTGGTCAACAACATACTAAAAGGGGAGTGGGGCTTCAAAGGCTTGGTCATTAGCGACTGGGGAGCAGTGCATAATACTATGGAAGCTGCCAAGTACGGAAACGACATTGAGATGGGTACCGACCTGCTGCAGATGCCGAACATCGACTATAGCAAGTTCCTGATGGCCGATACGCTGGTGAGCCTGGTAAAGAGCGGGCAGGTAGACGAAGCACTAATCGACGAAAAAGTAAGAAGGATTTTACGTGTAATGTTCAGTACAAACATGATCAACAGCTCCAGAACGGAGGGGGCTTTATCTACCAAAGCACATCAACAGACAGCTTTAAAAGTAGCCGAAGAAGCCATTGTACTGCTCAAAAACAAAGACAATTTACTGCCATTGAGCAAAAGCGGGGTAAAGTCTATAGCCGTGATTGGGGCCAATGCTACTCGCAAACAAGGCATGGGCGGTGGCAGCTCGCAAGTGCGTTCGCCATACGAAGTTACACCGCTGGAAGGAATTAAAAGAGTAGCAGGAAACGGCGTGGCGGTAACCTATGCCGCTGGTTTTGAAGTAACGCGCGAAGAAAAAGCCAACCAGGCGCTGATAGACGAAGCGGTAAAAGCAGCCAAAGGTGCTGAGGTGGTGGTGTACGTAGGCGGCTGGACGCACGGCTATACCGACAATTGGGATGGAGGCGCTTTCGATGCCGAAGGAGCAGACAAGCCGAACATGGACCTGCCTTTTGAGCAGGATCAGCTGCTGGATGCCGTACTAAAAGCCAACCCACGCACAGTGGTGGTCCTGATTGGAGGCGGCCCTATGGACATGAGCCGGTGGGAGAGCCACGCCAGTAGTATAGTGCAGGCCTGGTACCCCGGCATGGAAGGCGGTACAGCCATAGCTAATGTGCTGTTCGGCGACATAAACCCATCGGGTAAACTACCTGTTACCTTCCCTAGAAAGTTGAAAGATGCTCCTGCTCATGCGCTGGGAGATTACCCTGGCGACAAAGACACCCTGAACGTAAACTACCGCGAAGACATTTTTGTAGGCTACCGCTACCACGACACTTATAAAGTTGCGCCGCTTTATAGTTTTGGCCATGGTCTCTCTTATACCACCTTCGGCTACAGTAACCTGAAAGCAGCCAGAAACGGAGGAGGAGTAAGCGTTAATTTTACGCTGAAAAATACGGGCAAAACAGCAGGAGCCGAAGTCGTACAAGTCTATGTGAAAGACACCGAGGCAGCCGTAAAACGCCCCGAAAAAGAGCTGAAGTCCTTTAGCAAAATTTTTCTGAAGCCAGGAGAATCTAAAGAAGTCTCCCTTACCTTGCCCAAGGAAGCTTTTCAGTATTTCGACGAAACTAAAATGCAGTGGGTGCTGGAGCCAGGTACATTTATCATTATGGCCGGAAGCTCATCACAGGATATCAGGCAAACAGCAGAAATCACTTTGTAAGAAAAAGAGTCATTTAAAAGGGGAAGCTGATGTTGCCGGAATCACGGATTCTACAGATGAAAGGATTTCACAGATTGGTAAGCACCTTTAATTCGTTTCATTAAAGAAATCAGATAAATAAGATATGCTGAAATTCTTCTAATGGAAATGGCCTTCCTGAGCTTTTTTAGAGACAAAAGACCTTAGGCTTTTCTGGTACACGATTGCCATTGGAGAAATGCATATCTTTTAATTTTAAATTAGTAGCAGCTACAATGGCTTGGCTGTCCATTCTTCTAATCAAAATACCCTTCCGGATGTAAAAATGCCTTCATGTCTTCTAGGTGCCTGGTTAGATCAGCCAACTAAGCTAATTAAAGCAGAAGAGGCTGCTGTCGTAAAATGCTTCGACGGCAGCCCCTTCTGCTTTATTTGCTTTAGTAGTATCTGCTATCGGCCGCATACATAGAGCGAGCAAGGCGTAGCTTAAGGTTGGTTTATGTGCAGTGTTGGACAAAGTTAGTTTTTAACCGTCTATAAGTATAGCTTGAGGTTCATGCCCACTGAATTCTACTGTCACCTGATGGTTTTCATCATGTACTGTGTCGAATGACATGCTCCATTCAAGCGGTTCATTCTCCTGGTTGGGAATCGACAAGGCGACCAACTGGAATTCTATGTCGAAGTCTTTGATTTTAAAGCCGTCTCTCGAGTTTCCAAATTCATCTTCAATTAACGGCTTGAGTTTTAAAACCAACGTGCTATAATTTTCCTCAATCCAGTTATAGAACTCCTTTTGCCTTTGGTCTGGCCCTTCCTCGTTTGCGGTGATGAAATACTCAATCTCCTTTCCAGTTGGTTTGAACATGCCTTTTCCTTCAAAGTAGCTTTTACCATCAGTTTTCATTTTCATGAACCTTAGCTTTCCGAAAAAGTCGTCATCAATTATTAGAGGCTTTTTGAAGATGTCGAATAATCTCATTTTATATAATTTCTATTTTGCCCAACTATAGGTAATACAAGTAATTCATCAGGTTTGCCCCGATTTTAGCCACTCCAGCGCAAGCTCTTTATCTGCGAAGGTTTTAAAAGAGAATGTGGCGGCAACATGATCCTGTATGTAGGTGGCAATATCTTCTCTGCTGGCTACACCCGATCGCATCCGGGCAAACTTCTGTAGGCGAGTGCTGTTCAGTTCATGGGCAAAGTCAATCATCAGCGCTCTGTAGGTATCGCTGTCAATCTGCAGGATTCTTTTCCTGGAGTCCATCAGGAGGCGCTTTACATCATAATGCCTTACATTGTCTACAATGGTTCGGAGGGCTTCCCTAACTTCTAATAAGTAAAATTCGTGTACGCCAGATAAGTCAGCAGTTAGAATGTCTGTAGATGGAGCAAAATCTAGTCGGATGACTGGACTTTCGTAAAGGATCATGTTCTGGATAAAATTGATTGTAAAAAACAGTCCGTGAAATTAAACAATATAATAAAGTGAAGATAAATTTATCTGCTATTGTCGCCGCCGAAACGTAAGCTTTTTTTGCAGGTGCTTGTTGTGCAAAATAATAGCCCTGGCCAGAACGGTTCTGTTTTTGTGGGTTATACAAAAAACGCGTACACTACCTAAAGGCTATTCGATTTATGAGATTTATAGTACTGTACCTGCTCTTGTTGCTGCAAACTACTTCCTTGTTGGGCCAAAGTGCTGCACCTGCAAGGGGAGTGAACAGGGCTCCCTGTACACCAGATAAAGCGGGGGATTACGTTTACTATAGCAATTTAAATACCTGGATACCAAGAGGCGGCGATAAGCCGCTGCAACATGCGCCCCTGAAGGTGGTGCAGCTAAATTTTAATATTTTTCAGCGTAGCGATGGCACAGGCAACTTTCAGGATACGCCCGAAGGACGCGCGGTGCTATTGCAGTACATAACCCGCATCAACGAGATATTTAGTAATGTAATAGCTCCCTCCGATCCTGTGCCAGGCACAGAGCCGCTGCCCGGAAACGACACCCGCTTTAGGTTCGATCTAGGTCCCCCAGGCCAGGAGCGCATTTATTTCTACCAGAGCGACTCTTTGTACAGGAGCCACAGCCCCTTAAAACTTCTACAGAAGGTAAAGCAGGCCGATCCGCACCGGGCAAAGCAGCTAAACATTCTCTTTACCGAGGGGTATTACATGGCCAAGGTAAATAAAATAGAGATTACAGACGGTGGCTCCGGCTACACCTCTCCCCCCAAAGTGGTGTTTTCTCCGGGTGGTGCCAACGCTACAGCCGTGGTAGAAAACGGAAAGGTAACAGAGATTAAGCTAAACAGGAGAGGCCTCTATTATGTGCCGGAAGTCAAGGTTAAGTTGGCAGGTGGGGGAGGCACTGGTGCCAAAGCGGAGGCTACGCTTTCGATGGGAGCAAATGGCTTTACCCGCTCACCAAGTTATTCCAACTTCAGCGGCGATGGGTACATTGTCCTGCTTAAACACACTGCCTATACCTCCCCCACTGTGTTGGCCCACGAGCTGGGGCATACTTTGGAACTGCACCACTTGTTCGAAGGGCACTATTGCAATAGCCGCGACAAGCTCGAAGACATTTATGCAGACATGTGCCCGCATCAGAACAAAGGCTGGGAAGTAGATCCGTTTGCCGAGGTCGGCGATGGCGTTACAAACAACCTGATGATGTTTGCCCCGGATCATTTTACTTACCTATCGCCGATGCAGGCTGGCATTATGCACCGCGCCTCTGCCCTCACCGATACCCGGCGATACATTGCAGAGGCCTACTCTGCTGTACCCTACGCTCTGGCTGTCACCGAAACCTGGGATTTTGACATGCGCCTCTACCAGGACCTGCTGCTACACAAAGGGGCAAACCTCACTCTTAGCTGCGCCCTCACCATGCCGTTGCGCGCAAAGATCGAAGTAAGAAAAGGTGCAAAACTGGTGCTGGATGGGCAGGTGCAGGCCTTTACTCCAGAAATCTGGAAAAGCGGCATTCAGGTTAAAAACGGAGGATTGTTGGAGTTGCGAGCTACTACCGTAAATGATTACCACATTACCATAGAAAAAGGAGGAACCTTACTGGTGCCAGCCGAGGCGCTGGTTACACTGCAGAACAAGGGGAGCATTACCGTAAAGAAGGGTGGCTACGTTTGCATCAACAAGACTGCCACTTTTACTTTACCACCTGACGCTCCCCAGGCACTTAACCTGCACCGCCGGGTCAGGTTTTTAGCCAACCCTGCTGTAGCAACCGGTGCTGCGCCGTACGCCTGCGTGAACTCTGCCGATGAGATACAGATTACCACAGCAGGCGATTCTTATATGCCGTGAAGTTGGCATTTATTGTGGCCCTATCTCACCGCAACAACCTTCTGTATTCCTGATTAGGTAACACTATTGCAACAGCCGGGCAGCAATGTCTTCGAAAACCTGGCGCTGGTTGTCCCGGTCCTGAGCAGTAACTGGCCCTTCGCGGTGCTCGAGGCGCGTAAACACATGCAGGTCAGACGGAATCAGGCTGATGTCTACAGGTTGGCCAGTGCTGGTTTTTACGCCTTTATAAATAAGCACGGCACCAACAGGGTCGGTCACATCGTCTTTTTCAGATTTATACACTTTTAGTGTAGTGGAGGCAGGCAGCGAAATGCCTCGCTGCAGCTCTTTCCGCACTACTTGCAGTAGGTTACGGAGTTCTTTCAGTGTTTCGTAAGGTCGGTAGTGGTACCAGTATTGTTCTTCGCCGGTGGTGTTATCAGCTTCGGTGTAGCCAATAATCGGCCCCAGAACCCCTATCAGCGACAGGTTTTTGTCTGAAGCAATGATGTTGGGATCTACAAAAAAGAGGTGGCGGGGTTTTATGCGGTTGTTGAAGTATCCGTTCGCGAGCATCTCCAGCACCAGGGTACAGCCGGTGGAGGAACCCGCAAAACTGATATTCTGATAGCCTGCCTGCTCCAGCCGCGCATACTCGTCCATAATGGGTTGCCGCCAGTCTTTCCAGGAAGCTTCCTTAAATGTCTGGTAATCGCGGCCATGGCCTCCCATAAGCACTTGTGAAATGGCAAAATCGGTGCGGTTGCCAGCCCATGTTCTGAGCTCATTCCACTCAAAGGTAGAGGCGCTGTAGCCGTGTATGGCAATAAGAACGGGCCGTTGCGCCTCAGCGGGGTTAGGGTTCGGGTTGGCATACGAAACCAGAAACTTTTCCGGCTCATAAATAGACTGATCGAATTTCAGGCCACTATCGAGCATATGGGCTTCTATGTCAGGATCTTTGCTGCACGCCACAGACAGCAGCACTGTGAAAAGGAGGAGAATGTATTTTTTCATGGCGCAGGTTTAGTAAACACGTTCCAGGTAAAGCTGAGCTGGTAAAAAATCGGGAAAAGGGTGCCCGGGCCTTTTGTGCCATCACCTGTTATGGCATTGTAGCCAACCGATCCGGTAACCTTGAGCGGGGGCGTGATCGGGTAAGTCAGGCCGGTTTCTACCGATGCCAGGGCAGAGGTATTGGGTAGCGCGTTAAAAACATCGGCCTCATAATCAGCTCTGAAAAAACCAAAATTGGCTCTTACAAGTGGTTGCAATTTGCGCTGAGGGCGGAACATGTACGCACCCGATACAAACCAATTGTCCTGCTTAATGGCATTAGACCCAATGGCAGAGCCTAAGCGGCTGCTGATGTAGTTTGCCCCCAGTACCCATCGCTCTGTTAACTTGTATTGAGCAGTAAGGCCATTTTCGTAGTACATATCCAGTGCTTTCTGGAATCGAACACCAATATCAAGCGATTGCTTCTGTGCGTGGACATGCCTCGTAAAAAAGAAGAATAGTAGCACCAGCAGCATCGCTCCAGGCATCATGTTGCGTTTCATGTTTACTGAAAAATAAAGGATTGTTTAAATGGACTGATACTGCAACGCTTCTGTCTATTTGCGGGAGTTTAACCTTCGTTCTTGCCAGGCCAAAAGGTGCTTCTCATATAGCCAATATACTTTCTTTTTTGCTGAGTATGATGCAGTTGCTGATGTTTTAATTTTGATCTAGCCCACATGTGCTCCTCTGTAAAATAGGAGAAAAGCTTAACTTAAAAACTGATGCGGTATGGAGCTACGCCATAACGGCAATCATTTGAAGAATGGCCTCTGCAAAGTCGGTGTTACCTGTTATTTGCGCCTGCTGTTTGGCTTCTGCAGGGGATATACCTTTAGTGAAAAGTTTCCAGGCGGTTTCAGGGCTTATGGCTACTATAGCGGCAGGCTCGTCGGTTGGTTCAACGGTGGTGAGGTGCCAGCCGGTATTGGTGCGACGGGCATACCAGGTGCCGCCAATCTCGGAGCTTACGTGGCAGCCGACTACTGTTCCTGTTGCCGCTTCGGTGTGGCGCAGCGCGTGTGGCAACCCTCGGAGAAACGTGTCGGCAAGGGGGTAAAACAGCTCCCGCGTGAGCAAAGCCTGCTGCCCAACGGCTTCTCTTATTTGCTGCTGGTGGTGCCATTTCTCAGTGTATTCCCGCGCCACATGAAACCAGTTCTCACTCTCCTTTTCTCCTGCCCAAGCTACCGGGAAAATTGCTTTGGCGGTAGGCTCCAACGAGGCATAATAAGCATTTACCTGCTTTCCGGTAATTTCTAACAGCATAATTAGTACTTCCGTACTCATGCGTTTAGAAGCTGTTACCCAATCTGCATTTAACTGGTTGAGCCAGCCTACCAACTCTGTGTAAGACTGAATAGCTGGTGGCTGGTCCCCGAAATACCTGTCACGCTGAATCGACAAGGTCCTGATATTTCCGTCGAGCAGGTGTGCTGCCACATCCTTCACCGTCCAGAGACGGGCTATGGTTTGTTTCTGCCAGTCTTCTGGAGACAAATCTTTTAGCAAATCCAGAAGCAGGTGGTCGAGCACCGGGAACAGGTGCGTTACTTGGATAGGAGCAGTCATAACGGAAAGTAAGGTTCACGGTTTACAAATATAGGGATTGCCGTCTTTTTTAGCTATAGTTCCTGCTGCTGCTTATCAGGTAGCCCGGATTTTAAGAACCATTTCAGTTGATTTAAGTACTTAAAGCCAGGTTGTCGGACTTAGCAGGTCGGGTGGCAGGCAATTTTCTAGCACTGCTTTATGAAGCAAATTTTAACTGTACTGTTGTGTTTTTTTAGTTTGGGAGCTGGTTTTGCGCAGTCGGTAACACTGGAGCCGTACTGGAACAGCGGCCTTAAATTTAAAAGTGAGGATGAACGGTATCAGTTTTCGGTGGGCGGCAGAGTACACTTCGATTATATTTACCAGCAACACGGTGCTCACTTAGACACCATTTTCGAACCCATAGGCGAGCGAATTCAAATAAGACGGGCCAGGATAAATTTTTCAGGTACCCTAGATGATTTTATAGAATACGATTTCGAGTTTAACTTTGGAGAGACCTTTAACTACGGCGATATGTACATCGCTTTCCTGCGGGTGCCGCTCCTGGACAGAATAACGATCGGATACCTGCGGGAACCTTTTGGCATGGAAGAGCAAACCAATGCTAACAGGTTGGTGTTTATGGAGCGTTCGCTTACCAATGCCATTGGCACGGGGCGCAATGTCGGTATCAGGCTGGAAAAGCACCATTTCGATGATAAATTTAGTGCTTATGCCGGCATAAACCGGCTCACCAATAACCTGATCGAAGATGTATCGGGAGAAGGATCTTATTCTTTAACTACACGGTTGGTTTATAGCCCGCTGCTGCAGGAGGAGCTTAACCGGGCTGTACACCTGGGAATTTCAGGAGGCACCTATTCTCCGATAAACAATACTTACCAGCTAGAAAGTCAGAACGAAGCCGAAGTGAACGTAATGTATGTGCAAACGCCGGAGCTGGAGCAGGTGCGGCAGGTACGTCGGGTAGCAGGCGAGGCGGGGTACACAGCAGGGCAGTTTAGCATGCAGGCAGAGTACATGCATGCCTTTGCTGAGCAGGTTGAGCAGGCAAGCAAGGTTACTCACGATTTCAGTAGTTACTACATTTTGGGGTCATATTTCCTGAGCGGAGGTAGCCGCAAATACCGCAGAAGCAACACTAATTTTTCTTCTATTCAGCTGGAGGAGCGATCAGAAGAAAATAAGTTGCGAGGCGCCTGGGAAATTGGCCTGCGATTTTCCTCTATTAACACGAGTAGCGTACAACCTGATTTTGGCGTATTAAAAAACCTGTCGCTTGGGCTTAACTGGTATTTTACTTCTTCCTCCAGGCTCATGCTGAATATGATGCGGGGTAAGCTGCAAAGCAACCATACCATTCAGGCGCTGCAATTCAGGGCGCAGGTAAGCTTTTAACTCGAGATAAAATGTAAAGATCCGGATCGGAATTATTTCCATCGACATACTAAATGGCAGTTACCAACATGAGCTGCCTGATTGATTTAAACCATCTATGATAGAAGAACTTATTATCCGCACTCTCTGCGATACCCTGCCTGTTGCACCTCTAGACGGTGCCTTTTTGTATGGGCAAACTCCAGATAACGAAGATTCTGTGTTTGCCACAGCACATCAGGTACTAACTGCAGAGGTGGCTCCCCGGTTATTGTTTGCCAACACGCCTCCGATGAGTGGTTACAACGGTTTTAGCAGCTGGAAAAGCAAACTCACTGAACAAGGAATTCCGGAGGAGAAACTGGTGCCGGTTCCGCCGGTCCCTCGTGATACTCAAATTCTGCATACCCTGATCGAGGCGCGATCGGTGGTGGCGCTGGCGAAAGAGCAGCAGTTTAAAAGTTTGCTGGTGATAGCGGCCACTTTTCAGCAGGTTCGTGCCTTTATGACAGCCGTAACGGCAGCTCTCGAAATTTACCCGCAGCTCCGTATTTACAGTATGCCTGGCAAGGCAATGCCCTGGCAGGAGGAGGTGGTGCACTCGCAAGGGAAGGTCTCTGGCACCCGGTCGGAGTTGATTGCCGGTGAGCTAGAGCGCATAAATGCCTACCACACCAAAGGTGATCTGGCATCGGTGCAGGAGGTGCTGGATTACCTGAACCGGCGAGACAAAGAGCTGCTCTAACCCAGGTGTTTTTAACCTCCGGAAGGCCATTTTCATTAGAATAATTTGAAACTGGAGCTTGATAAAGTTGATTGGCTTCTGAGAAAGTTTTGAGATAAATAAGAAAAATGGCTATTGAAGCAGGCAATATAAAGGTTAAAAGTAATTAACTTAGATTCACCTAAGGAGCTTCAGGAGTAAGCCTAATTCTTCTAATGAAACAGGCCTTCCGGAGGTATTAGAGCACTTTTAAGCTATTGGGATACTATAAACCATTACAGTATTTGAATAACGAAATCTGCCAATTAAAATGACTGCTCCCTCAAACCTGGAAGTCTGGCTGCGCGGGCCTTTGCCAGACATGCCTTCTTTTCTGCAACCAGTGGCGCACGCCCTGCTGCAAGCCCGTGAAGAAGTGAACACCTACCTGCAGGATTTTCCGGAGGAGCTGCTTTGGGAGCGACCTGCCGGTGTGGCTGCTGTTGGCTTTCATTTACAGCACCTGACAGGCGTACTTGATCGGCTGTTGACTTATGCCAGGGGAGAGGCCCTGTCGGAGGAGCAACTGGAAGCACTTGCCCAGGAAGGGAAATCCGGCACAACCGGCGAACAGGTGCAAACTCTGGTGCAGCAGTTTAACCGGCAAGTAGATAAAGCGCTGGCGCAACTGCAACATACCCACGAAGAAACACTGCTGGAGCCACGGGGTGTTGGGCGGGCCAAACTTCCTTCTACGGTGTTAGGGCTACTGGTGCATGCTGCCGAGCATACCACGCGTCACCTGGGCCAGTTGCTGGTAACTTCCAAAATTCTTAAAGCAAACGCCTCAGGGAATTAGATGTAAAGGCCTAACATCTTGCCCCTCATTTTTGCCTCCGGAAGGGCAAAATCATTAAAAGAATTTGATTGCTGGTTGTTAATTGTTATTTGAAGTCCTACAACCACAGATACATTTAAGCTCCCTATGGCAACTACAGGACACCCTGCTTTTCCAGGTGCACCTAATGAGGCCCCACAGCTGGGGGAAGGTGCAATAGAGTCACGAAGTATCTATTAAATACATAGCGGTAAGAATTAGTTTCGTAGGTAGTCGAAGGCCGCAGCCCAGCCCGAAATAGCCTTCTCATAGATTCTTCTAGGATAACAAAAAAGTATTGGAAAAGAGAGCAAAGTAAAAGCAGAAATACCAAAGCCCTCCCACTCAAACCAGCAAATATAATTTGCTTTAAGCCTGAAGGAGAGGCTTGTCTGCTCTTCTTGGTTTAGGGCAAATTAGAAAATAAAATATTCTCAAAATTTTGATTATTAATAGGTTATTGGAAATTGTATTGGCAAATATTTATAATACTGGTTCCTGTTTAATATATGGTTTATCTTTGATCCAATAGCTGACTTATAAGAAGGTAATAAGTTAGCCAGCCATGTAAGCCTTTTATTAATAAAACTGTAAATGACTAAACTTTGCCAGATAGTAAGTTTTCTTTCTTTACTTATCCTTACCCAAACATCCTGCTCAAGTACCAAAGCCCCGGCTCAGACCACGCCACCGGTTGCCACCCAGGAACCTGATAGAATTAGAACGGCTCCCGCTGCCAAAGGCGGAGGAAAAAGCTATTCTGATATTATTACCAAGGCCGCCGTATCGGATCAGGGCGTTTTTACGGTTCATAAAGTGGCCGATAAATACTATTACGAAATTCCAGATTCCCTTCTCCGTCGCGACTTTTTATGGATCAGCCGCTTTGCGAGCCTTCCATCGGGGCTTGGGGGCGGTTATGTAAACGCGGGCTCTTCTGTGAACGAGCAGATGGTAGAATGGCAGAAGTTCGAGAATAAAATTCTGCTTAAGACCAAATCCTATGCCTCGCATGCCGCCGACTCGCTGCCCATTAGTTTGTCGGTGCAGGCCAATAATTATCAGCCTACTATTTATGCATTCGATATTGCGACTGTTACAAAAGATTCCAGCGCCTATGTAATAGATGTGACCCGCTTTCTGCAGTCCGACATTAAAGCCTTTAGTGGGCTGAGCAGCAACATGCGCCGCGACTACAAAGTAACCCGCCTCGATGATTCCAGAAGTTTTATCAACAGCATCAGGAGTTTTCCGCTAAATATTGAAGTAAAGCAGGATTTTACTTACGAAGCAGGAGAGCCACCCTCTAATGCGGCAACCGGTTCTATCAGTGTGCTCATGAACCAATCGATGGTGCTATTGCCTGCTGTACCCATGCAGCCGCGACTAAACGACTACCGCGTAGGCTATTTTACGGTGCGCCAGATCGATTACGGGTCAGAAGCTCATAAAGCAGATGAAAAAGCTTTTATCCGGCGCTGGCGCATGGAACCTAAAGATGTAGAGGCTTATAAAAGAGGGGAGCTGGTGGAGCCTGTAAAGCCCATCGTATATTACCTTGATCCGGCCACTCCTGCCAAACTTCGTCCTTACATAAAAGCAGGAGTAGAGCAGTGGCAAAAAGCCTTCGAGACAGCCGGTTTCAAAAACGCTATTATTGCCAAAGACCCCCCTTCTCCGGAAGAAGACCCTGATTTTAGCCCGGAAGATGTACGCTATTCTGTTATCCGGTATGTTGCGAGCACCACCCGGAATGCCGTAGGGCCAAGTGTGTCGGATCCGCGTTCCGGAGAAATTATAGAGAGCGACATTATCTGGTACCACAACCACCTGCGCTCTTACCGTAACCGGTATCTCCTCGAAACCGGTGCCGCCAACCCAAATGCCCGCACCCTCGACACGCCCATAGAAGACTTGGGAGGCATGATGTTGGAAGTGATTACCCATGAAGTAGGTCATGCCTTGGGCTTGCCGCACAACATGAAAGCCAGTGCCGCTTATCCAACAGATTCGCTCCGGTCGGGCAGTTTTACACAAAAGCATGGCATAGCCGCCACCATAATGGATTACGCCCGCTACAATTATGTGGCTCAGCCCGAAGACAAAAATATACGCTATATCCGGCAGCTGGGTCCTTACGATCATTATGTGATTAACTGGGGGTACCGTTACTTACCTGATGCTAAATCGGCGGAAGAAGAAGTGCCAACCCTATCTAAATGGATCACAGAAAAAACAGGTGACCCTATTTACCAGTTTGGCAGCGGAAGTGGTGGCCACGACCCTGATAGCCAGACAGAAGGAATAGGTGCCGATGTTATTTCGGCCAGCACCTACGGCCTGCAAAATCTGAAGCGCGTAGCACCCAATCTTTACGACTGGACCGCTGGCCAAACCAACGATTACGATGACCTATCGGAACTGTATGATGAGCTTCTAGGCGTGTGGAGCCGCTACATCGGCCATGTGGTAACCAACGTAGGCGGTGTTAGAGAGGAGCGCCTGAAGCCGGCGCAGAAAGGGTATATTTATACTCCTGTGCCGTCAAAAACCCAATCTGCCTCTATAGACTGGCTGCTTAGTAATGCGTTTTCATCGCCGGATTGGCTGCATCAGGCCCAAATAACTAGAAATGTACACCATGCCAGCCATGTAGAAAATGTACGCGCTCTGCAGGTTAGGCACCTGAACAATTTACTGTCTTCTGTAAGGCTAGCACGCCTTATGGAGAACGAGGTGCAGCAAGTGAACTACAACGCCCTGCACATGGTAAGTCAGCTGCAGCGTGGCATCTGGAGCGAAATTTACAGCGGATCTAAAATAGACATTTACCGCCGCAACCTGCAGAAAGCCTACCTCGATCGCATGCATTACCTTTTAAACCAGGAAACAGAAGCCGCTTCAAGAGGTGCGGCAACCCCTGTGTCCATTAATCAATCAGATATCAGGTCGATAGTGAGAGGGGAATTGGTAAAATTGCAAAAGCAACTTACGACTGCCCGTAACCGCCACGCCAACGACCTCACCCGCTACCATTTAGACGATGCGCTGGTCCGAGTAAACACCATTCTGGATCCAAAGAAAAATTAAGATAAAAAAGCCCTTCCGCAACGAAGGGCTTTTTTTTATGCAAACAGGTTACTCCTTTACCACATAAAGTATTTTTTCGACTTTTCCTCCTTAAAGTTGAACCTGTAGTGCATGCCAAGGGAGAACTGTTTTTGCTTAAATTCTGAAGTAAACATACCAAACCGGGTGTCGCCCCACAGAATCAGCGGCTCAACTACAAATCTGTTCCCCAACACAATATTGCCTGTTACAAATTTATCCACTCCGTTGGTGCCAAATCTTGCGAAGCTGCCGTTATTTAATCCAAAGCCAGAGCCCAAACCCACCTGAAAACGCATTCCCGGTAAGGCTGTCGGAAAGTGGTCGGCTAACCTAAGATCTCCGAACAGATACCTGGTAGGGCCAAGCCGGACGTGTAGCTGCGGATAGAGCGGTGTTCTTTTTAAGCCGCTCTCCGGTATGCCACCTCCGTCTTGATGCAGGTTTTCGGTTGTATAAAACAGCCTGCCCATATGTAAGCCGGCTCCCATGCCCAGCCACTTTGTGCTAAACTGAAAGTAGGGGTTTACGCCTACCAATCTCAACTCCTGAGGCGATCTAGGTGGCTGATTAGGTGAAATATTCTGCTCGGAATGGGTGCCTGCATAAGCGTTGACTCCATAACTTATAGATTCAGTGCTGCTCAAAGCTTTTGTAACTGCATAGCCTGCCCCACCTACCGTATACTCCTGATGAAAATATTGTGTGTTGCTCACGCGGGAGCAGCCACTGCCGGTCCCGAGGTTGTGCGAGTTGTAATAGTCGCCGTTGCCGTAACCTATTTTTACGGTATGGTAAGATTGCACCGTTACAGAATCTTTGGTTCGATCCGGCAGAGACTGACTCATTAGGAAGATAGGAGTAATGAGTATGGCAGCCGTAAGCCAGCGGTATTGCGGCACAATATATTTTTTAAATACATGAACGCTTACTACAGCCATAGCTGGTAAAAGCGCTGTATGAAGTGCTACAAACTCGGCATATGAGAACCAGTTCTTCAGGCTCCAGGTAGCAAAAAGCAGGGTCAGGAGCAATGTGAGCGTTACAGATAAGGCAGGAGGGGCTGCTGACGGTTTATCCTTCAACAGGACATGTGTTTTTTCCCGATAAAGGAACAGCGCGCTCAGCAGAATAATTGTCAGCAGCAGGATCCACTGCACAATTTTTAGCTCGCCAACCAGGCTGCCACCACTGGCATGGGCGGCTCTGTCTCTGTAAAATTCAATAAAAAACCGGAAGTAGCTGTATAGCACCATTGAGCAGACTAAGGTATTGCCTGTGGCATGAATGCGCCGCTTTACCAGAAGTACAATACAAACCACCAGTAATCCTGCCACAAGTTCGTAAAGCTGCGAAGGGTGCACTGGCAGCGCCAGGTACTGACCGGGTTTGAGCAGGCCTGCCTCAAACTGGTGGAAGTGTGGCAGCGTGCCCGGACCATACTGAACGCCCCAGGTAAGGTCTGTTACAATACCGTGGCAGCAGCCAGCGAGCAGGCAGCCTACCCGCTGCATACCAATTGCCAGTGGGAGCAGAAGAGCAAAAGCGTCCAGCGCCGCGTTGTTCAGGTGCAGTATCCGTTTCAGTAAAATAAACCCTATCACGGCCAGGAATAGACCGCCAAATAATACTTTATCGAAAGTGGGTGGGAGGTGCTGTTCCAGCACAAGGCTTTTCCAGTCTGCGGCGGAATAGGTAAAAAGCTTGGTTCCGGCAATAAACAGAAACCAGGTGAACGCGATGGACAGCACCCAGGCCACCTTGTTAAACTTGCGGTTAACTCCTTCTTTCAGGAGCCAGGCAGCTGCGAGTAGAAATACTGCTATGTAAATGAGGTCGAAGTAATATCCACCTTTGTTTTCGATAATGAATAGAAATTTGATCATAAGCTGGGGAGTAGACACTTCTAAAGAAGGTGGGACAGTAAAAGCTAACTTGCCAGAGTTGTGAATGCTGGAGCATTTAAAAATAGCAGAGCAGAATACAAGTTGGCTTTCCGTAAAAGCCTTAGGGAGAGTACTAATAAAACTCCCCTTCTTATTCTGAAACAGGGAGCAGGGAAAATTCCAAATTAATAATCGATGTGTAAAAGCACTGTTAACCACTCATCCCAAATTATAATGAGCGCCATTTATAGTGCTTCTCTAGTTTATTTTTAGAAGAATAACATACAGCATAAAAGGGGCAGGTTTGCGTGTTTACTTTAATTTTTAATTGCTTCTATAGCATGGCTCTGGTGCCTTTCAGGCAGCGCAATAGATAGGCATGCTACTGTTCTCTACTAGAAGGATAGCTTTTTCTTATGTTCTTGATATCAGACTTAGTTATTCCAACTAAATATCTTTTCCGGGTGACCTGCTCTTGCTGCTCCTGAATAATCTAATTACTGTCAGGCCTGTGCTACTTACTTTCTCACCACGTACCAGTTGTTCTGTATGTCGTGCGCCAGTTTGTTTGTTGTTACCGATGTAAAACCTGCCTTCTGAAGATATTCTCTGGTTTTCTCTTCTCCCCACATGGCACCCAGACCTTCACCGTTCTGCGCCAGCGAAACAGTCATGCAATGCATGCAGGAGATAGTGTACAGAAAAGGCCCAATTGGGTGCTGCATGTCCTCTTCCAGATGGCTGGTGCCGCTAATGTCCTGCATCAGGTAAACGCCATCGCTTTTCAGTGCTTTATGTATGCCTTTTAGTACCTGAAGCGGTTGCCCCTGATCATGAATGGCATCGAAAGTTGTGATCAGATCGTACTCCGCTGTAGGGGCAGTCTGATCAAAGTTGGAAAGATCCTGCTCTTTAAATTCTACATTCTGAAGGCTGAGGCTCGCAGCCTCGGTACGTGCTGTGGCAAGTGCCTCGGCCGACAGATCGAGGCCGGTGAAGAGAGATTCTGGAAACAAACTTCCCAATTTAACAATAATTTTGCCAGAGCCGCACCCTACATCCAGCACACGAATTCCTTCTTTCAGCCTATCCCAGAGCCCGGGAACCAAAGGTAGTATGTGGCTTTCTAAGGAAGAAAGAACAGATTGCCCACTGTCTTCTGCCATTACCTTGTGGAAGCGATGAAATTTGCTGTATGGTACGCCTCCACCTTCTTTAAAGCATGTTAATATATCGTCTTCTACCTGGCCCAGCACAGCTGTGTATTGCATAAACACGGCCATGTTATCTGCGCCAGCCTCTCGCGTAAGGTAGGCTGCATGTTCTGGCGGCAGGTGAAATGTTTTGGTTTCGGGGGAGTACTCTACTATACCGCCGGTTGTTAAAGCACCTAGCCATTCTCTTATATAGCGCTCATTCAGGCCGGCCTCTTTTGCAATTTCTTCGGAAGTGGCATAGTTGAGTTCATGCATGGTGTCGAAGAGGTGAGCCCGGTGGCCAATGGAAATCATCAGCGATAGCGCGCTTTTATTGAGGGTGTCTAGCAGGTAATCTGCGAAAGCCTCAGCACGTGCCGTATTCAAAGTCGTTTTTTCGATCATAGCAGTAGCCTTTTAGAATGTATTGACTGTTCAGAACCTTTCAAGTTGCTCTACTGATGCCGCCTCTTTCAATTAAGTGCTGAGGTATAAGTGCTTGGTTAAATCGGTATTAGCTTGTATACCTGCTTTCCTTCGGTTGCCTTTTGTATTCTATTCTGAAAGCCAGGAAAGCTATGTTTAATATAGCTAAAAAATTTTGTTTTATAATGATTTAATAGAATTAAAATTGTTGTGTTATTGTGAGGTGGCAATTGCTTCAGGTACCCACTTGGTAGGTAGAGTTGAGGGGAAGGGAAATAGTATAACCGATTTTAATGCTGAGACTGCAAATAAAAAAATCCCCTGTTACCGTAAGAGGTAGCAGGGGATTTTTTATATTAAATAAATCGTGAAGCAACTGCTAAACGAATGCTGTTAAGGCAGAATTAGTAGTCGTCGCGTTCAATGGCGGCAACACCTGGCAACGTTTTACCCTCCATATATTCCAGCAGCGCACCACCGCCAGTAGATACGTAAGACACCTTATCGGCATAGCCTAATTGGTTTACGGCTGCGGCAGAATCGCCACCACCAATCAGCGAGTAAGCTCCCAAACGTGTAGCATCTACCACTGCATCGGCAACAAACTCAGTACCCACAGCAAAGTTAGACATCTCAAAAACACCCATTGGGCCATTCCAAAGAATAGTTTTAGAGTTTTTGATCACATCGGCGTATTGTTCGCGTGCATTCGGACCAATATCCAGGCCCATCCAGTTATCCGGAATGTGGTGGCTCAGGCAGGTGTCCACGTTTGCATCGTTGCTGAACGCATCGGCAATAATAGAGTCTACCGGAATCATAATGTTTACACCTTTTTCTTTGGCAATCTTAATAAGTCGGTTCGCCAGGTCGAGCTTGTCCATTTCTACCAGAGAAGAACCGATGGTACCACCGTCGGCTTTTACAAAGGTATAGGACATGGCACCGCCAATAATCAGGTTATCTACTCTATCGAGCAGCTGCTCAATTATCATAATCTTGTCTGATATTTTGGCACCACCCATAATGGCAGTGAATGGACGCTCGGCATTTTCGAGCACGCGACGGGCGTTGTCTATCTCAGCCTGCATCACATAACCTGTAACTTTATCGTTAGGGAAATAACGGGCTACCACAGCGGTAGAAGCGTGTTCGCGGTGCGCAGTTCCAAAAGCATCGTTTACATATACATCGCCCAGTCTCGCCAGTTTCTCGGCAAATGTTGGATCTCCTTTTTCTTCTTCTTTGTAGAAGCGCAGGTTCTCGAGTAGCAGTATTTCACCGGGCTGCAGGTCATTGGCCATCCTTACGGCGTCATCTCCAATACAATCAGGTGCGAACATTACATTTGTCTGGAATTCCTGCGACAAACGGTTAACAAGGTGCTTGAGCGAGAATTTCTCTTCCGGACCGCTTTTTGGGCGCCCCAGGTGCGACATCAGGATAACGGCACCACCATCCGCCAGAATTTTCTGGATAGTACGAACTGCTGCCCGTATGCGTGTATCGTCGGTGATTTTGTAATCTTTGTCGAGCGGTACGTTAAAGTCAACACGTACAAGTGCCTTTTTGCCGGCAAAATTGTAATTGTCTACTGATTTCATAAGTAGTGTTTTCTTTTTGTTTGAATTTGATCCACCTTTGGCAGGTATGCCAGAATATAACCTATGTATACTGCTATTGCGGATATATGGACAAATATAGTTAATTACCTATGAACTATTTGCCTGCGTTGACAAAGTTCAGTATTTAAGCGTGGACCAGGCAAGGGCATGCACATGCTGCAATGGCTGCAGTTCAGCACAAGGTGCCACTGGATCCTGAGCTGTTGCAGGTGTAGTGTGCAAAGTGCCTCTAACCATCCCTGTCTTATAAAATTATACGTTAAAGGCAGCGCAAATTCTGTAAATGTAAACTATTGCGTTGGTCCAAAACGTTACCTTTGCAAGCCAATTGGTATTGGTATAGAAGTAACTAAATTTGCTACCTTTGCAGGAATGAGAGTAGGAATAATCTTCGGTGGACCATCGCGCGAGCGTGAAATATCATTTGCGGGCGGTCGTACAGTTTTCGATAATTTAGATAAGGTCTTATTTGAGGCAGTTCCGGTATTTGCCGATAGCCTGGGCAACTTTATTCTGCTGGACTGGCACTATATCTATAAAGGAACCATTCGCGACTTTTACCCGCCGGTGGAGTCGCTGCCCGATAGCGTGCACCAGTTGCAGGTGTACCTGGAGTCGCTGGGAGAACTGAGCATAGCCGAACAGGATGCCATTATCGCGAAAACAGGTAAGCGCCTGTTGCCGCATGAGTTCCGCCAGCATTTCGATTTTGCGTTCCTGACACTGCACGGCCCGCACGGCGAGGATGGCAGCATTCAGGGGCTGTTGGAGTGGTATCATATTCCATACTCCGGCTCCGGTATTTTGCCATCTGCCATTGGTATAGACAAAGTAGCACAGAAAGAAATGCTCCGGCAGCACGGCTTCCCGACTCCGGCTTATAAAACCATTTCGTACACCCACTGGTCAGATCTTAGCCAGCGCGAAAGCATTTTCGAATCGCTGGTAGCGGAGTTAGGTTTGCCGCTGGTACTGAAAGCACCGCACCAGGGCTCCTCTATTGGCGTGTCTATTGTGCGGGAGCAGGATTTCGCGGCTTTTGAGCAGGCCGTGGAGCGAAGCTTTTTCACTAAAACAATTTATAAGCAGCAGTGGCTGGCTCTAAGCGAAGAAAAGCAGGTGGCCGCCATGAAACAGCTGGTCGATATAAGAGAGGGGATAGGAATGCCGGTTGTGCTGGTTGATGGCACCTGGGTATACCATCCGGAGGAATTGCTTGGCCATATAAACAACATCTTCAGCAATACGCAGGAGGAAACTATTCGCCTGGCAAGTGTGGAGCGGGAGCAATTGGTGCTAGTAGAGGCTTTTGTAAGTGGCAAAGAATTTTCCTGCATAGTGGTGCAGGATGAAACAGGCAAACCCATTGCCCTGCCGCCTACTGAAATAGTGAAGGGCAATGAGATGTTTGATTACCGGTCGAAATACCTGCCAGGCCTGAGCCGCAAAATTACTCCGATCAACCTGCCAACCGAAGAGATTCAGCGGATAAGGGAAGCCTGCAGCAAACTGTTTGTTGCTCTGGGTTTTAACGTGTATGCCCGCCTCGATGGTTTTATAACCGAGGGTGGCGAGCTTTTCCTCAATGACCCGAACACGACCTCAGGCATGTTGCCTTCGTCCTTCTTCTTTCACCAGGCAGCCGAGATCGGTTTAAACCCCTCGCAGTTCCTGACCTATATTATCCGGACTTCGTTGGCAGAGCGCCTAAAGTCTGGTAAAGACACGGTACTGTTTACTAAGCTGCTGCAGGACCTTGATAAAGCTATAAAAGACGAACAGGCCCACCGCCACGACAAAATTCGGGTAGGTGTGATTATGGGTGGCTACTCGTCGGAGCGACATATATCGGTAGAGAGCGGTCGCAACATTTACGAAAAGCTGTCTTCTTCATCAGCCTACGAGCCACTGCCTATTTTCCTGACGGGCAGTAACGAGCACCACCACCTATACACGATTCCGGTAAACATCATGCTGAAGGATAATGCCGATGATATTAAAGAGAAAATTCAGCATTTTGAGCAAGGAGGAAAGCCGCACCCCGTGCTGGCTCAGATCATGCAGGAGGCAGCCGGCATTACACGCAAATACACAGGCAGCAACCTTAATGAGCCGCAGCGCCTCACATACCCGCAGTTGAAAAACCTGGTGGATGTGGTGTTTATTGCTCTGCACGGTCGCCCTGGCGAAGATGGTGCCTTGCAGCAGGAACTCGAAAAACTAAACATTCCGTACAACGGCTCTGGCATACAGTCGTCGCAGATTACGATTAACAAATACGACACAAACGAGTTGCTTGCCCGCCATGGAGTGCCAGTGGCAAAACATCGCATGGCTCTTAAAGAGGAGTGGCAGCAAAATGCCGAAGCCTTTTACCAAAGCCTAGAATTGGAGTTTAATTACCCGTTTATAGCCAAGCCTGCCGACGATGGCTGTAGTTCGGCCGTGAAGAAAATTAAGAACCGGGCTGAGTTGGAGGCCTTTTCGAAACTGATTTTCCGGGAGATGGAGGAGCTGGACACCGACTGTGCCCGCACGTTGTCGCTCGGCTTCAAAGAAGAGTTTCCGAACAAAACTGGCTTCCTGGTCGAAACGCTGATTTCGAGAGAAGGTGCAAAGCACTTCCTGGAGATAACCGGAGGGTTACTTACCCGCTACAGCCCCGATGGCACAGTGGAGTACGAAATTTTTGAAGCCTCTGAAGCTCTGGCAGAAGGAGAAGTGCTGTCGCTGGAAGAGAAGTTCCTGGCAGGGGAGGGGCAGAACATTACCCCGGCCCGCTATGCTGCTGACCCGGTGCGACGCCAGCAGATATCCGAAAAAGTGAAAGCCGACCTGAAGCGGGTGGCGCAGATTCTGCAGATAGAAGGCTACGCCCGCATTGATGCATTTGTGAGGGTATTGGAAAACGACGAGGTGGAAACAATCATTATCGAGGTGAATTCACTACCTGGCATGACACCGGCTACCTGTATCTTCCACCAAACCGCCATTAACGGTTATAAGCCATATGACTTTATTGACCGCATTCTGCAGTTCGGGATAGAGCGGACCAGGAAAAGGCAGTTGATATAAGGAAGGGGTTCGAACAAGCCTTAGCCTAACCTAAGGCAAAAAGGCTTTGGAAGGGCAAATTCATTAGAAAGATTTGAGGGGGTGCCGGTTCGACATTCGATTACAGGACTAGGGCGCGAACGTCTTCGCCCGTGTCTACTATGCTACGGCCTCCGACTGCTGTCAATGTTAGTAGCTAGGCCAGTGGGCTAAGAATAACGGTCAAGAGCGAGCAAGTTAGGGTCAAGTGTAATTTAATGAAAACGAAACAGACTTTTTATTACCTGCTTCGCGGCAGCATTGCGTAAAATTAAAAGCATAACATATTCCTGAAGGAGCGTACCCTCAGGCGATTCAATCCAGATTATAAAATGTTTAAAGTAAAATCATTCAGGGATGTGCTGATACATCTGGCCATCATGGCTGTGTTGGTGGCAATTTTGGTTGTTGGCTTTTTTTACTGGTACCTGCCCGCTACCACCAATCATGGAGAAGCTATTTCAGTGCCTAAAATAGTGGGCATGCAATTGCCTGAAGCAGAAGGCTACCTGGAAGAACAGAATCTGCGGTATTTTGTGAACGACTCCACCTACCAAACCGACAAAAAACCTTTCGAGATTCTGACGCAGGATCCGGCCCCAGGTGCCAAGGTAAAGGAAAACCGCAAAATCTATGTGAGCATCAATATGAAAAATCCGCCCATGATCAAGATGCCAAAACTGATCGATGGCTCTGTGATGAATGCCGAACTGATTCTTAAAAGCTACTCTCTGAAGAAAGGAAAGATTACCTATGTGCCAGACCTGCAGCAAAATGCAGTGCTGAAGCAGTTTGTGGGTGGCAAAGAAGTGAAGCCAGGAGAACTGGTGCAGAAAGGCGCTGTAGTGGATCTCCACGTCGGAAATGGCCTTGGTAATACTGAATTCGAAATTCCGGACGTTATAGGAATGCCAGTAGACGAAGCTTCGGTGCTGCTGGTGGGGCAGGGGCTGCAGATCGGCAATATTATTTATGTGCAAGGCTCCGGTGAACCGGATGGCACAGTTATACGGCAGCGCCCCATTGCCCAGGTTGGGGCAAAAATAAGAGTGGGAGAACTGGTGGACCTTTGGGTTGCAGGAGAGGAAGGCGCTACGCCATTATTTGAATAACTATCAGGCAGAATAGCAGCTAAGAGCTGACTGCAAGGCAAGCATGAGAGAAAGACTGGCGCTTATAGCTTTTTTTATTTGTGTTTATGCAAGTGTTGCGGCACAGGTCGTACTCACGCCTTTGCAGCACGAAAATCGCTCTGCTACCGAGACTGCAAAGAGCCACCCGGCATTGCAACGGCGACTGCAAGCCCTTACGTTGCCCTTTTTCGATGATTTTGCCTCTACCACAGGTGTGCCAAGCCCTGACAGGTGGTTAACCGAAGGAGGCACCTACATTAATAACCGGTATGCGCTTAACCCTATCAGCATTGGTGTAGCCTCTCTGGATGGAGTAAACGCAGCTGGGGCACCCTACAATCCGGTGTCTGTGGCTACAGGACCCTCCGATACTTTAACTTCGCAGCCCTTGCAGCTGAACGGGCTTTTACCGGCAGATTCTGTTTATTTGAGCTTTTACTGGCAATCGGGTGGTTTAGGCGATGTGCCTGACAGAACCAACAACAACAGTTATTTCCTGCTCCTGGAGTTTAAAGATAACGCCGGTAGTTGGCAAACGGTATGGCAGCAAAATGCTGTTGGCCAGGTTACTCCGTTTGCTCAAGTATTTGTTGCCGTAAAAGAAGCCCGATACTTTCACGATTCTTTTCAGTTTCGGTTCAGGAACATTGGCCGCAGAACAGGGCTTGTCGATGTCTGGAACCTAGACTACATAGAGCTGGATCGTAACCGCCGCAAAGGCCAGAACACCACCACCGACATTGCCATAAGCCGCCCCATTACGCCACTGCTGAAACACTATGCTGCTATGCCCGTGCCGCAGTTTCTGGAGAACCCGGAAGGAGAGTTGCAGGAAGAGGTACTGGTAACGCTGAATAACCTAGGGCCCATACCGGGTGCCATCAGCTGGCGTGGCTATCTGCGGTTGGCAGATGCAGGCGCGCCAGTCGATACTTTTCTAAGAGCGCCGGGCCTGGTGCCAGGCGAGGTAAGGCAGTTTGAAGTGCGGGGCACACCGCGCATCGCAGGGCAGCCACTGCCACAGGAGGCATTTAAGCTCGTGCACGGCATTTTTCTGGATACCCGAGAACAGAACCCGCAGCACCGCGCAAACGACAGCGTAAGCCGCGAGACACAGTTTGCAGACTATTACGCTTACGACGACGGCACAGCAGAAGCAGGCTTTAGCTATATCTCGTCCAGTTCCAGCCAGGTAGCGCAGCGGTTCGACCTGAACCGGCCAGACCAGATACGGGCATTTCGGGTTTATTTTCCGCAAGTTGGCAACAGCCTGGAGGGCACACCGCTTACTTTTAGGATTTGGAACGACGCAGATGGCGTACCGGGAGAGTCTGTTTACCAGCAGTCGTTCCAGATTACCTATACTGAGGTAGCGAACCAGTTTTATGAGGTGGTGCTGCCAAAGCCGATCAACGTAAACGAGCGGTTCTATATTGGCTGGACCCAACCCGGCCGGCTTTTTGTTAACATCGGCTTTGACAGAAACTCCAGCACTGCCGGCAGGCGATTTCTGTGGGGAGGCTTGAATGGTTGGATAGAAGATACATCTACGGAAGGAGCCGTAATGATGCGACCCGTTATGACAGGAGAAGCTTTAAGCGTGGCCGAAGAAATAGCAGCCGATCCATACTTTCTGTACCCTAACCCTTCGGAGGGCGACGTTTTTATCGATGGCATCTACAGGAGAATCAGCGTATACGATATCACGGGCAGAGAAGTGTACAGCCAGGTAGCGGCACCTGCCGGTAAACCCGTATCTTTGGGCCAACTGAAAAACGGTATGTATACCATGCATATCGAAACAGGCAAAGGAATTATTGTGAAAAAAATAATCATAGCGAAATCATGACAACAACTGACATTACTGCTGATGAACTGAAAGAACGCCTGAGCAAAGGAGAGACACCAGTTATTATCGATGTTCGGGAGCCTTGGGAGTACGAAGAGTCTCGCATAGAAGGAGCCAAAAATATACCGCTTGGCAGCCTGCCACAGCAGCTCGACGATCTGGAAGACCTAAAAGATCAGGAAGTGATTGTGCAATGCCGCTCCGGCGCCCGCTCGGCTAATGCCAAAGCTTTTTTGCAGCAGAATGGCTTCAACCAGGTAAGAAACCTCTTGGGCGGCATTCTGGCTTACCAAGGTTAATCAGAATTGCGTAAAAGCATAAAACCCGCCAAGCTATTTAGCCTGGCGGGTTTTATGCTTTTACGCAATTCTTCTAATGAAAAGTGCCTTCCGGAGGCAAAATCGCCTTTAGAGGCTCATGGGCTTATTCAATGATGAACGGAGATGGCGTAAAGCAAAGAATAAAGATAAGTACGGCCAGAATGCCCAACACTTTACGGCCGGGCGTAAGCGGCCTTTCGTCAGGGCAGGATGGATGAAATATTCCCATGATCCGCGAGAGAAGCAGGCCAAATAGTAACCAGCCTGTGTAACCGTCTGTTTCCGGGAAAGCCATGGAAATAAGCACCTGCAGCGCCACAACCAGCAGCATCAGGTACACGGCAAACTTCGGTTTGGGAACCAGTGGCGCCAGCACAAATACCAGGTACAGCAAGTACAGCGGCCACCACCAGATATACCCGGCAAGTGCCGGAAAAGAAGTGGCAAAGCTGTACTGAAGCATTAGTAAAGCCAGAGTAGCTCCCATGGCATAGCGGCGGTCGTCGAACAGCTTAGAGAAAGCCCAGAAGCTGAAACCGATGTTCACGATTAGCAATTCTTCTTCCCAAACCGGCTTGGAGTACGGAGAGATCACACCTAAACCGGCATATAAAATAAAAAGCGTAAAGAATATGGGCGACAACCTGTTATACCGCTTATGCCCAATAAGTCCGTAGAGCACGTGGCCACCATCCAGCTGTCCGATTGGCAGCAGGTTAAGTGCAGTAAAGAACAACGACAGGTAACCGGCAAACAAGTATGGGTAGTGTATAATTTCGTACTGGTTTGGTACAGTAGCTCCGGCCGGTGTTACATACTTTTCAAAAAAGATAAAAAGCAGGTTTTTGCCCAGCGCAAAATTGCCAAAGTTGTTGTTGTACACATGCTCCGCATACTCCAGCCCAAACTGCCTGTACTCCGGGTGAATGGTAAAAATATGCTCAGGCTCGGGCAGGTGCGTGAACGCGTAGAACAGCAGCGGAATTGCCACAGCAAAACCTGCCAGCGGTCCGGCAACTCCTATATCGAAGAATTGTCTGCGCGACTGTATGCGGCTTTTAATCCGGATAAAGGCGCCCATGGTGCCAATGCTGGAGGTAACCCCAAACCAGAGCGGAATATAATAAGGCAATGAAACGCGGGTACGATAGTACCGGGCTGTAAAATAATGGCCGAACTCATGCACGGTCAGCACTCCCAGAAAGGGCAATGAGAAATACAGACCGCCCAGGTACTCAGTCCAGTTTATAGAGCCGCTGCCACTAAAGCCCTCGGCACTCAGGAAGAAAAGCTTGCCGAGCTGCCACTCTGCACCCGCCAGCGTGGTGGTGGCCAGGGTGAGCAGGAAGAGGAAGAGGTGCAGGGGGTAATTATGTTGTTGCCTAGACGCTAGCATCCCGGAAAACTTCGTTTATAGTAAGCGGTGGCTGTAGGTGCAGGGTTTTGATGCCAACCTTGTTTGCACTTTCGATGTGCTGAATGCTATCATCTATAAAAAGGGTTTCTTCTTTCTGCAGCTCGTTCTCCGCCAGAATCTGCTCAAACACAATGGCGTCTGGCTTACGTTGGCCAATCAGGTGCGAGTAATATGTTTTCTCGAAAAGCGAATCGAGGCTAGGAATGGTAAAGCTATGTTCTACCATCTCGTTAAAGCGCTTCAGGTGAATTTCGTTGGTATTGCTCATCAGGAAAATGCGGTAGCGCTTGCCTAGCTCCAGGAGCAGATCGATGCGCTCCTTCGGAATGTCGAGCAACATGGCGTTCCAGGCGGTGTCTATTTCTTCGTCGGTGGCCTCCAGAGCGTAGGTTTCGCGTAACTGCTGCCGGAATACTTCGGCTGAACTAGCACCCGTTTCAAAAAGGTCGAACAACTTCGATTGAGCTTTTTGGCTGTACTCAATGGTGCGTCCTGGCTGGCAAAATTTCTCCAGCTCACGAATACTCTTCCCGTAATCGATGTTTATGATAACACCGCCAAGATCAAATATGATGTTTTTAATGTTTTGTAAAATCACTGAAATTTTTTTCGTTACTATTTGAAATTTACGATACAAATATGTAGAATTGCACTCCGAAATCAAAGAAAGCAGCAGATAAAGCGGTTTTTTAGATCGGAAGGGGCCTATAGCTCATTCGGTTAGAGCAACTGACTCATAATCAGTAGGTGCCTGGTTCGATTCCAGGTGGGCCCACGTTGATAAGCAAGCACTTACGAGGTAAAACTTGTAAGTGCTTTTTTTATGTGCAGAACATTTGCACCCAATTTGAAATTCCTCTCTCAGATAAGAAGGCACTAAAGATGCCTTTATTTTAATTTGTCCTTACTCTTTATTAGATGGTAGGTCTAGTGAAAATCATCCTTCTAGTCTACAGTTATGAACTGATAGATGTTGAAATTGATTTCCTGTCTTTATGCAGAATGTAAGCAGTCTATAGGAGCTTATCCTCCTGAACAATAGCAGTACAGCTCTATTCTTAACTTTAGAATGATTACTTATATTACAAATTGTGAGGAAGCTGCACTGTATGTATTAGAATTAATGAGGAGGATTTAGTAGTAGAGTATTTTATAGAAAGAAACCCTACTTTTTAACCAGCAGCAGGAGAAATTAACTTTGGTAGCAAAAAGAAATATTTTGAGCTTTTTCTTGTAGGAGAGTGAAAACTCTTCATCCATCAGAATACCATTTACGAATGGGCGGGAAAAGTACTTCAGGCTGGAGATCCTCTGCTGGACATCTAGAGACTTAAAAATATTCTGCGCCTTCAGCAAAGTGAGTAGCTTATAGGATGCTGCACATCATGGTTCATGCATGGCAGCTCACAATCGTTTACCTCCGCCTGCAAATGACGCCCCTTATTAAAAGTAGCATAATCTCCGGTAGTTGGCTAACGTTCATTTGTTAATTTGAACCAGCTAATATCCCATTTCAGCTACGCCGAATCTCTGTTGAACAACTTCTACTTCCTTCTCTACAAGCTAATCGGTAGCTTGAATCAGGTAAAAGCTTCTGCAAGAATCTGGAACAAGTAATCTTAAGCGGACTTTTTTCTTCCCTTGACGCTATTCCCGATGCTGCCGGTAATATTCCCTACCGGCCAAAGAACAAATTTAACGTGATCAAGAGCAACTATGAGAGATTATGAGCAGCCAAAAGTATGCAAGCAATTTTTTAAGTCACTGAGCAGAGGCCTGTGGGGCTGCCTGCTTTTGTGCGTGTGGCAGCCTCTCGTAACTCTGGCGCAAAAGCCCGTCATCAAAGTTGATTTTAACTTCAGTGGTCGGAAGGAGGCCGAGGTGCATGCGCCCGGGTATGACCCATGGGCAGTCGCAGGAGGCACTACCGAGAGCCGCACCTTTGACGGGGTGAGGGTGGGGCTCAACGGGAACCTAGCCTCCGACTGGTACAAGGCAGGCGTACAGTCTCCTATCAATGCCAAACTCGCGAATGATGGCCTTTTTTCGGAGGGGCAGGTGGAAATTCGCTTTAGCGGACTGCCAGCGGGGAGACACTCCCTGCTTACTTGGCACAACACCTTCGCCAACCCGGAAACGAACACAGTCAGCCCGATCGCTATTTATATAGATGGAGAGCCTGTGATAGAAAACCTAATGCCTTCCAACCGGGTAAACAACGCCGTGGAAGCCCAAATGGCCTATCTGCCCCTGGACGCGAAGCCTGGAAGGGACCTTGTCGTGCGCTTTGTGACGGAACGACACTCTAGGATAGTTATAAACGGCTTTGAGTTGAATACCCCGGACCTGCGGAAACAGGCACAGCTACCACAGCCTGCCGATGGCGACGAGCATGTGGACGGTGCCGGAAAACTTACCCTGAGCTGGACCCCTGCCAAGGGAGCCAACTCCCATGATGTATATTTCGGGACGAGTGCCAATGCTGTGGCCGCGGCAGACCGGTCCTCGGGCGAGTATAGGGGAAATCAGAATGGCAGTGCCTATGCTGTGGAAAACCTCTACAGCATGCTGACCTACTACTGGCGAGTCGATGAGGTGGACGCCTCTGGGAAGATCACGAAAGGACGCCTATGGTTCTTTCGCCCCAGGCAGTTGGCCTTCCCCGGTGCCGAAGGCTACGGGCGCTTTGCCCGCGGAGGCCGCGGTGGCAAAGTAGTGGAGGTGACTAACTTGAACAACAGTGGCCCGGGCAGTTTGCGCGAGGCGGTCACAAAGGACATAGGACCCCGCACCGTGGTTTTTGCCGTCTCCGGCATCATCGAGCTCAAGTCCCGCCTTGTGCTCAACCAGCCATACGTGACTATCGCCGGGCAGACTGCGCCTGGTAAAGGCATCACGATCCGAAGTGCGCCTTTCGGCCTAACAGGGAACGATGGAGTAATCCGCCACCTGAGGGTCAGGCTTGGAGGGGGAACAACCTTTGACGGCATGGGTCTGACAGGCGCAGACAACAGTATCATCGACCACTGCTCTATCAGCTGGACGATAGATGAGGCCTTCAGCTCTAGGGGGGGCAAGAACATTACCCTGCAGCGCACGCTAATCTCCGAGGCACTTAACGTGGCCGGTCACAAGAAATATACTACCGGCAAGCCGCACGGCTACGCGGCAACGATCGGAGGGGATGTGGGCAGCTTCCACCACAACCTGCTGGCACATAATGCTGGCCGCAACTGGAGCCTGGGAGGTGGCCTGGACGGGAACGGTATCTACACAGGCAGAATGGATATCCGTAACAACGTGGTCTATAACTGGGATTACCGCACGACCGACGGAGGTGCCCATGAGGTGAACTTTGTAAATAACTACTACAAGCCCGGAGCCGCCACTACTTTCTTCTACGCCCTGAACGCGCAGCATGAGCGGTATGGCGGTGGTTCTCAGCGGTACTACTTTGATGGGAACGTGATGCCCGGCCATTTTGATGAGGACAGCCAGGAGGCTGGCCGTAAGATCTCAGGTCGCGTAAACTATGAAACCTTTGTGGACAAGCCATTCTTCCCTTCGCATGTCACGACGCATACGGCCAGGGAGGCCTACAAGCACGTGCTGTCGGATGTGGGGTGCAACCAACCTGCACTCGATGAGCATGACAGGCGGATAGTCCAGGAAACACTCACCGGAACCTACAAATATAAAGGAAGCATCAGCGGGAAGCCGGGCTTACCGGACTCCCAAGAAGATGTCGGGGGCTGGGAGCATTACCCTGAAGTGCGCCGTCAGGAAGGCTGGGACACCGACCACGACGGCTTGCCAGACTGGTGGGAGCAGGTCCATGGGCTCAATGTGAGATCTGAAGCCGGGGACTTCTCGGACTCGAATTCAGATACGGACAAAGATGGTTTCACTAACCTTGATCTATATCTCGACTGGATGGCGCAGCCCCACTTTACGACTACCCTGGGACAGCCTTTGGAGATTAACCTGGGGCAGCTTTCTCGTGGTTTCACCGACAAGCCAGCCTTCTCCGTCTCAGAGGGGGTGAAGGGAAAAGTCAAGGTTCAGGCTGGCCGTGCCATCGCCCACTTCACGCCTGAGGCTTCCGGATTGGCCTCTTTCAGCTTTACGGTTACCGATGCCGAAGGGAGTACCATGACCCGGACCATTGGCATCCATGTGAAGGGTAAGCCTGCCTTAGGCAGCCAGAAGCCGGGTAGTTAGGCATCTCACCTGCGAGCCGCTTAGCGTAGATGTCAGGGCTTTTTATGCTGCAGAGCGGACTTCAGGCTTTATATGGTCTTCTTCTACACCCATCTAGTTGCTTGAACCTTTATTATTAGACCTGATTAGAAAAGTCATTATAAGCTTAAGGAAACCATCAATGCAAAAGACGATACGACACTTCATGCTACTTTGTGTCATGTTGGCTGCCAATCTCCTCTTCGTAGAGGACTTTTGGATAGCAAGAGTTGGGAGGCGGCGCTGGTGCTAGATTAGTTCGACGAGCCGGGCAAGCAGTACGCCTATCCGGCTGTCATCCAGACAACGGATGGACTAGGTCCACATGGTCTACACCTGGCGCCGGGAGCGGATAAAGCACCTTGCCATTGATCACAGCAAGCTGGAGACTTATCCCATGGAGAACGGCAGATGGCCGGGCAATCGAATTCCACTGATCAGGAGCGTAGCGCAGTAAGCGGCTCAATGGGCTGGCTCGGGGAATCAGCAACAGGGAACGTGCCAAATTTCGGGTGTGGTAACTCTTCTGGTGAGCTGTATCCGCCATATAAACTACCTGCCTGATTACGCGATGAGTTCTGCATTTCCGGGGTTACGGCCTATTTACCTTCAAGCCTAACTGCTGCACCTATTTTAGATGACTTTATTACATGTCCAGGTACAATAAATTATAGATTAATAAAAATATCCTGTTAATAATTAAATTAAAATGAAGAGACCCTTTCAAATTGTCGCCTCAAGCCTGCTTTCGCTTGCTTTACTAGGTCCGGGTGTGGACGCAAATGCACAGAATGCCAAGATTGCCGCCGGGCAGCCGGAGCCCGGACAGATACCTCCACATCCGGTGAGATTGCCCGAAGGGGCTATTCCTGCTTTCCCGGGAGCATGGGGAGGAGGTATGTTCAGCACTGGAGGACGTGGAGGCAAAGTTATGGCAGTCACTAATTTAAACGATAGCGGCCCGGGTAGCTTGCGTGCCGCATTAGAGGCGGAAGGCCCACGGATGGTGGTATTTCGTGTGGCAGGTACGGTCAAAGTAAACGGGGACCTGAACATCAACCATCCTGATATTACCATTGCAGGCCAGTCTGCCCCTGGGGATGGAATTTGTGTTGCCGGGACCCTAAACATCAACACGCATAACGTGATCATCCGCCACCTGCGTGTGCGCCGTGGCGTTCCTTCCGGAGGGCAGGGGGATGATAATATCGGTGGGAATCCGCACCACCACATTATCATCGATCATTGTTCCACCAGTTGGGGGATGGACGAGAACATTTCGCTCTACCGGCACATGAGGCCGTCGTTGGACGGCAGCACCCGCATAAAAGATGCCTCAGAGCATATTACCATTCAATGGACTATCTCCAGCGAGGCACTCGATGCCAGGGGGCACGCCTTCGGGGGCACCTGGGGAGGGAACCCCTCTACCTTCCATCATAACCTCTTCGCCAGCAACACGGCTCGAAACCCGTCTATAGGCATGTCAGGCCCTTTTGATTTCCGCTACAATGTTTTATTTAACTGGCAGCACCGTACTATAGACGGTGGAGATGAAACCTCTGAGGTCAACCTGATCAACAATTATTTCAAGCCGGGGCCTGCGACAAGGGAAGACATGCGTACGGTTTTTGCCCGCATTGAACAGCGTAGTATGTACTCTCCCGGTAACGCATGGAAAGAAGGGGACTGGTACCCTAAAGCCCAAAATCGTCCCGGCAAATGGTATGTTGCGGGCAATATCATGCACAACAACAAAGAACTAATTAACAATAACTGGGCTGGTATGCGTAGCAAAGAGACAAAGGCATCTATTATTTCCAGCGAGCGTGAGTCCGAAAATATAGCCCGTGTCAACACGCCATTCGTAGGGTGGCCTGTGGCACCACACCAGACAGCCGAAGACGCTTTTGAATCTGTACTGGCGAAGGCTGGGGCTACGCTGCCCAAACGGGATGCTGTTGACACCCGTGTTACAGAGATGGTGCGCACAGGAAAACCCATGACGAAAACCGGAATCATCAAGGCCGTATCTGAAGTTGGCGGATATCCGGAACTGACCTACGACCCTGCCAAGGTACCTGTCGACAGCGATGGGGATGGTATGCCGGACGAATGGGAAATCAAACACAAGCTTGATCCTAAAAACCCGGCAGATGGTGCGATGGATGCAGATGGCGATGGATATACCAATCTTGAAGAATACCTGAATGGAACTAATCCCCAGGAGAAAGTTAATTATCGTAACCTGGGCAATAACGTTGATACGATCAGTTAATGGCCGTTTGATTCATACATAAAGTCCGAAAACGGTCAAACAGGATTTGTCTGAAGCAGCCAGCCGCTTGCAAAGCCCAATCTCGGAGGAGGTTGGGCTTGCTAAGCTTTAAAAGCAGGTGTTGTGGTGAAGGCTAAAGGTACTTGAACAGTTTTATTGCTCAGAGACAGGAGACAGTGCAAAATCCCGGCTAGTGAATTTTTCTAATGAAATAGGGCTTCAAAATCAGTTTGATTAAAAAAACGGTCAAGAGCTCTTGCACTATTCTGGACCTGTTCTATGACGATAGGAGACAGAATTATTCACATGAAATAGCCTCCAGAAGGTTATTTATAAAAAATTCCCAAGTGCTCATCCAATATACTCTTCCTGCATGCAATTAGTATAGCTAAAGGTGTGGTTGTAGTGCTAAAGCCTAAGTTGATGCAGCCGTTTTTTTATTCCGAAGGCCAAATTCATTCAAATAATTCAGCAGGCGTGCGATAATTAAACCTTTTTGCAGTATTCAGGATATTAAACTCGCATTTGTGCATCTTCAAGTATAAAAAACAATAATCCTGGCAGAATAATTATTGTTGAAGGTATAGCTTAGAAATTGCAACTGAACTTAGCAGCCTTTATAACTTCACAGCAATAAGATTGATTTCATTTCTCATACTATTGAAAACATATTAAAAAAACATAATAGTCAATTTATCAGACATTAGTTAAAATAAATTACATGCCAGGAATTTCATTCAAGAATTTAACTTTAAAAAACGGGTAATTTGTGGCCTTTAAAGCTATTTGGTATTTATTTAATCATATAAATAAAGATTTTGTTTTTATATGTAAATTGTTTGTTTATATTTGATGTAATGAACATTTGTAAGTTTAGACATTGTAATCTTCTCTATGTTAATAGCATGTGCAGTTAAAATGAAGATAGACTTGCTTCTATTTTTTATGGATTTACATTCATAGTGTTAACTTAATTATGCAGTTTGGGATTTTTCTGTCCAATTTGTAAAGCAGGAGCAAAACCATATCTCGGTAAACTCAGGAACCAAAGCAAAAAATAAGCTATGCCGTTAACTAATAAATACGGTTATGCTATATTTTTATATTCAAGGATACTACTTGTTATAATTCGTCGAATTATAGATCACTGTTTAATAACTATGCTAAATTAATAGGAAGGATGAAATATTAATTTAGCAATCGATATAAAATAACGAATGTTTGTAAGTTAAATGTGTGCTGCAGGATGCTCGGCTTATTTTACCTTTTAGCCTTTCTACATTTCATAAAAATTGTTCAGGTTATAAAAATATGACTTCCCACAGGTATTATTATTCACTGGCTGAGAGCAAGGTCACCATAGATTTTGATAAAGATATTTTGCACATAAAAGATTCTCGCTCCTCATAAAATAACTTCCAGAGCTGGCGTTTGCCTGGTTCTCTATTCTGTATACATCTATTTCCGGTTGCCTGATTATTCAGGTAACACAGGATATCCATTGCTGTTTTTTTTTATGAACCAAATTTTTACTAAAGAATGGAATCAAAATTAGTAAGCCATGTCTTAAAAAGACAGTTCAGGCGCACCACCTTCTTACAGGCCGCTATTACCTTTGGCTTGGTGGCAGGTGCACACGCCAATAATCATGATAATGGTACAAACTCAATTGTGCCCCTCTCTGGAGGAAATATGGCCATTGCTACCGCCCTCCAGCAAGCACCGCAAGCTCAAACTATATCGGGCAAAGTTTCCGACGAAAGGGGAGAGCCATTACCAGGCGTAACAGTTCTGGTAAAAGGAAGCACTAATGCAACTATTACAGACGCAGATGGAGTGTATTCCCTAACAGTTCCGAACCTTACCAGTACACTTGTGTTTTCCTTTCTCGGGTATGGGGCACAGGAAGTTGAGATTAACAGTAGGGCTACCATCAATGTAAACTTAAAACCTTCTGATAATCAACTGGAGGAAGTAGTGGTGGTAGGATATGGCGAGCAGAAGCGAGCCAATGTGCTTGGAGCCGTTGCAACAATTACACCGAAGGAGGTAGAAGACATACCGGCAGCGAACTTAAGCACGCTCCTGCAAGGAAGACTGGCTGGCGTCAGCATCGGGCAATCCTCGGGTAGACCTGGAGCAAGTACAGGGCTTAGCATTCGCACAAACCCTTCTTATGGCACAGCGCAACAGCCGCTTTACGTAATTGATGGTTTTATTCGTGACCAAGCCGCTTTCGAGATTCTGGATCCTACCGAAGTAGAAAGTATTTCGGTGCTGAAAGACGCTTCTGCCGCTGTGTATGGGGCAAGGGGTAGTAATGGTGTTGTACTTGTAACAACCAAACGGGGTAGGGAAGGCAAAGCTAAAATCAGTTACTCAGGTTCCTACGGGCTGGCCACACCCCGCCAGATGACCGACATGCTAAGCGCCTATGATCATGCAACACTGCTCAACAATAAGTTAAGAATTACCAACCCAACCAACTATGCAAGCCAACCAGGTTGGTACACAGAAGATGAACTGGAGCATTTCAAAACAGTAAATCATAACTGGTTGGATGAATCATTTAAAAGCGCTCCTACACACCGCCATACGCTAAATATCAGTGGAGGGAGCGACAAAGTTCGTTACTTCGCCGGAGGATCTTTTTATGATGAGAAAGGTAACCTGGAAGGCACTCAATTCAAAAAGTACACCATTAGAGTCGGTCTGGATGCCAATATTACAAATAACCTGGTTGCCTCCTTTAAGCTTAGCTCTGATAATAACTGGGACAGAAGACCCATTGTGAGCCAGGATGGTAGTAATTACAATGCGATGAACAGTACGTTTCAAACTTTACTACAGACGCCACGCTGGGTTCCTTCTTACATAAATGGGCTTCCTGTTGGTCAAAATGGTATTGTGTCGCAACACCCTCTGGCAGTGAACGACATAAACAGCTATGGTTTGAACGAGGGCGACAACACAGTCATCAATGCGGGCTTAGAGTACACTGTTCCTTTTATAGACGGACTTAAACTTAGAGGCTCTTACAACCAAAGCAGAAGAAGTGGAACAGGTAAGTCGTATCAGGTAAATTACGACCTGTATAACTTCAAGACAGCGGGTGGCAACAACCACATCATCACCGATGAGCTGGACGAAAATAATCCTACCCGCACCATTAACAACGGGGAAAGGTTGTCGATGAGTAACAACTCAGACAAAAATTACCAGCTGAATGCCAGCATCGCCTATGATAAGACAATCGGCCGGCATGACATTAGCGCCATGGTGCTGTATGAACAGGCCGAGTCCGAATCCTCCAACTTCAACACCTACCGGAACATCATCACCGTGCCTGAGTTTGAACAATTTGGAGGCCTTTCAGCTGATCAAATCTTTAACAGCAGTGGCTCGGGTCAAAATGGCAGATTATCTTATGTAGGGCGACTGAACTATGGTTATGCTTCCAAATACCTCCTGGAGGCCAGCTTCAGGTACGAAGGCTCTGTTAAGTTCCCTCCCGAAACGCGCTGGGGTTTATTTCCGGCTGTTGCCTTAGGCTGGAGAATTTCAGAAGAATCCTTTTTCAAAGACAATGTGTCGTTCATGAACAACCTGAAGCTGAGATTCTCGGGTGGTATCATGGGTAATGACACGAACATTCCCGATATGCAATGGGTGCGTAGCTTTTCCACAACGTCAGGAGCCTATTTAGGCGGCACAGGCCTCACGAATGCAATTCAGAACAGGAACGAAGGCATGGCACTGACTGGCCAAACCTGGGAAAAATCAGCTGCCTACAATGCTGGTTTGGAAATGGGGTTCACCAACAATATCCGCATAGAACTTGATGCCTATTACCGATACACCTGGGATATCCTGACTAATAGAGGATCCACGCTTCCTGCCTCAGCAGGCATAAACAGACCACCAAGTGAGAACTTTGGCAAAATGTCTGCCAGAGGAATAGATGCATCAATAGGATACGATGGCACCATTGGGAGGAACTTTGGTTATAATATTGGTTTAAATACCCATTGGGGTAAAAGTAAAGTAATAGATATTTTTCAGAACCCAATGGCTTACGGGGCCTGGGACGACCAAATTGGCAAAATGCCTAATGGGGAGACAGGCCTGATAGCACTAGGTATACTTCGTACGCAGGAAGAAGTAGATGCCTTATTAGAATCTAATCCTAACTTAACCATATTCGGAAGGGTGCCGGAGGTTGGTATGATCAATTATCAGGATATGGGTGGACCAAACCGGTCGAATGAGCCGGATGGCATCATTGACAGTAACGACCGCCGTATTATCGCGCCCGCTGTAAATGCCCTTAATTTCGGTATCAATCTAGGTATTTCTTACAAAAGCTTCAGGTTGAGCACGAACTTAGGCATGGGCGGCTTTGGTACCTATGTTTTCTACGATCAGGAAGCCTATAGAGCGCCAACGGCAACCTTAAATGGCCCTTCGTTCTGGAGGGACCACTGGACCCCTGAAAACCCCAATGCAGCGTATCCTAGCCCGGCTTTCAGTCAAAACGAGCAGAGATCAACCTTCTGGATGCGTGATGGCCTTTTCCTGAACCTGAACATGATCAATGCTTCCTATAGCGTTCCACAGTCCCTGTCTTCTAAAATCGGGCTACCGGATGTACGTGTGTTCTTCTCCGGCAGAAACATGTACAGCTTTATAAACCCTTACAAATACAAAGACCCATCACTTTCAAGATTCAACAGCTACCCGATGGTGCGAACCTTTAATTTCGGTTTAAACGTGACGATCTAATTTAAAATTACTTACCATGAAAAAGTATATATATTATGTTGCTTGTGTCATGCTTTTAGGCGGATGCAAGGACGTGCTGGACAAACCTGATCTAAACGCCATTAACCCGGCTTTATGGAATAACGAGGCAACAGCCACCCAGTATTTAAACAGGTTGTACGACAGAAGTATGCCCACACAGGGTTTTGGCGGCAACTCTAACTTATCTGATGAGGCACCTTCGGTAACTAATGAGACACCTAATAGTGCAGACACAATGTACGGCCGCCTGGGAATAGACGCCGTTGGTAACTACAGCCTGGCCACCTATCAAAGGATCCGGGATATTAATATTGCCATCGAAGATGTTGACAAAGGCACGCTCTCACCGGAAGTCAAAGCCAGAATCAAAGGGCAGGCCCAGGTTATGCGGGCCTGGGAGTACTGGGAGTTAGTAAGGTTGTATGGGGGGGTCCCCATGGTGCTCACCGCGTTTGATCCATTTATGGATGATATGCAGACTCCCCGCCATACGACCTCTCAGGCCATCGATATAATAATCGCTGATTTAGATGAGGCAATTGCAGGGCTGCCGGCACAATGGGGTTCTTCGGAGAGAGGGCGCGTTACAAGAGGTGCGGCGGCGGCCTTAAAGGCGCGTATTTTACTATACTGGGCAAGCCCTCAATTTAACCCTACAGATGAAGCCCAGCGCTGGCAAAGAGCTTACACAGCAAGTAAAGAAGCCAAAGAATTGGTGGATCAGGATGGCAAAGGCCTTCATAATAACTTTGGAACCATGTTTCTTGTCGAGGGCCAACAGAATAAGGAAGCTGTCTTTGTTAGGTTGTATGACTTTAACACAGGTAAGACCCACACCTGGGACAACTCAGCAAGACCAAGACTAATTGGTGTCGACGGGGGGCAGAGCAGCAACCCTACAAAGCAATTAGTTGATGCCTTTCCGATGAAGAACGGTTTGCCTATAACAGATCCTGCTTCGGGTTACGACCCGGTTTACTACTGGAAAGACAGAGATCCGCGCTTCTACTCCACCATTGTCTATAATGGTGCGGAGTACGAGGTGCAGGGATTTCCTGCAGGACGAAAGCAGTGGCAATATTACTACCACAACGATGGTTCCTTGCGATCAGTAGAGCCCACAGCACCAACCACCACTGGTTTTTATACCCGCAAGGCGGTAGATCCAAATATTGCTCAAACGCTGGTAAAACAATCAGGTACCGACTGGATAGAAATCCGGTATGCTGAAGTTTTAATGAATCTGGCAGAGGCTGCTAACGAAATCGGTCAAATAAACGAAGCTTATAGTTTATTGTCTGCCATTCGTGAAAGGGCTGGTATAGAGGCAGGTGACGGATTATATGGTTTAAAAGCTGGCATGAGCAAAGAGGAGATGCGGGATGCCATCATGCAGGAACGACAAGTTGAGTTTGCTTTTGAGAATAAGCGATACTGGGATTTGCGTCGCCGTAATTTATTTGAGGAAGATTTAAATGGAACGCGCCGCTTAGGAATCAGAACAGTATTAAAACCTGAATTTGACCATGATGATTTTCTAGAAATTAGGGACAACATTGACCTGGACACGGAGTTTGACACTTATTTCACAATAGAGGAATGGCTGTTAGACGAGGAGTCCGCCATAAACTATCCACAGCCGCAATACAACTTCTTTGCTATACCGAGCAATATTTTAGACAGAAGTCCTGCAGTAGAGCAAACTATGGGCTGGGGTAGTGGATCCTTTGACCCGCTTCAATAAGCCATAGTAGCCATAAAGGGAGAGAAGCTACACCTCCCTTTATGGCTACCAAGGCTTCACTAGCAAAGCTTACAAAGACTTTTCTAGTGAAGCCATCCTTGTCAAAAAATTAGTAGTCTTATCCTCATCTGAGGGATTAACTGGATTTCTTTCCTGTTAATCTGTAGTGCACGATTATGACACATGCACTTAGCATTTATTTTATTTTAATCAAATCTGATACGATGAAAAAATGGCACCGGCCTTCAAAAGGCTTTGTATGCTTGGTAGGGCTCTTGCTCCTTTTTGCATTACCTGCTTTGGCACAGAAGAAACAAAAAGGCAGAGAAGAAGAAGCAGCTTATAAAGAAGTTGTAAAACAGCGGGCTGACAAGATCGCAGAGACTCTGAACATTGCAGATGAAGAAAAACTAAGCAAGGTCCGTGACATGATAGCAGAGCAATATTTTACTTTAAATACTATTCAAAGTAAGCGAGATGAGCAGCTAACTTCTGTAAACACAAAATCAAATTCGAAAGCGGAAAGCAGAGCCAAAGATATTAAAAGTACTGCTGATAAAAAGATAAGTAAGCTTCATAAAGAATATATCATCAAGTTATCTTCTCAGCTATCGGCAGATCAAATAGAGCAAGTCAAAGATGGCATGACTTACAATGTTGTTCCACTTACTTACCGTAACTATTTATTAATGCTACCATACTTAACCAACGAACAGCGCACTAAGATTAAAACCTTTTTGGTTGAGGCAAGGGAACATGCCATGGATGGGGGCTCTTCCAAAGAAAAACATGCTTGGTTTGGGAAGTACAAAGGAAAAATCACTAATTATTTAGCATCACAAGGATATGATTTGAAGAAAGAGGGTGACAACTGGGCTAAGCGCAGAAACATAAAGTCCGATGCCTTAGAAATTGTAGAATCAAATCGTGTTGTCGGGGCATTGAATCTCACTGACGATTCCAAAAAGGAAGATCTCCGGAATCTTATTGCCCATCAGTACCAGACAATTCAGGAGATCCAGCAGGAAAGAGATGCTAAAATGAAAGCGACAGGCCAGTTGTCAAAGAGTAAAGAAGAAATTGACAAGGAAGCCGCTGACATCTGGGCGAAGTATCAAGTACAACTCGGTAGCCAAAGAGAAATGTTTTTCCAGCAGCTTTCCGCTTTTGCTGACTCCTCCCAGGTAGAAACAGTGAAAAATGAAATGACAGACAACAGGCTGCAGCAGGAATACTCTCATTTTATGGCTTTATTGCCCAACCTTAACGATGGACAGAAAAAGCAGGTGTATGCCTATCTGCTGGAGGCCCGCGACAATGCCATGAATGTTCTGAAAGAAGAAGATAGGCTCAAATGGTTCATAAAGTTCAGAGGACGAGCGAATAATTACCTGTCCAGAGAAGGTTACAATTTGCGAAAAGCCACGGAGGATCTGGAAAGAAAACTACTAGTTGAAAAGAAAGGACATGAATAAAACGTTCTAAGAAACATCACACCCATCGGTTAAGATCTTGGGAGTGTAAATTATACTGTGTCTACAGTAGAATATTCTATAAGGGGTTTTTTGGCTCAATCATAAAATAACTACGTTGGTTAATAGTACTTACTTATACTTCTTGCCCCATTTCTCCTCCAGCTCCAGTCGCCGCAGCTCGGCCAGCTTCCGGCTTTAAACCTGGTAGAGGGGCTTGAGGTCCTGCAAAGACTCTTTCTGGTCTTTGGAAGCCACTTACTTGAGGCTGCCTTAGATCTGATTAAGACATAAAATGCCTTTTTGCCTTCTAAATGGTATTTTTATTAGAAAAATTTGCTTGGGGATATTGGGGATAGGTGGCGACCTGTCCGTAGGAGGCTTGGTTTATCAGGTTTTACCCATTGGAATGCTTCACGAATTTTTCAGCAAGCTACCTCCAACTCCTTTTAATGTGTTTCACATGGTGATCTGGTAGGTGCTTCTTGCTCTTAGATTACGGCTGCTGCTTTGTATTTTGAGATACAAAAACAGAAATAAGAAAGTTTGTTTACTTACGAATAATAGTTTTGTATATAAAAATTTTTTAGTTTAAATGATCTTGTAAATAACTGTGCTCTAAGGGCTGGTTTAGCGAAATAAAAAATCAATATGAAAAAGTCTGGTTTAGTTGCTCTGGCGCTGGTGGCAGGCCTGTATGGTGTTCAACCTGCATTGGCCCAGGGGAAAAAGGAAAACAAAAAGGAAGCACCTGCTTCCGGTGTAAAATCGAAATCTGATGAAGACCAGGAAAGGAAAGCAGCCGAATGGGTGGGTTCCCTTGATCTAAATGACCAGGCGAAAGAGGCCCGCCTGCAGCAGGTGGTATCCACTCACCTTAAAACCATTCGTGACTGGCACAACGAACATCCTTTCTCTACTGTACCAGCCGGCATCAATCCTACAACTGGCCAACGCCTCAGCGACCTCGACCGCCAGATAATTGCTAATTCCGCTATGCCAAAAACCGTACATGAAAACCTGATGTCGGGTTTACGGAAAGATTTGAGCGAAGAGCAGGTGGAAAAGATACTAGATAAATATACCGTTGGGAAGGTTGACTTCACCATGGGCGGTTATCGTGCTATTGTGCCAGACTTAACGCCGGAAGAAGAGGCCAAAATTTTAGGCTTTTTAAAGCAGGCGCGGGAGCAGGCAGTTGATTATAAGAACATGAACCAGATATCTGCCATTTTCGAAATCTACAAAACGAAATCGGAGCAATACCTGAACTCTAACGGCCGCGACTGGAGAAAACTCTATAAAACCTTCACCGACGCCGCCAAAGCCAAAAAAGCAGAAGCCGCCAAAGCATCTCAAAAATAAAAATCGCAAAGTGCAGGTAGTGTTTTTGTATCCTTTTGGTTAACTACATGTTAGATTTGTTTTTGATGTTTTGTTTGTAAACTTTCCTGAACTTCGGCCATTGTAAAGTTAGAAGAACCTATATAACTGAGCTCCTCTCATTTTTAGGACATGTGAAAAGTAGGGAATTCAGGTTCTACTATGTTATGTTCCAGCCACTCTTCCGGCGTCTTTTCGCCTAATGAGCTATGAGAACGGAAGAGGTAGGTTTAAGCTGGGCGCTGCATGAGACGATGGAGGCGGAGGCAACCGCGGTGGCTGCCCTCCAGGTGGCCGGCCACCAGAAGCCTGTATTTTATTCCCTATTGTTTCACTCTGACTGAGGCCTGCAGTAAGCCTGCAGTTACTTCGGGGAGCAGTTGGATAGGGTCGGTCGTGCAAAGTATGAGCCACAAGGGCAATTGCAGAGACAATGCCGTAGCAGAGACCTTCTCTAAAACCATGAAAACAGAAATGGATTATTTTCCCAATTTGCCACCAGGCAGTAAGCCCGATGAACCGTGAATAAAATGTCGAAGGTTTCTAAACCAGGAAAAGGAGGCATTCAGCTCTTGGCTACCTGACTCTTTGCCAGCATGAAAATTTATTTTGCAATCAAACAGTGGCTGCCTGAAAAAGTCTCCAGTAAAACATTGCGATTCCAATCGAGTAAGCCTTAAGGAGGAAACTGTCTCCAGCCTTGGTGGCCAAGTTCAGAACCTAGCTGCCTAAAAAGGAGCTGCTCCAGCAAAAACTGCATGTGCTGTTTGAGGCAAACCAAAAGGGCATTGAACTGTAGCCAAGCAGTCTGCTTTCCCTGATTCTTCGCTCTACTATAGTATTTTTTAAATAGGGAAATTTCTTATCAGGTGTTTTACCTGATTTCTGTTATTCTAAATACAGCATGTGTAAGAGTAGAATTTCTATTGAGTTTTTACTTAAAAAAACAAGTGTAGCTATAGTTGCACTACTGTTTAGGTTGCAGATCATAATAATTCTATGTTTTCCCTTACTAGATGCTGCACATTCAAAGCCTCATTAGATATATTTAATAACATAAAGAGACATGTACTAACTCAAGCATGGCACCTAAGTTATATAATGACCTTTGTAGCTCAGTATTACTATCTGACAAAGCTTAAAATTTATATCCTGGAACAGTAGCATATTGTTCATCACAAGTAATTATTCTGTTAAGGTTAGCTCTAAAATTGGCCTCTATCTTTAAGGTTCAATAACATTAGCTAAACATTAAGGCAAAACTAGCTTACGTCCTTTGCATTTGTATTTTCTGAATGCATAAGCAAGAGTTACACACGTGGAACGAAGAGAGGAAAGCCCCGAAATGAGCTTCTATAGCAGGTGTTATAGTCAAAAAAAATTTGTGTTGCCTTGGTATTTAAACAAGATTACCAATCTCCTTCTTCACCCTCGTTCTGTTTGCCAAAATTTATTCCTCCTGTTCAAGGCTGCTCATGTGCTTAACTCTTCTAATCGCATGCTCCAAAAAGAGAAACAAAACAATCTTTAAATTCCAGCTTTTCAATGATGTCAATGTTACCAGGAAAAAGTAGAGGCTCACGTAGAGGGTACTCGCTGTTATTTTTAGCTATGCTCGGCCTTGCCCCATCGGAGGGCTTTGCCATAGAGCATGGAGCCTCATCAACTCATAGAGCTGTAAACTCAATTATCCGTGGCAGGCAGGATGGTCCTGTATCGGGTAAGCTTACAGACGCTAGCGGTCAGCCGCTTCCGGGCGTTTCAGTGTCTATAAAAGGAACGTCTATCGGAACTGTAACCGACGCAGAGGGCAGGTTCATCATCAATACATCAGGTATTGCGCAGCCAGTACTTGTGTTTTCTTACATTGGTTTTGAAACACAAGAGTTGGCCGTAGCTAATAAAACATCTGTGAATATCTCGCTTCAGGAAGATTCCAAGGCCCTTAATGAAGTAGTTATTGTGGGCTATGGCACCCAGAAGAAAGTAAACGTGACAGGCGCTGTGGAGATGATCGAGGCGAAGGATCTTGAGAGCAGACCTGTAACTAACGCTGCATCTGCTTTGCAAGGCTTAGCACCTGGTTTAACAGCTGTAAATGCCTCCGGTTTTCCTGGCGCATCTGGAGCAAGCCTTCGCATCCGCGGTATCGGAACTCTCAATAATGCTGATCCTTTTGTTGTGGTGGATGGAATTCCAGATGTTGACATCAATTCGCTGAACCCCGATGATATTGAAAGTGTATCAGTGCTTAAAGATGCTGCTTCGGCTTCCATTTATGGATCACGTGCGGCTAATGGTGTTATATTGATCACAACAAAGAGTGGTAGCTTTAACCAGAAGCCCACCTTAAGTTACAATGGTTACTATGGTGTGCAGGCGCCGACAGCGCTGCCCAAAATGCTAGGCTCAGCAGAGTACATGGAAATGCTGAACGAATCTCAGCGCAATGTAGATTTGCCGATAACTTACACCGACGAACAAATACAGATAGCAAGAGAGGGATCTGACCCGAATTATTTTGCAAACACCAACTGGTCTGACGCTCTTCTTAAAAAGTATGCCCCGCAGCAAAACCATAATATAAGTTTAAATGGAGGTTCTTCCGACTTAAATTATTATGCTTCTTACGGTCGCCTGGACCAGAAGGGGCTTGTGGTTGGAGAACAGTACTGGGCCACACGAAATAATGCCCGCCTACGCCTGAATTCCCAGAAGCTTTTTGGCATACTGGACTTAGATGCTAACCTGAACTATATTGACAGGGAGCAAAATCAGCCTGCCGGGGGCACTGATCATAACACTGGCCCCATCTATACAACTTTAACCATGTCTCCACTTGATCCTGTCAGGTTTGGGAACGGAACGTGGGGTTATGGAGGCGGCTCCAGCAACCCGGTAGCTATCGCTACGGACGGAGGATACAATAACTTTACCTCACAGGAATTATATGGTAGCATAGCAGGTACGGTTCATATCCTGAAAAACTTAAGTTTGCGAGGGCAGTATGGCCTAAATGCGATTAACAGGCTACGCTCAACTTTTTCGCGGAAGATTGATTACTTCTATCCGGAGTCTGGTGATTTTTGGTATACCAACCGAACACAGAACCAACTGGAAAACCGAGACTACAATGAAAGGAAAGAATTATTATCAGGTCAGTTAAACTACAACACAACGATAGGTGCCCACGACATTAAAGTGCTTCTTGGTTATCAGCAGGAGGAGTTCAGGTATGATGCCTGGTATGCCTCTATAATGGGGTTTGTAAGCGACGAGGTGCCTGTATTTGACCTGGGCAGCATTGACCCCAGAGCAACAGGGGATGCTTACCAGTGGGCGTTAAGATCATATTTCGGAAGGGTGAACTACAGCTTCAGCGACAAATACCTGCTTGAGGTAAATGCCCGTTATGACGGTTCATCCAGGTATCTTCCGTCCAGGCGCTATGGATTTTTCCCTTCTGCCTCTGTGGGTTGGAGGTTTACACAGGAAAACTTTATAGCGAATAGTTCAGCACTATCCTGGTTGAGCGAAGGAAAAATCAGAGCATCGTATGGTGATTTGGGTGGGCAGTATGGAGCCAACGGACCAGCTTATTCCGAATGGTATCCCTTCATTCCAGTACTTACGTCAGTTACCACCATGCCTATTGGAAATCAACTGACGAATGGACTTGCACAACAGGTGCTTGCCAATCCTTTGCTTGAGTGGGAAACAGCAAGAATGGGGAATATCGGCCTTGATCTTGCTTTTTTAAGCAACAGGCTTACATTTTCAGGTGATTTGTTTGACAGAAGAACAAAGAACATACAGCTAAAAGTACCTCAACCTGATATCCTGGGCCTGCAGGTGCCTGACCAGAATGCAGGAGAGGTATCTAACAAAGGCTGGGAAGTTAGTCTAGGCTGGCGCGAACAGAAAAAGGACTTCCGCTATGGTTTTGTGGCGCAGTTATCTGATGTTCGAAATAAAGTAGTTAACCTGGGAGGAGCCCCGGCAACAATTGCTGATAGAATGCGGCAAGTAGGCTACCCCATTGATGCCTATTATGGGTACAAAACCGATGGACTGGCGCAAATAGAGGATTTTACAGTAGACGAAAATGGAAACCTGATTCCTAACTTCCCTATATTTAGAGCTGATGCAGGTAAAGTTGGCCCTGGAGATATTAAATTCAGGGACTTAGACGGAGACGGCGAGATCACGGCAGATAAAGACCGTATGGTAATTGGCGATGCTTTTCCGCGCTACACATACTCCCTGAGAGGCGACTTTGCCTATAAGAGCTTTGATTTTTCTTTCTTTCTGCAAGGAGTCGGCAAAGCAAACGGCTATTTAACAGGTTCAGGTATACATACTTTCCACGTTAACGGAGCCTTCCCGCAGGAAGTGCACCGCGACCGATGGACACCAGAAAATACAGATGCCTGGTATCCCCGGTTCACCTATTCCGATGCCCGCAACTCCACCATGCGCATGTCCGATTACTGGCTGCAGGATGCATCTTACCTGCGCCTGAAAAATGTACAGGTAGGATACACAATTCCAAACCAGCTGACAAGCAAACTCAGAGTTGACCAGTTAAGGGTATATGTTTCGGCAGAGAACCTGCTTACGAAAACAAACTATTTCTACGCCTACGATCCTGAAACTGCTGGCTTAGGAGGTACAGCCACAAACGGCGGCATGTACCCCCAGGTAAAGACCTTTATTTTCGGACTTAATCTTAAATTCAAATAACATACGTTCTTGTAGATTGAGGAGCTAAGGCCATACCCAGGGCAGCTACTGCTAACAGTTACGGTTGCCAAAAAAACAATGTATGAGCCTCCAGAGCCTTTGCCTCCTTTTTACAAAACTATCCAATCAAGTAAATTATGAGACAGAAAGATATTTCCAGCCTTCGAAAGCCTTTCCTCCGCAGAACTGCTCTTGGAGTTGCATCACTCGCCATACCTGTAATTTTAGGAGCTTCGCTTAGCAGCTGTAAAGACGATTTTCTAGACCGGCAGCCACTCGATGCCATCACAGATGTTACCTTCTGGAAAACGCAACAGCAACTAGAGCTGGCGGTGAACGGTACCTATGCCTATCTGAAGGCAAAAAACTTTGCGGACATGGAGAACTTGGCAGACAATACCATTTATCCTCCACGATCAGATTACCAGGCTATTTCCAGCGGCAACTTCGACTTTACGGCAGGTACGCTTAACAGTGAGTGGACTGCCCAGTACAACGGTATACGCCGCTGTAACCATTTTCTTGAAAACTATTCAAAAGCAGAGGGTACTGTAGATGCTGAGACCTTGAGCCAATATGTGGGAGAGGTAAGGTTTATGCGCGCTTTTCTCTATAGTTACCTTTCTTTCTTCTTCGGAGATGTTCCGCTTATTACGAAAACACTGAATATTGGTGACCCGGAAATTTATGGGGAGAGAACCCCGCGTGCGGAAATAGTTGACTTTATTCTGAATGAGCTGGATGAGGCGGCGCAGGGCTTACCAGTGTCCTACGGCAATAGTGATTTAGGGAGAATAACCAAAGGTGCCGCACTTGGCTGGAAAGCACGGGTAGCTCTCTTTTATGGCCGTTATGATGTTGCAGAGGCTGCCTCCAAAGCTGTTATGGACCTGGGGGTTTACGAATTGTACTCAAATGGCAATCCTGCTACAAGTTACCACGAGCTGTTTACAGATGCTGGCAAGCTTGCTAATGGAAGAAACAAGGAGACTATACTGGCAAGAGTTCATTTGGAGAATGTCTCGATGCATAACATGAGCCGGGAAACCCAGGTTCCTGACCAGACATCGCGCTTCTGCCCTACAAAATCATTGGTAGATGCTTACCTGGCCAGCGATGGCTTGCCTATTGAAATTTCTCCCTTGTACAGCGAAAATTCCTATGAAGAAATTTTTAAGAACAGGGACCCACGCATGACACAGACAATTCTGGCGCCGGGCTCAGAGTGGGGAGGGAAAGATGATGGCGACCAGGATGATAAACCGAACGAAATCTTTAACCTTCCAAAGTTCAATGCTGATAAAAAAGGTTGTGTGACAGGTACAGGCTATTATTTCACCAAATATGTAGATATACCTGCTGTAGGAACCTACAACAAGGACGACAATGATATTCATCTGCTTCGCTATGCCGAGGTGCTGCTGACTTATGCGGAGGCACGCCTGGAGCAGGGAACACTCACGCAGCAGGATATTGATATTACCATTAATAAACTAAGGGAACGAGTAGGTATGGTGCCTATGACGGTAGCTGATATGGCAGCTCATGGTTTGAACCTCAGAGATGAAGTCAGGAGAGAGCGCCGGGTGGAGCTGGCACGTGAAGGGCAACGGTACTTTGATATTCTCCGCTGGAAACAGGGTGAGCTACTGGCACAGGATGTAAAGGGTGTTAAAAAGAGCCTGATCCCAAGTTGGAGCCAAACCTATGTAGCCAGTTACCCAACAGACGAGAATGGATATTTAATTGTGAACACAGGAAGAAGGTTCGACGAGAGCAGGAACTACCTATGGCCTGTTCCTTTTAACCAGCTTCAGCAAAACCCTGCTTTAGGGCAAAACCCCGGATGGTAAACATGAGGTACTTGATGCTTATTTTATTAACAGGAGCCGCCCTATGGGTGGCTTCCTGTTCTAACAAGCCTACGTCGGCAGCTACACCTGCCGATAGCGCTACAAAAGCCTCTAGTCTGAAGGTGATGTCTTATAACGTGCATCATTGCAGCCCGCCTTCCAAGCCGGGGGAGATCGATATTGAGGCAATTGTACGCGTCATCAGTGCGCAGAACCCGGATGTCGTGGCGCTGCAGGAGATAGATGTGCATACGGAGCGGTCCGGAAAAGTTAATCAGGCCGCAGAGATTGCCCAACTGCTTGAGATGAATTACTACTTCGGCAAAGCCATAGACTATGCAGGTGGAGAGTATGGCGTAGCAATACTTTCTAAATTTCCTTTATCGGAGGCTATTGTACACCCGCTGCCATCCAAAGCAGAAACAAAAGGGGAGCCACGCGTATTAGCGACAGCTAAAATCATGCTTGCTGATGGCACAGCAATTCGATTTGGCAGCACTCACCTGGATGCACAGAAAGACCCGTTAAACAGGAAAATGCAGGTGGAGGAAATCAGGAGAATAGCCTCGTCTGAAAAGCTTCCTTTTGTTATAGCAGGTGACTTCAATGCTACTCCTGAATCAGATGAAATGGTGATGCTGGATAAATCCTTTACGCGTACCTGTCAAACGTGTGCTCCTACCATTCCTGTTGTTCAACCAACTAAAGCCATCGATTTTATTGCCTTCAAGCCAGCCGTAAAGTTCAGTGTAGCAAGCCATCAGGTAATACAGGAGCGGTATGCCTCTGATCATTTGCCTGTTGTTGCTCTGATCAATATGAGAAAGTAACACAGATGAAGTACTCTTTGAAAGCATTATTCTCTTTCCATTAGTTTACTTGAAGTCCCGGATCTATAATTTATTTCACTCAAATACTTTAGTTAATACATCGGAAATAACAAAAACCAATATATTTTTATGAAAAAGCCATTTTTATTAGTGGGCAGCTTGATCTTTGCCTTATCGGTGCAGGCCCAGACAACCGTAAGTGGTTATGTTTTTGAAGATACCAATGGTAACGGTAAAAAAGAACGCCATGAGAAAGGTGTTTTTAAAGCGGCTGTTACTAACGGACGGGAGGTAACCCTGACAGATGAAAAGGGGAGATACGAATTGTCAGTAGGAGGGGATAATATCATTACTTTGATCAAACCTAAAGGATATAAAGTAAAGCTGAACAAACAAAATTTGCCGCAGTTCTACTATATCCATAAACCTGAAGGATCACCTATTCAGAAATATAAGGGAGTGTCACCTACAGGCAAATTGCCGAAATCAGTTGATTTTGCGGTGGTACCATCTGAGGAAAAAGAAGACTTCACTGCGCTTATCTTTGGAGACCCTCAACCCTATACGAAAGAGGAAGTGGATTTCTTTGCCCGTGGCATTGTCTCGGAGGTGGAGGGGATAAGAGAGGTGTCTTTTGGCTTAAGTTTGGGAGACCTGGTAGGTAATGACCTGAATCTGTTCGACCCTTACATTCAGGTAGTACAGAAAGTCGGTATTCCATGGTACAACCTGCTTGGAAACCATGATCTAAACTTTGATGCCAAAGCTGATTCGCTGTCTGATGAGACATATGAAGCACATTTTGGTCCGGCTAACTATGCCTTTAATTATGGTAAGGTGCATTTTATAGTACTGGATGATGTGCTATACCCAGATCCCAGGGGCGGTAAAGGCTACTGGGGTGGGTTCCGTAAAGATCAACTGGAGTTCGTAGAAAATGACCTGAAATATGTGCCAAAAGACCACCTGGTGGTACTTGCTTTTCATATTCCTCTCAGTGAACCGGATGGAGATAATTTTCGAGATGAAGATCGGCAGCGGCTCTTTGACCTGCTGAAGGAATTCCCAAATACGCTTTCCCTTTCGGCCCATACGCATTTGCAAAAGCAGGATTTCTTTACCAAAGCAGATGGTTGGGGACAGGAGAAGCCACACCACCACTATAATGTAGGCACTACCTCTGGCGACTGGTACAAAGGCAGATTGGATGAGGCTGGTATACCTGTTTCCACCATGCGTGATGGAACTCCGAAAGGATATGCCTTTATCAATTTTACAGGTAATAACTATATGATAGATTATAAAGTAGCTGGCCGTCCGAAGGAATATCAGATAGAAGTATTTGCTCCTAAAGTAGTGGAGCAGGGCAAGAATACTTCAGCTGGCATCTTTGCGAATTTTTTTATGGGCAGCAAGCAAGATATTATGATGTACCGTATTGATAATGGTGAGTGGAAGGAAATGCAGTATCAAAAGGATTATGATCCTGTTTTTATGCACAGCCTACAGGAGTGGGATTACACAGAGGAATTAATACCAGGCAGAAGGCCTACCAATGCAGCGCATTCTACACACTTATGGCGGGGAACCATACCAACAAACTTACAGCCTGGGGAGCACAGCATAGAGGTTAAGGTCACAGATATGTTCGGCAGAACTTTTACACAAAAAGGCAGCTACAGAATTGAAGCATTAAAAACAGTGCAGTAATGTTTGCCATTATTTTATTAATGGCTATAACCAATGCAATAGTAAACCTATAAAAATAGTAATTTAAAATGTTTACGAATTGTATACCTTGCTTTTGCCCTGCCTGGTAGCGGCAGTTATGGTCACTAATGAGATAACTAATTTAGGATCAATGGCAGCATGAGTCTTATTTTAGCCTTTAGCACTATCCCATATATACTCCAACATTATTTGTTTATCCAATATCAGGAAGAGACATATAGTCAAGAAAGAAGGCCGTTGCAAGGCTACTTGCAACGGCCAAAAAACAAAATAGAATCTAATTAAAAGCTTAAGCCTGACTAAGCCTGGTCAATTAACCACTATCTGATGTGTCTGACTAGAGTTATTATCTATTGTTTTTATAATATAAACCCCTTTAGATAGCGTAGATAGATCAATATCAAATATTTGTTTTTGGGCAATTTTCCTCAATACTTGCTGACCACTTATGCTATAGATATATACCGATATCGGGGTATCAGGCTCATAGTTTAAGTTCAGTTGTATCAGACCTGAGGTAGGATTTGGGCTAACACTTAATTTAGGTTTTGTATTTGTAACTGTTACAACTCGTTCTAATTTACTACTGTTATTATGCCCAATCTGGCATAATCTATAATAAACAGTTCCATTTCCCGTGGAATCAAGAAAATTGTACTTTATTTTCTTTTTACCTGAACCCCTTCCTGTGATTACTTGAATTGTCTCAAAACGGTGCCCATCAAGACTTTTCTCTAACCGAAATATATTATCTTCTTTTTCGGTAGAAGTGGTCCAATTAAGCTGGACCACTCCTTGCGACAGACGCTCTGCTGAGAAGGAAAGAAGTGAGCTGGATAAGACATCTTGGGTACCCAGCGCGATCATCTGGGGTCTAAGGTCCGGGTTGTCATTTTCCCTTGAGGAGAAATTTGCATCAGTTGTCGATCCTGCTAGTATAGCTGATATTTTGATAGTTACATAATTTGGCACGCCGGCATTGTTGGAATTAACCTTCGAAAGAATCCAGTCCGAAATATCAAGTAGGACATATCTGCCCGAAACTGTCCCAGGTATTTCTCCTATTTTTAAAGTAGATGCGGGCCTGTTTGCCCAAGTGATCCCAGTTTCTGTCCAGCTTTGGTTTGTCACGTCATGCAATTCCCAGTTAGTACTCTCAATAGTGGAACCAGCATAGGGAACATATAGCTGTAATAATGTTTGTTTGGGTATAGATGGCCATGAAGCTAGATCGAATTTCATGAAAACCTCTCGAACTGAATTGGTGCTGCCATCATTCTTGATCGTCAGAATTGTTTGTGTACCGTAATTGCTTGATGCATATGTTCCATTTCTTACGAAAGCATCAGCTACCGGACTGATTCGTCCTATTTCTTGATAAGAGTTCTCTTGTTTAGGATAAACTGTAAGTTGAGGCCTGTAAGCAGCATTTACATTTTCACGGGATGCAAATGAGGCATCAGTCTTCTCTCCGGGGACAGCTGAAGCGACCCGAAGGGTGAGGAATTTGTCCTTTGTTAAACGAGCGCGGATAGCATTGGTGATTTTCAGAGTGACAGTAGTTCCGGATATGGTCCCGGGTACACTGCCAATCCTAGCACCCGGAGCAGGCCGGTTTGACCATGTAATACCGTTCTCTGTCCATGAGTTGCTCGCAACTTCATAAAACTCCCACTGCGTACTAGTTGCCGTTGCACCCGCGTAATTAACGCGCATCTTGATTACTGCACTGTCAATCTCTGCAGGAACATTACTTAGATCAAACTTTAAGTATACCTCCCGCCTGGCACTTCCAGCAGCGTTCTTGATGACAAGGGAAGCATCCTGTCCATAATTAACATTCAGATAAGCGGCGCCATCACGCACGTGCGAATCTGCAATGGGCTCGATACTCATGGGCATGGATGGATCTGGCTCAATGTAATCAGGAGAGGCCGAATTGATAACGCCGGAAACACTGCTGCCAGCCATTTGCCCGCTAGGAAGCGCTAATGTTAGCTCCTTCATGACGGGTAGTGCTGCTGACTTGAACCGTAGACCGATTGTTGATTGAAGCTGCGACGGATCGGCCGCTGCTATCGTAACTTCTGGTTGGGTAACGTTTTTTATGATCAAAGCGCAGGGCCTATCAACTTCAAGTGTAATGCCATCTGCGGTAAATGAGCCTGCTGCGTAGAAGATGGCTTGCCACTGATCTAAAGTACTGTTGCTGACCAGTTGCACGGTATCAGTATTGGAAAGTACTCTCAGATGGCTTGCAGAGTAAGAGGCCATCTCTTGCGCTGTCGGTTTTCCTGGCAATATGATGTAAGAATAATTACCATTAGAAGGTGCTGTGCCATGGTTTATCCACAGTTTGAAAACGTTCCTCGTGACAGGATCAGCACTACCGCCTGAGTTGATGCTTTTCCAGCTGCCTGATTGAGCCTGATTACTTAATCTGGCATTTGTAATCTCAGGGAAATAGTAGCCCACCTCATTATGCCATGCCCATTTCAAGGGTAAATTATGGTTGCCAGAGGATAATATTGAACTCGCTGATCCGCTTGATACCGTTACAGGCCCTGAAAGCAAACACTGGTTCAATGTCGTGTTGATGGACTGCGAGGCAGACGAAGTGATACCGGCCCCCAAACATACAATCTCGTCATCAAAGAAGAACCAACCTTTGCGGGCAGTGGTGCCGTAATCATTCATCCGATAAGTACTTGCACCATAGGTCCCATCCGAAACCCCGCCTACAAAAACTGATTTACCCGGGTTTGCCCCCCAACCGGTTCTAACCGGATAAGTAGTGATTTCAGGAACGGTGGTTCCTGGTAATTTATTCCAGTCCCAGACGGGATAAATATTAAGGTACTCGTCTCCGTTTACGGCAATATAATTGACGCCCTCGGTAAGGTAATACCCTTTTAGATTTTCACCATTTCCATTCTCTGACTTGACAGTCCGGGTGGAAACGCTTCTAAGACCAAACAAGTAATTTGCACGATGATGTAATGTGTAATCCGTGCGCCAGTAATGAAGGTGTTCAGGATTTACTTGGAAAGAAGGTGGTTGCTGCCCATTCATCCGGGCCAGCGCCACATCATATTCTGCGGAATTTGTAGGTATGTCAATATCTTTGGTTTTTTTTATCTGGTTGATACCTGCCAAACCGGCATTTGGGCGAGAGATTCCTCGACCAAAAACATTGAAATCGGTATACGAGCCACGGGATACTTTGATAAAACCTCTGCGAACAAAATTAGAAATGATCGCAATCTGTTCGGGATTAAACGCGTAAGATGTGCCCTTAACATATGCACCAATGTTAGTTATACCAGATATAAAGACACTACCATAGCCATAAATGTATAATTGTGCCCCATGAGCAGTATATGATTGGTCGGCTTGAATGCCTTCCTTCGCTGTAACAGCAATTGTTTTGGCTGTTTCTGTAACTGCTAGCTTAAGCAAAGACGCATTTTGTGTCAGGCAGGCACGCATGATGTAATGCTGGGCAATATCGGTTAAATTGGATCCTGTGTTACCAGGAGGAGTCGTGATATTGACGCCTTTGGTCATCCAAGTAATCATTTGACTCTCCAATGTTGACGATATTCCTTCGGAAGGTCCGTATCGCATACAAATCAGGGCCTGCCCAATATCACGCGGCAGGGAAATGGCATAGTGAAACCAGTTGCTACTGGTAGGAGCCGGGTTAAGGCTAAGCCAGTAGTTCATGGTACTGATTACCGCCTGACGAACGGTCTCGCTACCGTAATGAGCACTGGCAGAATTTGAAAATGCTCGGGCCAATGTAACCATGCGGGTAAAGTGGAGCCGAGGTGCCCAGCCAGCCGGAGTAGAAGCATTTTGATAATCTACATCTGGCCATGATCCGTTTGCTTGAATGGATGATATAAGGGAGATCGTGGTACTGTCCAATGAACTCACATTTGCTCCAGACTGAAGCTCATTGAAAATCTGGTCCATGATCGTCCTGAATTCGCCAGTTGGTTGAGCGAATGCAGGCAAAGCCAGTAAAATGGATAGAAGGCAAATAAAGATAAATTTCATGAGTAGCTGTTTTTTAAGGATCACTAATATTGCCGTCAATACATAGGCAGTTTTTACTCTTAACACCCAGCAATTCTTATTTTAAAGCAGGGTTAGCTAATAAGGTATTCTTTAGGTAGCTGCATGAAAGTCATTTACCGATGTAGTCCACGTTCACGCAGGTAGGCAACAAGCTCCTTGGGCCGGTCTGTCTGGATTATTCTTGCCCCATGCGCAATCAACCACCCCCATCCCGCTTCGGGTTTACCTTCCTCCACACTTAGTTCATCATCATGGCCTGCATTCAGGCTCGGCCACAATGCATCCAGCCATATCTTGGAGCCAGATCCTATAATGGTTTGGTAATTTGTATTTATCAGAGCACTATCGGTTGCGAAGAGCAGTTCATAAGCTGCCGGTTTCAAATTTGATTCAAAGGACTTAATGATGGCATCGGCATTAGCCTTGTTCAAGTAGACCACGGGCATGTATATAAGTTTGCTTGAGAGCAAGTCTCCGTTCTCTGCTTTAACTTCCTCATATGTCTTTGCTGACTTGATAATAGCATGATCGACAGTGCCTGTTTTGACGAGTATCTTGTAGACATCTTTGTAGTAGTCGTAACCTTTATCTATGTTGACCATTACCCTGCCTTTAACGGTATTCATGCATTGTTCAAATGAGGGGATACGCTGCCGAGTAGGGCCACCATGCCCGTTTTTGAGAGTCAATTGCTGAAGCTCGTCCCAAGTATAATCTGATGGCTTGCCATGCCCGGATGTGGTGCGATCAAGGGTTTGATCGTGCATCAGTATCAGGACACCGTCTTTGGTTTTCTTGAGGTCAATCTCAACCATATCGACGCCCATTTTAATGGCATCTTCAATGCTAAGGATTGAGTTTTCAGGGTTATTGCGCCAGTCTCCCCGATGCGCTACCACTAGCACATTTTTGCTGCTGGGGTCATGAAACTCACGGATAATAGCGGTAATGTCTCGCGATTGAGCCATTACGCTGCCCGTTAGCAGTAAAATGATAGCCAGAAATAAGTTAAGGTGTTTCATAAAATCTATGAGTTAAATTATCTTAAATGCATTAGAGCCTCAGAGGAGTTAGGAGGAATAGATAAGCTCCATAGAATGCTTAGGAAAGATGTTTAGTGAAAAAATCTTTCCTGACGCGAAGGGGAAATGGTTTATAGGGGAAATAAATATAATCGAAAGCTAAAGTCTCGGTTTTTCGATGCGGTAAGAACTAGATTGAGAAAATGAACGCCCATACATATCGGTTGCCCTTACCTCAATTTTATGTTCGCCTATACCTAAGTTTTCTGGAAGTGGCGCAGTCCACAAATGCGAGCTATTAACGGCATCCGTTGGCCTACGCCCGCGCATTAGGGAGTCTGCCGAATCCCATTCAATGTTTTTAGCCACAAATGCGGGATCTGGCCCCTGGTGAAAATCCATTGGTTTCCAAGGCTGCTCATCAATGCGATATTCTACTTTGCTGCCGGAGTGCCCCATAAAAAAGTTAGCAAAGATCAATCCCCGGCCTTCCCACCAGATATCACTCATTACTTTGCGATGATAAAGCTTAATCTGGTAATCAGCGGGCATTCCGGCAACTTTATAATCGATGGTGTACTGGTTTCCCTTGGTATTTAAAAACGCATAACCTTTTGGCGTTCCGTCGCTCATCTCAGCATCTGCCACACCATGCTCATTGATCTTTCCGGACCACCAGTTGCCACAAGTTGTGCCTATATTATACTCATGCAGTCGCTCTTTCCGGTTCCATCCGTCTTCTACACTGTAGAAGTTCTGTCGCTGGTTATGAGTATGGGCAGATACGATCAGCACATGAGGAAACCTCTCCAGTGCCCGAAAAACACGATCACGATCTTCTGTTCGATAGGGGCTTCGAAAAGGCACATGCATAGCCAGTACAACCAATTGAGAAGTATCAACCAGGCGCAGGTCGTTTTCTATAAACTTAAGCTGGCTTTCCGTCATTCCGCCGCGAAAACTTTTTGACTCTGGGTCAGGTAATGCAGTGTCTTCGATGACAATGAAATGAGCAAGTCCATGATTGAAAGCATAATTGGCTGGTCCAAAATGTGCCGTAAAGGTTTCATCACTAAGACTGTCGGCAGGGGCATCAAGATTCAGGTCATGATTGCCCGCTACATTGTACCAAGGAATGCTAACCTTCCCGATGACTTTACTGTAGGAATCATAGAGATCAAGGTTATCCTGAACCAGGTCGCCCATAGTAAGGCCAAAAGCTATACCTTTGATGCCCTCTACTTCTGAGACAATTCCTATATCAAAGTATTCAACCTCTCTTTCATCCAATACCTGCGGATCACCAAAGAGAAGAGCGCGGAAGTTTCCTTCCTGTTTAGCAGGCATCAATCTAAAATCAACTGATTCAGGAAGTGGTCCTGTTGGGGCTACACCTGCATATTTTAATTTTGGAGAGCCTTCAGGATTATGAATGTAAAAGAACTGCGGCTCATTATTGCTGTTTAAAGGCACCGAATATTCGGCAGGCTTGATTACCGCAATGATTGCATCATCCCAAATCGGAAGTTTGTACTTTCCGCGCGCATCTGTAAATACAACATGGATGCCATTGGTTACAGCTACCTTGGCTACTCCTTTCTCGTTATTATCCTTTTTGTGATTACCGTTAGCATCGTGGTAAACATAACCTGTTACAGTATTTTGTGCAAAGGCAATGCTACTGCTGAAAAGCAAGCATACCAGTGCTTTATATGTCTTTTTCATTGGTTGTGTTTGAATGATCAATGGTGCCGTGAAAAACACTCACGGCACCGTTAATATATAAAGCTAGTAGCCTGGGTTCTGCGGAAGAACCGAAGGGTCGCGTATCAGTTCAATTTGGCTTTGAGGAATCGGGTACAGATACTGAGAAGGCTGGATAGTGATTTTAGTTAATGCCGAATTTTGCAATGCCTCTTCAGCAGTATTTGTTCTAATGAGGTCAAACCAGCGACTATTTTCGAATGGCAGCTCCAGCCTTCTCTCATGCAGAACCGCATCACGGAAGGCCTGCTGGCTATTAAGCTGTGCCGGCGTGTAGAGGGATGCCTTTGCTCGGGTGCGTACTGCATTAAGCATGGCAAACTGCTCGCTGTTCGCATCGCTACTGTAAGCAAGTTCGTTCAACGCTTCAGCATACATCAGTAGTACATCGGCGTAACGCAGAATAATATAGTCGTTGCCCAAAGTCCTGAATGTTGGGTCAAAAGTGTCGTAATTTTTTTTGATGAGGGCGGTATTGGCATCTAAAGGTTGCGTATTAAGCATATCTCGCCTGGTATCGGTCGCCTCGTATGCATTCAGAAGATTCGAATCAATAATTGGCCGGTTAGTGTATTCAGCAACACCATGGCCTTGTCCGGAAATGCTTTTTTCATAATGCACGGCAAACAACACTTCAGCGTTAAGTTTATTGCTTACGCTGAATACCTCAGCGATATTGGGCAGCAGTGTATATTGATACGGATTTGAACCTACCGGTAAAAGTTCTTTCAGGACGGTTACTGCTTGCTGGTATTTCTTCTCTGTCAGGTAAACTTTGCCAAGCAGTCCTTTAGCTGCTCCGGCGGTAGCCCTGCCTTTATCAACGGAGGTATAGGTAGCAGGAAGGAGAGAGGCTGCTTTAGTTAGATCGTCTTCTATAGCTGTATAAACGTCTTTTACCGGACTTCGTCTAATACTCTTTGCCTCCCCTGTCGTTATGGGTTCAAGCACAAGGGGAACATCTCCCCAAAATCTTACCAAGTTGAAGTAGTGCAAGGCTCTCAGAAATCTCATTTCACCTTCATACTGATTTCTAAGACGTGCGTCAGTCACAACATCCAGGTGGGCAAGGGTATTGTTGCACCGTGCAATGCCATTGTAAAGAGCTAGCCAGCTTTCACTAAAAATTGTATTATCAGATCCTGCCAAAAAGCGGTCTATGTTAAATAGCCTGCCAGCCACAGCTCCCGGGTTCTGGTCTTCCACATTATCACTGCGCAGTTCAGACATAATAGTGAAATTTGTATGATACATTGTTGCTCCTTTCAGCGGAGCATAAGCGGCTGTTACGGCATTGGTGATGTCTGCTGTGGTTTTGTAAAAGTTATTTGCAGTTGCAGTGGACTGCGGGTCCAGCTCCAAAAATGGTTTTTCGCATGAGACGGTAACAAAGGCCGTACTGAACAGCAAAAGTATAATTTTGTTCTTCATGATAGTTAAAAGCTTAAATTCATTCCCAACACAAAAGATTTACTTAAAGGGTAGCTGCCATAATCTACACCAGGGGTTAATGGATTGCTTTCCTGACTGATCTCCGGGTTGTAGGCATTGTATTTTGTAAGCAGCAGCGGATTGGTTGCGGTGAAATAGATCCGGGCCCTGCTAAGACCTGCACGTATAGCCCAACTGTTAGGTAAGGTAATGCCCATCGTAATGTCTCTGACCCTCATGTAAGACCCACTGCGGATTGCCCAGGTCGATATACTGCCGTTCAGACCGCGAGGATTCCTGTTTGCACGGGGATAACCTTCTGTTCCTGGTTCAGATTCAGAATAGAAACGGTCAAGGGCATCGCTGGTATTGTTTGTAAAACTGTTAAAGTCGTTGATGTACCTTGAGTTGATATTGGCGATCTTATTACCGTAAACACCTTGCAGGGCAACGTTAAGATCAAAAATTTTATACTGTAACTGGCTCGAAAAACCATAAGTGAATTTTGGCATATAGTTTCCAGTAATTGTTCTATCGTTAGTCGCATCTATCACTCCATCTCCGTTAATGTCCTTGAACCGCATATCACCTACGTTGGCTCCCGGCACTTTAGGGATATTAGGGTCATCGAGTTCGGCCTTGCTTTTATAGACACCATCGTGCACAAGTGTATAGTAGTTTCCAATAGGTTTCCCAACCTCGGTAATAAAGAAGATAACACTTTGTGCTTGCGTAATAATAGACTGGGCGCCACCTAAATCCAATACCTTATTTCGGTTAAAGGAGATATTGGCGCTATTGGTTAGCCGGAACTTACCAATCTCGTTATTACCTGTAAGTGTCAGCTCCAGCCCATTATTACGGACCTTGCCAATGTTTTGCAGATTGTCTCTATAGCCGGAACTGTGCGCCACCGGCACCTGAAGCAGGAGGTCCGTGGTGTTGTTAGTATAGGCATCCACTGTCAAATGCAGGCGCTCGTCAAAAAAGCCTATATCGGCACCGAGGTTAAAGGCAGATGTTTTTTCCCATCCTAAATCACTGTTACCTGCCGTTGATTGGTAAAGCCCATTATATAATTTAGTGGAACCTGCTGTGCCAAAAACATAGTCACCCTGTGTTAATTGGGGTAAATAGGCATAGTTGCCGATTTGCATGTTCCCGGTTAAACCATAACTGCCGCGTAGCTTCAATGAGCTAATGGACTGGAGGTCTTGCATGAAATCCTCCCGGTCTACATTCCAGCCTATCGAGGCTGACGGGAAGTAGCCATACTTTGAGTTTGCCCCAAAGCGTGATGAACCATCGGCACGAATGGCAGCTGAAGCCATATATTTATCTTTGTAGCTATACTGGACACGGGTAAGCGCAGAGAGTAATGTCCACTGCTCTGTACTACCTCCGAAGTTCTGTATACTGGTTGCTCCGTTGATCGTTTTGATAAGGTCATTGGCATAACCGGTCGCATTGATCACCGAGCTGGAGATGGTCTCTTTCTGTGCGCTGACTGCGGCAATCGCATTTAGGCTGTGATCCCCGAAGTATTTGTTATAGGAAAGCGTATTCTCAGCAATCCAGTTGACAAATGAAACATTCCGATAGGATCCGGTTGGTACGGAAGTAGGGCTTGAAGGTGAAAGCTGAGGCAATACGGAAGGACGGAAAGCACTGCGGTTTGCGTTATTGATATTTACGCCGAAGGAGATTTTATTGGAAAGCTCAGGAGTAAGATCATACTGTGCAAACAAATTCCCCAATAATTTACCCTGGTTGGTATTGTCTGTTTTTAAATTAGCCAATGCCACTGGGTTAACGATTTGTGTCGTGGCATATTGGTAATTGTACTGGGCGTAATTGTATGATCCGTCAGGGTTGTAAACCGGGAAAAACGGAGACATGGCAAGGGCAACAGGAACAATGGTCTCCTGATTAAAATATCGGCCCTCCGATGGTTGAAACTGATACTGTTCGTATCCATAATTAACTGTTGCCCCAAGCTTCAGGTTTCTGTAAGAAGCATCAAGGTTAACGCGTCCCCCGTACCTTTTAAAGCCAGTTTGGATCACCACGCCCTGCTGATCCAAGTAGTTTCCGGAAACGTAATACCTGATGTTGTCCGAACCTCCGGCCATAGACAAGGTATGGTTTTGCGTGGAAGCTTGACGGAATACTTCCTCCTGCCAGTCTGTATTAGTGAGCCCCGGCCTGCCTTCCAGGTAAGGCATTATTTCCGGAGGTAATAGATAAGCCTGATTGGTAGCCCCGGCAGGCCCTCCGAGTTTAGCAAGTCTTGTAGCATTGTCATCATTGATGCTTCCAGTAAGGCCCTTGTCTTCCAATAGGTCAAAATAAGTGCTATTGTGTGCATCGTACAGCAGCTGTGAGTATTGATAAGCGTCCAGCATGTCGAGCTTCTTGTTTACCTTCTGGACACCTGCGTATCCGTTATAGCTTATGGTAGGCTTGTCTTTTTTTCCTCTTTTTGTCGTGATAAGGATAACGCCGTTTGCTCCCCTTGATCCGTAAATAGCCGCTGCCGAGGCATCCTTGAGCACATCAATGGTTTCTATATCAGCCATGTTGATGTTGTTAAGCGGATTGACTGTAAGCCCCGGACCTGTTGAGTTGGACTCTGANAATAGCCGCTGCCGAGGCATCCTTGAGCACATCAATGGTTTCTATATCAGCCATGTTGATGTTGTTAAGCGGATTGACTGTAAGCCCCGGACCTGTTGAGTTGGACTCTGACAAAGGGATACCGTCTATTACATATAAAGGCTGGGTGCCCGCGGTAACAGTGGATTTGCCACGTATCGAGATGGCAATGCCTGCCCCTGGCGCACCGCTCGGCTCTAGGACCTGAACACCGGCCAGTTTACCTGTCATGGCTTTATCTACCCCTGCACCAGGGAAGTTGTTGATGTCACTTGCCTTAAGCGAGCTGATAGCAGTGGTTACATCGCCGCGGCGCTGCGTACCATATCCAACCACAACCACCTCATGAAGCTGGTTGTGATTGGCCTCCATTCGCACGTTAACAGTTTGAAGGGTACTTACTGGTCTTTCAACGGTCTTATAACTTAAATACGAGAATATAAGTGTCTGACCTTCTGAAGCTTCAATATGAAAAGATCCATTAGCGTTTGTCGATGTTGATTGCTGTGTTTCTTTAACGATAACAGTAACGCCAGGCAGCGGATCTCCCTTTTCGTCTGTCACAGTACCCTTGATTGGTATTGCTGTTACCGGTCGCCTTGATGTAGTTTCCTTATTACTTTCTTCCTTGACCGGATGATTCTTTTGTTCAATGATTACATTGTCGCCACGCTGGCGAAAAGAGAGTCCTCTTGGATGCAGCAGTTCGCTAAGTATCTCTTCAACACTTAACATATTCGCCGTATAGGGCTTTACTTGATACATCTTCACCTTGTCACTGATGTAGACAAAGTGAAAACCCGAAAGCTTTTCGATATCGCCCAGGACGGCATCCAGCGATTTGCCCTGGGTCGACAACGATATTTTGGTTTCTCTTAAGCTCTGCCCGTTAGTGCTTTCGGCAAACAAAGTAAGGGTGCCTGCCGTAAGTATGAAGAAGAGCATAATTGAAATCCTCATAATTTTCCGGCATGAAGGCTCGTATTGAATGAATAGATTTTTACGCGGGTAAAGACAATAGTCTACCCGCTGCACTCTTTTAAAAAGAAATTGCATATATTTGTATTGATTTTAATGATGTGAACAGTTGTTGAGATCTTTTAACCGTTTTGTCTGAACCACAAAGCGGTTTTTTTCATTAAGGAGGGTGTTGACTTCTGGCTTTTTACATAGGCAATTATCTGAGTAGTAAGAATTAGTTGTTATAAGTAAGTAATAGTATTGTTTTTTTCATCCAGGATGTATTGAACCTGGCTCACCTCTGAGAGTATAGCCAATAAGTCCTTTAGATGAATCGAGTTGCTGAAACTTGCTGTTAAACGGATGTTCTTAAGCTGCTGGTTTTTGAATTTGATTTTAACGCCGTACCACTGTTGCAAGTGAAGTGCTATGTCCTGCATAGGCATATCTATAAATACCAGGTTGCCTGTTGTCCATGATATGACCTTATCGGCATCAACCGGAATGATTTTCTTCTCTCCTGTCTTTAAGCTATATTCAAGACTATTGTTGGGCAACAGGTTACCGAGGATAACTTTGTTGTCACTTACCTGCACTTCACCGCGTGTTACGGTAACAGACTTAATGAGGGAGCCCGGATACGCTGAAATAGAGAATGCCGTTCCTAGGACTTGGGTTTTCAGCCCTGCAGTCTGCACGTCAAAAGGTTTATCGGGGTTATGCTTTACGTCAAAGTACCCTTCACCCTCAAGCCAAACATGGCGTGTGCTTTGATTATAGTCTGCTGCATATTTCAGACTGCTGCCTGCATTAAGCCAGACTTGTGTACTGTCGGGCAGGAGAAGTTTCCTAACTTGTCCCGTTCCTGCTCTTACCACAGTAAAGTTTTGTTGCCTGTTCCCTGTTATGAAGAATATGCTTCCGATGCAAACCAGCAGCACGATGCATGCGGCGGCCATCCAATTCCAACTGCGCATTCTACTGTTAAGGCTAATGACTGGTTGAGAACCCTCTTCAATCTTGAGTATGCGCCTTATAGCATCCAATGAGCGCTGTTCAGAGGCTCTAATAGCCTCTTTGTCATTGCTATAGAATTCGCTTTTACTTCCTTGCATAGAGTCGTACCATCGTTCTACAATAGCCGCCTCCTCCGGGCTACAGTCTCCGCCTAGGTATTTATCGATGAGTTCTGCCAGTTCTTCTTCTTTCATGCATTTATCTGTCTATCTTACTCATTGCAAAACAGCCAGACTACCCCCATATATATATTAAACTTTTTAATTACTTAATACTAAGTTTTCTATTTCTTAACTCAGCCGGGACACTGGCTTAATGTTACAGGTCTACCTTTGCGGGGTAATCCCAGCTACATGAAAAGTGTTATAAGTGACGATGATCTGTTGCAATTGATTGCTCAGAAAAATGAGCGTGCATTTACTGTGCTTTATAATCGGTATTACACGGAGCTTTGTAAGGCGGCTTTTAAAAAAGTACCTGACGAACCGGTCGTTGAGGAAATCGTTCAGGACGTTTTTGTTGCTTTATGGAACAATGCAGAAAGGCTAGACATTAGTAATAATATTAGAAGTTATCTTTTCGCCACACTTCGCAACAAGGTTTTATACGAAATACGTACCAGGATTTCAAAGCGAGCGCTGGCTCTAAACTTTGAACCCGTCAATGAATTCTCGTCCTCTGTAGATATTTCTGAAATAATTGCTGCCAATGAACTGGAGAAAAGGATTCATGCAGTCATTGATGGTCTTTCACCGCAATCAAGGGAGGCATTTAGGTTAAGCCGTTTTGAGCAGATGTCTTACCAGATGATAGCAGAGCAACTCCATGTGTCGGTCGGCACGGTTGAAAAACACATCAGTAAAGCGCTTGCTGCACTTCGCAAAGAGTTGGCCAGAACCGATAGTGCGTTATTGATTGCATTAACCTTATACCTGGCAATACACCGATTGTAGCCCTTCTTACCATCACCCTGATTGCTATCTGATCTTTCCTGTACTTCTCTCTGCTTTTACTTAGAAACTAACGTCCTTGATTTGCTTCATGAGCTCCTGCTTTTTATGCTTCAGCAGAATTACAGGTTGATGAAACTAACTGGTACATACGAAATGCCTAACTCAGGCTCAACCTCACCTGTTCAGGCTGTTTCAGCAGGAAAAGAGCCAGTAAAAGTAATCTACTTCATAGATCCAATTTGTTCTTCCTGTTGGGGAATAGAGCCGCGGCTACGAAAACTGAAATTAGAATACGGCAACAGCATAAAAATAGAGTACCGCATGGGCCGGTTTCTGCCTAATTGGAGCTACAACAGTGGGGGCATCAGCAAGCCATCAGATGTAGCACACCATTGGAATGAAGTAAGTGGATAGGGATATCTGGTTGGAAGACCCTTTGCATTCTTCCTAACCGCCCTCTATTGCTTTTAAAACTGTTCAACTTCAGGATAATAAAAAAGCTATTTCGTTTTTAAGGGAGGTAAGGGAGATGGTTTTCTTGGAGAAAAAAATATTCTAAAGTGGGAGCACTTAGAAGCAGCTGCCACAAAGGTTGAGTTAAATGTGCAACGATTTAAATCCGATTTTGAAAACAAAGCAGAAAATTCGAAACTATCTAGAGAACTTGAGGTAAGAGGTTTTCCTACGTTGTTCTTCTTTGACACCTCAGGCAACAGAGATATTATGTATGGTACAAAACTATATTCTTTTTATGAAAAAGCGATCTTAAAAAAAACAAATCTGGCTGCAAATAAGACTGAATAAAGAAAAGATTGGAAAGTGCTGTTTTCTAAATATCGCTCCCTTACTACAAAGGAGTTCTCGGAACTATCAGGAACGCCTAGGCAGGAACGTGAAAAACTATTGAATAAGCTCTCGGACATAAGTACTTTAGAAAAGCGTGATACAAAAAATGGCTCCAACTGGAGGCTGGAGAGTACTCACCATTAATGAGGTAGTACAGTAACGAAGGCTGACGTGAAATCAACGTCAGCTTTTTTTACATGCAGCATTTGGAGCCCTAGACTTTTCACTGCATCGTTTTCAGCATTCTGCCATTGCCTATCCAGCAGAGGGTCTGTTTCAAAATTTTTCTACATTAGCCACAGCTGGCGCATCTTTTCCAAGGCTGTCTCTGGTGTTCTTTTGAACCGCAATAGCAGCAAAAAGGCTTAATAAAAACGACATGGCATAAAACCCTTTCTCACTAAGGAGCAAATCTGCATTCCAAAGACCCATTACCAAAAGCGCCACAGCAAGAATGGTAGAAAACCAACTAAGGCCATAATAAATATTGGTAACCGGAATACCCTCCAGTTGGTCGCGCACACTTTTTTGAAGAGAGATAGCTGAGAATAAACCATACATGAGTATGGTAAAATAATAACCTTTTTCGTTTAGCAACATGTTAGCATTCCATAGCCCGATTATGTAGGCTGTAATGCCAGTAAGTAAAGTTGCCCAGGAAGCTGCTACAAATGCATTTGATGGTTTCTGATTCATTTTTATTTTTTGCTAAGTGATGAATCAAAGGTATACCAGCCATGATAACTTTCTTTTGACAATTATCAAAAAAATAAAAGCATTACACTTGGGTTCGTATCCTGCTCAACGTTTCCTGGCTGATGCCCAGGTAAGAGGCAATTTGACCGAGGGAAATCCGCTTAAGAATGTGTGGTGAGTTCTCTACTAGTTGTTCATATCGTTCCCGCGCCGTTTTAAACTGCATGGCCATTAACCGTTCCTCCAGTCTTATATAATACTGCTCATTTATAATCCGAACAAGGCGCTCGAGGTCTCTATGCGAATCAAACAACTGATTCAGGGCGTCAGAACGTATTCCCCATAAGGTCGAGTCTTCAAGAATCTGGATGTTTTCAACACCAGGCTTTCGGGAAATAAAGCTATAAAAGGAAGTCACAAAATTGTTTTCGAAGCCAAACCAATAAGTGATTTCCTTTCCATCCAAGATATAATATCCACGTAGACAGCCTTTCTCAAGAAAATACAGATTGTTGCAAACCGTCCCTTCCTGGATTAGGAAAGAATTTTTTGAAATCTCTACCTTCGTTAAAACTTTAGAAAGCGCCTCCCACGCTCCTATAGAAACAGGATAATATTGCGATATGCAATCAAATAAGATGTTCATTATAAAGCTCTTATCCCTTGGTTAAAGTTGAGGTTTATTGTCTAGACAAATGGAATTTTTAAAGATAAAAGAAAGCATCACAACTTTACATCGAAATATTTCCCTTATTCCAAAACATCTAATAGGAGCTGTTATTGCTTATTACATTTAAAGAATGGAATTAATAGTAAATGTAAAAGCTATTTGCCAGACTTTGCAGATGTTAAAAATTTATTATGTTTGCTCCTGTTGTAGAGAAAAAGTACAAAACATAGACCTTTAGCATAAACTAATTAATGGCTAGTCGCATTAGTATACAGTTCTACTATGATTATTCATTACCGTTTTATGATTTAGCTTTAACTAAGCAGTGGGGGTGCAACCCTATTGAAACTGGAAAATTTCTATACTTTCATTTCATGAGGTGTTTAAAGGGGACTATACAGGGGCTATAGAAAATTATAACAGCATCTTATATTAATATAGAAAAAGTATCTTATGCAAGTCGTATAGTTTTTCTAGGATTATTGGTCTGCGCTGTCGGCTGTAAAAAGGATGATATTGTTTTGAATGATCATTATGATATTATTGTCCATAAACCTGCAGGTTTAACGTGGGAAAATAATTCTATTAGTGTACCAACTGGAATCGATATCCGTTTAACTGGAATAAGCAACTCTCATCAGTCAAGGTTTCAATGGGATTTAGGCGAGAAGATAATAAAAGATAAAGGTAATATAGTAGTCGTATACCCCGACAGCGGAACTCTCGTCCTGAAAAAAGTTGACAGTTTACCTTGTTAATCCTATACTAGGTTGACAGCTGTTTCTTAATCCTGCCAGTCCTTTACACCTTATACCGTCACTATAGGCAAGGGGTTCTGGCAATGACAAGCCTTCTTGGCCTGTACCTTACTGCATAGGCACCTCCTTTCCCTTCTTGGCGGCATAATAGTTTTTCCAGTGTCTCTTCAACTCGCCGGTCCTGCCGTGCGCCTCCACGGGCGTGAGCATGTCCACGCTCGAGTGTGGGCGCTGATAGTTGTAGATGCTCACTGCCGTGGCCACGGCTAGCCGGGCCGCCGCCAAGTCAGGGTACACCGTCTCCAGGAGCTCCTGCTTGAGGACACCGTTCACCCGCTCAGCCAGCGCATTCTCCAGCGGGTCGCCGCTTTGAGTCATGGAGATAGCAATGCGTCGCTCCTGCAGCAGCCTAACATACCCTTGGCTGCAGTACTGGATACCCCTATCGGAGTGATGGATAAGGTAGCCCTGCGTGGGGCAGTTAGCAAGGGCCATCTCCAAAGCCCAGATGCATCCACAGGCCGTAAGATCCTGGCTTAGGTAAAGCCTGGAGTTGCTACCTTTGACTGGAGACCTATTTAGGGCAGATTTGATTTAATAACTTAAATTTGACTATGATGGAACGACGTGTATTTGATACCTCCTTTAAACGGATGGCTATTGACCTCTCCT
>NZ_JBLIQL010000013.1:0-141715 GCF_047525655.1 Pontibacter sp. 13R65
CTGGGGGCCCGCATGATGGGCGGGGGCTTTGGCGGCTGCACCATCAACCTGGTGCACGTAGAGCGGCTGGAGGAGTACACGCGGCAGGTAAGCCAGGCCTATGAGCAGCAGTTCGGCAGAGAGCCTAAGGTGTACATCGCCCAGATAGTGGATGGGAGCAGCATGATAAGCCAGGAAGAACTCATTCTACTTACCTAACCAAAGCGCATTGTCAGGCAGCGTAGTATGCCGGTTTCTAAGACTGCCAATCCTGTTCAATTCAAATTATTCTAATGAAAATGGCCTTCCGGAGGTTTTTCTCACCGATGGCAGGTTGCCCAGAGCGCATAATTTATTTTAGAAGCCATAACAGATAAGTTAGGTAGTAAGCTAAACAGGATAAAACCAACCAATAAACTTCATTTCTGTTTTTAAGAAAACAAGTAAGATTGCTATGATAAGATATGCTATCGTTTTTTTATTTCTAGTGATACATGGCCTTGTGCAGGCACAAACCTCTTCGTTAACCAAGGAAGCTGTGTCTGTAAAATCGCCTGAAAGCCAGCAGATTTTCCAGTTGCGTAACCCGGATTTTAAAACGAGTCCGCACACAGGCATGACGCGCCAACACTGGAAAGATGCCGCGCACTACCTGTTACAGGGGGCGTTCGGTTACATAAGTAAATTAGAAGACCCGATGGAATTTCCGAAGCAGCCGGGCAAAAGCTATCCACAAGAGCCGGGGCCAAACAAAACGGAGCGACTGGAAGGGCTCTGCCGCACCTTGTTTATGGCCAACCCGCTGCTAAAAGAAAATCCTGCCTTGGAGATAAATGGCATAAAAGTGGCCGACTATTACCGCCACCAACTGGTAAAACTGATCGACCCTGCCAGCGATACCTATATTGCACCGCGCGCGCAAAAAGGAGGCCCCAGTCAGATTCTGGTAGAGTTTGGAGCACTGGCGGTATCGTTGTTTTACATTCCGGAGGTTCTATGGGAGCCACTTACCAAATCACAGAAAGATGCCCTGGCGCACACCATGCTCAGCTACGGCGACGGACCCACGATTGGCTCCAACTGGCGGTTCTTCAACATTTTTGTGCTTAGTTTCTTTAAAGAACAAGGCTACGAAGTAAACGAGAAGCTGCTGAAAGAGTACCTCGATAAGTCGCTGGAGCATTACCGGGGCGATGGGTGGTACCACGACAGCCCGGCTTACGACTTTTACAGCATGTGGGCCTTCCAGATGTATGGGCCACTGTGGTCTGAGTTTTTCGGGAAGAAGCATTACCCTGAATATGCTGCAAAGCTGATGAGCAACTTTAAAGACCTGCACGGCAACTACCCCTACCTGTTCGATAAGAACGGCAAAATGATTATGTGGGGCCGCAGCATAGCCTACCGCTTTGCTTCTGTGGTGCCTTTCCCGCTTATGGGGCTGGCGCAGGAGCCAGGCACCAATTATGGCTGGATGCGCCGTATAGCCTCTGGTACTATGCTCCAGTTTCTGCAAAACCCGGATTTTATGGCCGATGATAATATTCCGACTTTAGGTTTTTATGGCGCTTTTGAGCCTGCTGTGCAGATTTACAGCTGCCGGGGCAGCGTGTTCTGGATGGGCAAAGCCTTTTTAGGGCTGCTGGTGCCGGAAGAGAACCCTTTCTGGACAGAGACAGAAAACGAAGGAGCCTGGGAGCAGGAGCTTGAGAAAGGAAACGTGTACAACAAGTTTCAGGAGGGAGGTTCTAATATTTTAATTACAGATTACCCTGCTATAGGTGCGGCAGAAGTTCGTGCCTGGTGCCACGAAAAAGTAGCCGACGACTGGCAAAAGTTCAGATCAACAGAAAACTACAATCGCCTATCCTACAACAGCGCTTTTCCGTGGCAGGCCGATGGTGCGAACGGCGAAGTGGCTATGAATTATGTGATTAAAAATAAGCAGAACCAGTGGGAAGCATTCCGGCTTTATACCTTCAAAAAGTATGAAGAAGGCATTTACTACCGGGATGTGGTGCTGGAGACTGATGAGAACATCAAGTTCAGCCTGGCAGACATTCCCTTACCGAACGGCATTTTAAGAGTTGATAATAACAACAGCACGCAAGCTACACAGGTGCGCCTGGGGCATTACGCCCTGCCGCAATTAAAAGAGCCCATAAAAGAGGAAACAAGAAAAGTAAAAGGGCATGCAGTAAAAATTATCGACAACGGCGAGTACCAACTGGCTATGGTAACACTGCTCGGTTTAGATGGTATGGAAACAGTAACGGCTACGGGGCTGCATCCGGTGAGTAACAGGAGTGTTGTCATAAACGCGACAGATTCATTTACGCCAGGTCAGCAGGAGCAGGGAGTGTATGCGACTCTTCTCCTCTGGAAAAAAGCAGGAGAGAAGTGGACAGATAACGAGCTGGTACCGGTAAAAAAGATAAGGTCCGGGAAAGATGGAAGTACAACTGTTGAGTTTAGAAACGGCGATAGCAAAACTATTCGATTTAATTAAAGACTGGGCTACAGGTTAAACAGGTGCGTAAATTAATCTGGCCAATTATTCTAATGAAATAGGCCTTCCGAAGCTTTTTTAGATTAAAACTGCCTGAGGCTCCGAGCCTGACGGCAGTTCTTATAACTATCTGGTGCCAGAACCACCAGGCTCAGGAATGCAGGCTACAGCACTCCTGAGCCTTTTCCTGCACCTAATACCTGCTGTTGCACGAGTTTCCCCCCTTTAAATTCAGATTTACCCCCCCTGCGTTTCCCCTCAGATGTTTCATTTTTGTTTAACGTGAACGAATGTTAGTTAAGGTGCTACACCACCTTAGCCTTGTTCAAACATTGAAAAACTATATAAACCTATGACCTACTAATTAAGACTATTTATGAAAACCAAACACCTAACCTAGCAAATCATCCTATGTTAACACCACACCTAAAATTATCTGTTTGTGATAAAATTTTATACTAACATTTAAAACTAACTATATGCAACATTATTTATTAAAAGGGCTGAGGTACCTATTGGTTCTTCCGCTAGTGTGCCTTTTTGTTGCCGGAGCCTTTGCTCAAGGAATAACAGTACAAGGTAAAGTAACCGACCAGGGCGGAGTTGCTCTTCCGGGAGTAACCGTGCTGCTTAAAGGTACAACTACGGCCGCCCCAACCGATATTGACGGAAATTACTCTATTGCTGTACCAGGTGGCAGTGGCACCCTGGTTTTCTCGTACGTTGGCTTTCAAACTCTGGAGGTGCCGATTAACAACAGAACGACTGTTGATGTGCAGTTAGGCTCTGACGCCAGAGCGCTGGACGAAGTAGTAGTAGTTGGTTATGGTACCCAGAAGCGATCTGATATTACAGGTTCAGTAGCCTCCGTTCCTAAAAACAGGCTATCTAACCTTCCTGTGACAGATTTGACGCAAGCTATTCAGGGCACTACGGCTGGCCTGAACATTACGCAGGGCTCGTCGGTGCCAGGTAGTTCCGGCGGCATGCGAATCAGAGGAGTTAACTCTATCAGTGCCAGAACATCTCCATTTATAGTGGTAGATGGCAGCCCGTTTTTTGGCCAGATGAACGACATCAACCCCAACGACATTGAGTCGATTGAAATTTTGAAAGATGCCTCTGCTGTTGCGATTTACGGTACACGTGGTTCTAACGGCGTTATCCTGATTACAACCAAAAGGGGCCTTAGCGGACAGCCACGCATCAGCTACAGTGGTTACACCGGTGTAGAAGGCCTGTCTAACAAACTAACACCCATGTCTCCGGATGCTTATGTGCAGAAATTCGCTGATTACCAGAGAGCGCAGGGGCTAACACTAACCCAGGTACTGCCAAATACTTTTGAGGTAGAGAATTACAATGCAGGTCGTGTAACAGACTGGCTGGATGAGGCTACTCAAACCGGCAAAATTACGGAACATAACCTAAGCATAACCGGTGGCACCGATAAAGTAAATTACTACCTGACCGGTGGTTACCTGAACCAGGATGGTGTGGTAAAAGGATACGGATTCCAGCGGGCCAGCATAAGGTCCAATTTGGATGCCACCATCACAAGCTTTCTGAAAGCCGGTACCTCTTTATACTTTGCAGATCATAACTCCGACGGTGGTCGTGCCAATATGTTGAATGCTACCGCCATGAGCCCTTATGGCCAGGTGCATAACGATGCTGGTGGTTTCGAAATATTCCCGATGTTCCCGGAATTGCTGTTTGCAAACCCGCTCCTGGGTTTAACTACCGACAGAGTAGACAGACGAAAATTAATTACCGGAACAGCCTATACCGAACTTTCGCCTGGTTTTGCCAAAGGCTTAAAATATCGCCTGAATGCTTCGTACACCTATGAGATAGGCCGCCAGGCTGGTTACACAGGCAGAGCCGGTAATAACATGGTAGGTGCTGCCTACGCCAATAACAACGAAACCAACAACTGGGTATTAGAAAACATACTCACCTACTCCAAAGATTTCGATAAGCACCACATCGACTTTACCGGCCTTTACAGTGCACAGGGTACCGATTACTTCCGGTCTGGAGCTGAGGCAAATACTTTTATAAATGACGAGTTGTCGTTCTATAACCTGGGTGCTGCCGAAAACAGATTCTCGACTTCTGAGAGTAACAGAACCAACCTGCTATCGCAAATGGGCCGTATTAACTACTCCTACGATAGCCGCTACCTGTTAACCTTAACTGCACGCCGCGACGGATTTTCTGCCTTTGGTGCTAACACAAATAAATTCGGTTTGTTCCCGTCTATGGCTGTAGGTTGGAATATTGCTAACGAAGCTTTTATGCAAGATGTGAGTGCGGTGACAGAGCTTAAACTCAGGTTCTCTTATGGGAAGGCGGGTAACCAGGCACTTGATCCTAATCAGACAGCTACTATTTACAACCCGGTTCGCTTTCCGTTTGGTGGCGCCAGCAGCGTTGGTGTACTGGCGGCAAGACTTGGTAACCCAGACCTTAACTGGGAGACAACCACCTCTGCTAACATTGGCCTGGATTATGGATTTTTGCAGAACAGAATCAGAGGTACTGTGGAGGTATACAATGCCAAAACAGAAGACCTGCTGCTGCAACGCCAAATCCCTAACATTTCGGGCTACTCCAGTGTGTGGTATAACCTGGGCGAAGTCAGAAACAAAGGCGTGGAATTTACTATAAGCACTGCTAACATAGAGGCTGGCAAATTCAGGTGGGAAACAGATATCAACTTCACCAGAAACAAAAACGAAATTATAGAATTGTATGGTGATGGTCAGGATGATATTACTAACAATTGGTTTATTGGTAGATCTTTGGGTGCTGTGTTCTCTTACAACTGGTTAGGCGTGTGGCAGGAAGGAGACGATATCCCAGCCACGATGAATGCCAGACCAGGCGACCTGCGATTTGAAGATGTGAATGGCGATGGCAGGATTACCGGCGATGACCGGATGTATTTAGGCTCTACACTGCCTAAGTGGTACGGTGGCCTAACCAACACATTCCATTATGGCAATTTCCACCTGAGCGTGTTCCTGCAGACTTCGCAAGGTTCTATGAAAAGCAACCCCGATATTTTTTACGGCGATGAAGTAGGCAAACGAAACATACCGGCTGAAGTCGGCTACTGGACTCCTGAGAACAGAAGCAATGAGTGGCCATCGTTGAGCTACAGAAACCCACACGGCTATAACTTTGCCAGAGACAACAGCTATGTTCGCATAAAAGATGCCCGCCTGAGCTACACGGTGCCACAGGATTTCCTGGAGAGGTTTGGCATTAGCGGTCTGACCATTTACACTGCCGGCAGGAACCTGTATACTTTCACAAAATGGGTAGGCTGGGATCCGGAGAGTACGCATCTTCCGCGAGGCTCAACAAGTGGTTCAGACTCTTGGGTGAATAATTACCCGCTGGTAAGATCTGTGTCATTCGGTCTTAACCTTACTCTTTAATACCTACTTAAGCTTTAATCAAATGAAAAAATATATAAGATTATTTGTTTGTGCCTGTATTGGCTTGCAGGCTCTTACAGCATGCGACGATTCGTTTCTGGAAGAAGAATTATTAAACAGTTATTCACCCACTAACTTACGCGATCTACCAGGTCTGGAAGCATCGGTAATTGGCTTGTATAACCATAACAGTACCTTTCATAGCGTTAGTTGGGCGCAAGGCTGGGTATCGGTGTGGCAGGTAGGAACCGATATTGTGTGGCCTACGCAACCGCAGGGTATGGAAAACCCCTATTTTGACTATAACACCTTAACCCCGCTGGATGGTGCTGCAGATCATACCTGGAACTGGTCGTATACCATGATCAATAATGCAAATGTTATTATCCAGAACGTAGAGAGTCCGGACCTTACAGCCATCGCAGATGCTGACAAGAACAGGATAAATGCGGAAGCCCGTTTTTTCAGAGGTCTTGCCTACAACATACTGGCAACAGCTTTTGGAGGTGTGCCGCTCATAACAGAGCCACTAACGGTGCCAAGAACAGATTTTGTGCGTGCACCGCTTGCAGAGGTGAACCAGGTGATACTTGCCGATTTACAATTTGCAGCAGAACACCTTCCCGACATTGCCGATTTACCTGCCAATAGGCATGCCAGAGCAAACAAGTACATGGCAAACCAGCTGTTAGCCGAGGTGTATCTTCGTGTAAACCAACCTGCTCTTGCCGAGGCCCAGGCAGATGTCGTTATCAACAGCGGCAGATTTAACCTGATCAAAACTCGTTATGGTGTAAAAGCAAACCAACCTGGCGATCCTTTTTCTGATATGTTTATTTATGGCAACCAGCGCAGGAGCCAGGGCAACATGGAAGCTATCTGGGTAATGGAAGCAGAAAACCCCAGGGATGTGCCGGGCGGCATGACCGATGCCCCACAGCACCGTCGGAACTGGGGTGCTTCCTACCATAGCCGCGCCGGCATGCTCCCTGCCGACTCACTCGGTGGCCGAGGCATTTCCAGAATGCGCCTTAATAACTGGGTGCTGTACGATTTGTATGATGCAGGTGATATGCGTAACTCGAAGTACAACATCCGCAGAGAGTTTTATTACAACGACCCTAAAGAACAGTACAGCAACATTTACAAAACTAAAGTACCTTACGAAGGGCCAGATACACTCTTTATCATAAACCCATACATTACCAAGTGGGGCCATTTCGATCCGCAGGATGTGTTTGGCTATGGCATGTGGAAAGATTTTATTCTGATGCGCTTAGGCGAAACGTACCTGTTGAAAGCTGAGGCACAGTTTAAACAAGGCAACCTTGCCGGTGCAGCCGAGTCTATTAATGAGTTAAGACGCAGAGCAAATGCTCCACTTGTTTCCGCAACCGATATTACCTTAGACTTTATCCTGGATGAAAGAGCAAGAGAGCTGATTGGTGAAGAAAACCGTCGTTTAACCCTGATGCGTACAGGTACATTAGTAGACAGGGCAACTCGCCTGAACACCAACATACCGGGTTTGCCGGCAAACAGGCAGATTCAGGGGTTAACGCAGACACACTTGTTGCTGCCTATTCCGCAAAACGAAATAGATTTGAATAAGGATGCCGTTATTGAACAGAACCCAGGTTACATACGCTAATTATTTTTCTGGTTAGGTAAATCTTCTTATTACAAAGGCCTCTGAAATAACTTCAGAGGCCTTTACTGTTTATAAAGATCTCTCGCTCTTCCTTTGCACAACGCGTTACCAAGAAGCTTAACCACCTCAGAATATAAAACATTTAAACTTATTATCCGGTTTATATGCTAGTTGTTCGGCATGCTAGCCGGAGAACGCTGGAGCAAAATCTTATATAGAATTTAGAAAATTCAGATACAGAGGAACACTTTTTTCAATCCATTCTTCCGAAGAAGTTAACTCAATTCCGTAATATGCAAAAAGTGGTTTATAATCCGCTTTTACATATTCAAAAGTGAGTTCAAAAGGGCGGGTTAACTCTCCCAAAGTATATTTGTATTTTTCGGATGACCGATACTCGTTTTCATCAGCTCCTAATGAAATAGCCAGCGCAATTTTCTTCCCCGAAACCTTGTAACCGCTTTTACTTCCAAAGGCCCATCCGTAAATCAATACTTCATCTAACCATTTTTTGAAAAGTGGAGGACAATTGAACCAGTAATAAGGAAACTGAAATACAATCTTGTTATATTGTTCAATGAGTTTTTGTTCTGTCAACACATCAAGCTTTCCATCAGGATATACATCATATAACTGATGAACGACATACTTATCAGGAAATTTATTTAATTCTTTAACCCATCTTTTGTTAATGAGCGAACTGTTAATATCGGGATGAATAACCATTACTAATGTCTTCATATCATCAAAATTTTTAAAGTACCTGATGCAAAAGTAAGGAGCTTATGTAGCGCTTTGTATATTACCACCCAATTGTGAGGTACTATAAAAAATGTAAGTAATGTCAAAAATAAAGGAAACATCGACCAATTTTGTCAACAAAATAGCTTTAGCTGATGAATGTCCAGAGGTCTATGCTGCCCATATTATTAGCGGGCAATGGGCTTTAGTAATTTGTTCCTGGTTAATAAACCGAAAACTTAGGTTTGGAGAATTAAAGCAACATTTGCCAAACATAACGGAACGAATGCTGACACTGCAGCTGCGGAAATTGGAGGAAAACAAGATCGTAAAACGGACGGTTTACGCAGAAGTTCCGCCACGAGTGGAGTATGAACTAACCCCGATTGGCTACGAATTGAAACCAATTATAGAACAACTCGAAAGTTGGGGAAGGAAGCATAAAAATCTAATGTAGGAGATACACGTCGCCTCTCATGCACAATGTGTAAGAGCTTAATAGGCTAAATTCCAAACCTGTACTTCTGCTGCCAAAGCGATTTTGATCATTCTGTTTCGTATGGTGGCAACCTTAAAAACGGAAGCCTACTTCAGCTGCTTTTTCAGCCATTCCAAAGATTGCTGGTTGGTTTCCTCAAACCGCCAATGACCAGATATGGGTGTAATGACTATAGTTTTGGAGGCTTTTACAGCATTAATGGCTGCGTATACTGAGGTAGGCGGACAGGTGTTGTCGTTGTAGCCCCAGGAGTAAAAACCAGGCACTGTTAGCTGCTTCGCAAAATTTACCACATCGTAGTAGCTGATGGTGTTGAGTTTGACAGGAGTGTTGTTGGTGTGCTGCTGACGAGGGGCGAGCAGGTGCGGCCAGCCGCCGGCTCTGCCATGCAGGTAGCCAGTCATATCACTAAGGGCAGGGTAGAAGGCTGCCAGCGCGGTTACGCGTTTATCTAAGCCGGCAGTCACAATGGCCAGTGCCCCTCCCTGACTTCCGCCTGTCACCACTATGTTTTTACCATCGAACTCAGGTAGTGAACTCAGGAAATCTATGGCTCTCACACAGCCCAGGTATACGCCTTTATAATAATAATTGTCTTTGTCGTCGAGTTTGTTGAGCCAGTAGTCGCCAAAGGCGGTGCTAATGCTTTTGTAGGTGTCGCTATCGAGTTGTGGCGAAAGGCCATGAATTTCGGTGGTGAAACTGATAAAACCCTGTTCGGCAAATCCGGTTTGAGGGTTCATGGGTTTTATGCCGGCACCCGGAGGCGAAAACAATACAGGGTATTTGCCTGGCGCTTTGGGTTTGCTTAAATAACCATACAGGCGCTTACCTTTCTGGAAACTTTGCAGGCTTACCAGGTACACATCTATGGTGGCGGTAGAATAAGCGGGCAGGTGCGTGTACTGCGGGTCGAGAGGAACAGTGGCGGCCTCTGCTTTTGCTTTTTCCCAGAAGGCTGCAAAATCGGCGGGCATAGGCACAGTAGGCATTATCTTTTCGGGGGAGAAGGCAAGCTTAACCGTATTGCTGTAGGTTTTACCGTTGATTTCGGTTTTAACTACCAGTTGCCGGAAACCAGGCTCTTTGCTGGTGCCAACACTTAGTTTGCCACTGCCTTTGCGGAGGGTGAGCTCACCTTTTTTATCTGGTGGCAAAAGCTCCGGCCCCACCTCAAAACTGATTTGGGCACCCTCCTGCGGCACACCGTACTGAAGAACCGTTACTTCAACTGATGCCTGCTGGTTTACAGCGTAAATCCAGTCTTTTGAATCTGGCGTCAGCAAAATATCAACAAGTTTAAGAGGTGCCGGCGAATTCTGGGCTTCTGCCTGCAACAGGAGCAGTAAACAGCTAAGGGTAGTGAAGAGGTGCTGTGCAAGTCTCATTTTTCAGATTTTACTTTTAAAAGCCATGTAAGCTAATAGGGCTGCAGCCATATGATGCGCCCAGCTAGCGAAGCCAGCAAAAAAGGTAATAAAATTTTATAGTATTCGCGTCATTTCCGCTCTTTTTACTGTTGTTGAAGGATGTTCCAGTTTTAGGTCTGAGCGGAGAAGGATAACAGGTAGATAAAATTCTTCTAATGAAAAAGGCCTTGCAGAGCTATTTAGGCTGTTTCAGGCACAAGGGTAAGTCAAACTTTGGCCAATTTCTTCGTGTTTTATATTAACACAAAAAGTTCTTATCCTATCTCTTCGTTTGTTCCTAAGCCCTTCCTATAACAGTAGCTGCAGAAACTGGCACCCACCAAGTCTGTTACCTAATATTAAAATTTTTTATGTCAAAAATAATATTATCTTTACATAGATCAATGGTGGTAGCTATGAAGTGGTCGTTTGTAATTCAACAGAAATTAAAGATAGCCTCTCTGCTTGGCTGTCTGATTGTGATGGTGCTGCTGGCAAACTTTATGTGGAAAAAGCACATGGGCAGCATGAACAAGTCGTTCTCCTCTATCTACAAAGACCGGCTTCTTCCGGCCACAGACATTGTGTACCTTACAGAGCATCTGTACAACAAGCGTTTGTTAATGGAGCACTACTTGCTCATTACAGAAGCCGAGTCCGAAGTTGCCCTAGTTGAACAGATGCAGTGGCACAACCGGCAGGTCGACTCTCTAATCCACAACTTCGAAAGCACTTACCTGGTAGATCAGGAGTCTAAAAGCCTTCTTGGCCTGAAGAACAAGGTGGAGGAATACGTGCGCATGGAAAATGCCATTCTTGCTCTAAGTCATGAACAGGGGAGAGCGGCTGGTACAGCCATGTTTGAGCAGGAGGGGAAAGCTGTTTTTATGTGTACCATTAAGCACCTGCACGAACTCACCAGAATTCAGTCGGAGGTAGGCAAGGAGCTGGTAGGCGATTCGCAGCACATTGTGTCCAGCACCAACATTTTGTCGAGCCTGGAGGTGGGGCTGGTCCTGATCATCGGGTTAATTGTGCAGGTGCTTATTGTTTCGTCCAGAATGGTGAATATCAAGCCTAAAAACTTTAACATGAATTAGGCAGTAGTGAGAGAAGTTTTCAGGCTGAGGCTCCATCAAGCAATTATTCTAATGAAAAAGCCCTTCCGGAGCATTTATCAGGCCAAACACCCTAAGGCCAACGTGTAACTAAAAACAAAAACTCCCGCCTCAACTCAGTTTGAAGCGGGAGTTTTTGTTTAATGCTAAAGTTAGTTGCGTAGTGTATAGGCTTGTTCTTCAATCAAAACCGATGAAGAAGCTCCTGGCTGCGTTCACCAGCTCTTAGATTATATCCAGCCTTTACTCTTGTATAGGAGCAAAAGTTTATGGTTGCGCCTGCTGCTGCTTTTGCCAGTCGGTAGTTTGCCATCCTTTCGGCTTTTGCGGCGTAGTATTTTTAAATTGGACGTTGTCAGACAGGTCGCCTTCTATCTTCGGAACAAGCTCACCACCAGGCACTGTAAACCGTACGTTTTCGAAAAGGATGTTGCGGCCATCTAAAATCTCGATGAGCGAATCCTGCGCCTGCACTTCTATGTTACGTAGTGTAATGTCTTTGGCATCGCGGGCAATAAACAACCCTTTCGATTTTACTTGTGCATTCTCAATGAGCAGGTTTGTCATAGGCGTTTCCGGTATGCCTTTTATCTTCACAAAGTGATCTGCTTTTTCCACGATAATATCGCGGGCAAAAATATTTTTATAACTCGGTGTTAGCTTGTTTATTTCGCGTACCGGCATACGATCGGCCAGTTCGCCAACATAGGTTCTGCTGCCGAGCATGTCCCAGTGGAACGCATCGTTTCGCAGGTTCATTCTAATGCGTTCGTAGTGCAGGTTCTCACCGCCTCCACCTCTCGGTCTGCGGGTTTTAAATCGTATGCCTACGCCAGTATCGTCGAACACGCAGTCGTGCACGTACAGGTTGCGGATCATGCCGGCGGTTTCGCTGCCGGTGGTAATGCCACCATGTCCCTCGCGGGCAAGGCAGTAGCGCACCACTACATTTTCGGTAGGTTTGTTTACGCGCATGCCATCTTCTGCTCGGCCCGCTTTCATGGTAAAGCAGTCGTCGCCACAGCTCAGGGTGCAATATTCTATAAGCACATTTCGCGACGATTCAATGTCGATGCCGTCGCCACGCGGAATGCCTACAGAGTTAACTGTTACACCTCTTATGATCACGCCATCGCAATAAACGGGTACAATGTTCCAGAAAGGCGTTTTTTCCAGCGTAATGCCTTCTATATACACATCTTTGCAGTTAATAGGCGAGATAAACATCGGCAGGAAAATGAACTCGTCGTTGTATCCTTCATACACCCGCTCCGCTACCGGTTTGTCGTGTGGCACCACTTTCTCAATAACATCTACCTCCATTACCCGGTTTCTCAGCGGACTGTCGGCCGGGGGGCCAACCAGTTTGCCTTTTCCGGTAACTGCTATATTTTCCTGGCCATTAGCATAAATACACGCCCCCAACGACATCACTTCAATGCCTTCGTTACGAGTAAACACGGCAGGTCTGTAATCTTCTATTTCACCGCTGAAGTGCAGCTCTGCGCCTTCTTCCAGCAGGAGGTTAACGTTGCTCTTCAGGCTGATGCGGCCTGTTTTCCAAATGCCGGCCGGAACACGGGCTGTGCCGCCGCCTTTCTGGTGCACCTCATCAATGGTGGCCTGAATTTCGGTGGTGGTGATACGGTCTTTCTTAGCTCCCCGCTCGGTTATGCTAATAGTTAGCTCCGGAAAAGTAGGCTTCTTAAATTGAGGCATGTCGAAAGGAGCTTCCACAGGCGCTATGGTATCCGGCAGCATGGCAGCGCCTACCTGGTCTATGGTTGGTACCCGGTCGGCCCAATTTCCTGCATCGACAGCATTGGCCGAGCCATCTGCTTTATTGGAGGAGCCGGAACAGGCTACCAGCAGAGAACAAAGCACGAAGAGCATAAACGGCCTGATGCCCGACCAGGCGAAATGATTACTGGCAGGCAGCTTGGCTACCTCTGCGCGGTTTTCCTGTGTCATAAGTAATATATTATAGGTAAATGTAAACTAGCGGTTAATTATATATGCTGGCTTTTGATGTAAGATTCTTTCGCTTTCAGCATTTCTTACTACCGTTCCTGTTCCTCTGCAGCAGGTTTAACTTCCTGCTACGGGGTTGCGCTTAAGCATCAAATCTGGCAATAAACTATGGCTCCTCAGCCGGTTGCCATGAACGTTGATTAGGTAGCATTAGTATCATTTTCGCAAATGGTCGCCAGTACCTGGAGGAGATGCTACCGTAGCGTGAAAAATATAAAATAATTTAGCTATCAGACTAAAGTGTTCTTTTTATAGTATTGATATTTCAAGTCCTTTTCTGCTAACGATTTTTATGCATTAACGCACGTTAGAGTATAATTTTGAAAACGCCCAGCCTTAAAACTATTTTTACGTACAAACATAGTATTTATAAATAAATAAAAAAAAAGGCAAATTTTCGAAATATGTAATATATTTACTCTCCCAATAAAATAAGCTAAAGCAGCTTCTGAAGCTGAAGGAGCTACATTTTTTGGGCTAAATAAGGGTGTAGAAACAGAAACCAGCCTTGCCGAGTTTAAGGCAAGCCAATGGAAAAAGAAGGTATACTGATCTGAAACAGCCTTTTAATGATGGAGAACTGTTCCCGGACCACTTACCGCTGCATCAGAAAAAATGTAAAATAACAGGAGTGGTTCTCTAAATTTATAATGAATTGTTATAAATAGAAGAAGGTCCGGTTTTTAGTTTAATTAAACAAATGATAGTTTGAGTGCTGATAATTAAAGGTTTAAACAATGAATAGGTCTTTAGCTAACATCTTCCTAATTGTTCCTGAAGCTACTTATGAGTAATTGTTAGCCTATTTGGACCCAGATAAAACCTTTAATTGGATTTTATTAATATAATTAATGTGTAAATTTTAACAAACGGTAGTTTAACATAAATAGGGGGTAATTTGAAAACTTAGAAAATGCAGTAAAAAGCGCCTTAAATAAAGAGGATGAGTTGTGATTGGTGCCATGGCTGGCGCTTCAACGCTGCTGGTTTTTCTCTCAAATTATTTTTGGCAGCACAAATGAAGCATGTCTGTTTTGTCTGGTAAACACCTCAGGGTAAAGTGGCAAAGTGAAGTTGATGCCTACCAGTAAGCAACGTGCTAAGTAAACGGAATTATGATTGACCAAATACTTTTCCATAACTTTTAACACATTTTAAATGAAAAACTCAATATCTAAAGATTTGAGATTTATTCTCATTCTTCCACTTATCCTGCTATGCTTCGTGGGGGCGTTTGCACAGGGTACGGTGGTACGAGGGACAGTAGTAGACGAATCTAATACTGGCTTGCCTGGCGTAACTGTAATGGTGAAGGGCACCACAAATGGAACAGCCACCGGAATCGATGGCGATTTTGAGCTGAACGTGACTGATCCTAACGCTACCTTGGTAGTAACTTATGTAGGATACCAGACACAAGAGATTGCCTTAAACAACCGCTCCGTAATAAATGTATCTTTACTTCCGGATAGCAAAGTACTAGATGAGGTAGTGGTAGTTGGCTATGGTACAGTAAAAAGAAGAGACCTGACAGGCTCTGTTTATTCTGTTAAATCAGATGAAATTGTGCAGATTCCTACCCATAGCCCAATAGAAGCAATCCAGGGAAGAGTACCCGGCGCTGATATTATGCGTGGTTCTGGTGCGCCTGGCGCAAATCCAACCATAACACTGCGTGGTAACAGATCCATCGCTGGCAGAGATGATTTAGCATCCAGGAATGAGCCTCTTTATATTATAGATGGTTTCCAGGGGGGTAGTATAAACGACCTTAACCCAAATGATATCGAATCAATTGAGATTTTAAAAGATGCATCTTCTACTGCCATTTATGGTGCGATGGGAGCAAACGGTGTTATTATCGTAACCACCAAAAAAGGCGCTGAAGGAAAAGCACGCGTTTCTTATGATGGTTATTATGGCGTAACGCAATACAACTTTCCTAAGTCTAGAACCGGAGATGATTATATTCAGTTAAGAAGAGAGGCCGCGCGCACCATTGGTTTATGGAACAGCGAAGCCGATGATGCCAGAATTTTTGACGGACCAGGTGAGTGGGATGCTGTGCAGGCCGGGCAGTGGGTAGATTGGATGGATTTAGTAAAGGAGAATGGTACGCAGCAAAACCATGCCTTAACGGTAAGAGCCGGAACCGAGAAAACAAAAGTATTTGCTTCGGCAGGATATTTTAGGGAAGAAGGCATGCTGCGAAACAGCGATTTTACCCGTTATAATCTCCGTTTGAATATAGACCAGCAGCTAAGCTCATGGGCGAAAGCCGGTGTTTTAAGCCAGGTAACGCAATCTAATCGAAATCAACGTAGAAATCCGTTGTCGCAAGCCTTGTCTATCAGCCCACTCGGTGTTCCTTACGACGAAAACGGCCTTATTCGGCAATTCCCTTTACCGGATGGTACTACCATCAGTCCACTGGCCGACGAAAGAACAGATTTTATAGCTCGTAACAATACACTCAGAACAAGTGTTTTAGCAAATGCTTTTGTGGAACTGACTCCTTTAAAAGGACTTTCTTTCAGATCTAGCTTTGGTACTAATATAGCCCTGAGCAGACAAGGTATTTATGATGATGCTACTTCCCTAAACCGTGCTAATACAAGAATTTCTTTAGCCTCGTCTGAAGCAGTTTATGGCAGAAACCTGAATTGGGACAACGTGTTAAGCTACACTAGAGACTTTGGTGGCCACAATGTGACCATCACAGGTATTACAAGCTACATCCAGTCCGACGAAGACAGAGTCTATGCGCAAGGTCAGGGGCAGCTTGTTTCTTCGCAACTGTATTATGGGCTAGATGCCACAAGCACTGCTGCTACGCGTGACATTCGGTCGCCATTTGAAGGTACTAAAAACCTCGCGTATGCTGGTCGTTTGAACTATAACTACAAAAGCCGTTACTTGTTAACTGTAACTGGTCGTTACGATGGTGCTTCCCGACTGGCTCCTGGCAATAAGTGGGACTTTTTCCCATCTGTAGCAGCAGGCTGGAACATAAGCGAAGAAGCCTTTATGCAAGGTGTAGAGCAGGTAACCAACCTGAAACTACGCGCTAGCTACGGTGTAGCCGGTAACTACAGCATCAGCCCTTATGGAACGCAAAGCCTTCTAGTAGCCAACCAAAGGGCTATGGGCTTCGGAGATATTGCAGCACCAGCTTATTATTTCAGTGAGCTGGTAGGTAACCCGAATCTGGGTTGGGAAAAGTCGGCTACTACAAACTTTGGGTTAGACATAGGCTTGTTCAATAACAGAATAGCTGCCATAGTAGATGTATACGATACCAAAACAACCGATATTCTTTACCCAAGAACATTGCCTATTTCTACTGGTGTAAGAAGGGTGAATGAAAACATAGCTGCTACCAGAAACAGAGGTATAGAAGTAGCGCTTACCACTCATAACATCCAAACCAGCGATTTCTCCTGGTCTACTACTTTCACCTTTACCAGAAACAAAGAAGAAATTACAGAGCTGATTGATGGAACAGATATCATCACTAACGAAACTACTTCTCTGCTAATTGGCCGTCCTGTTTCGTCTTTCTACAGCTATAAATTCTTAGGTATTTGGCAGGCACACGAGGTTGATGAAGCGGCCCGTTACAGTGTAGGTAACTACCAGTTTCAGCCAGGAGACATCAAAGTGGCAGATTTAAACGGAGACTTTATTATTGACGCAGAAGACCTTGGCTATATTGGTTCTACCGTTCCGCAGTGGTTAGGTGGTATTCAGAACAACTTCAAGTACAAGGCCTTTGATCTTGGTATTTACCTGTTTGCACGTTATGGACAAACCATCAACGCACAATTCTTAGGACGCTTCAACCCATCAGGTACAGGCAATGGTCCAGAAATTGCTAATTACTGGACACCAGAAAATCCTTCCAACGATTATCCGCGTCCGAGAAGGGGAGCAAACTTGAACAACTATGTGGGGTATACCGGTTACCAGGCACTGAGCTTTGTAGACGGATCTTATTTCAAAATTAGAAACGTAACACTGGGTTATACGCTGCCTAAAGCCTTAAGCCAGCGAGTTAAGTTAGAAAACCTGCGTGTTTATGCCACGGCTTCTAACCCTTTAGTGATTTCCAAGCACCATTTGCTAAGAAACTACGATCCTGAAGGAGGAGGCTCTGAGTCTAATCCGTTGAGCAAGCAAATTGTATTTGGTGTTAATGTTGGTTTCTAAAAACGAAGGCATTTGATCTTAGTTTTTAAGTATCAAGCAATTTGAAGAAAACGGATGAGCCGTTTGTCTCAAGAACGAAGACAAATCGAGTAGTTCTATTTTTAATAATGGATATTCTTTAAGATGATACAGTTAAATAAATTTAAATTATTGCCATGTTTGGCAGCAGCCTTTGTGCTAGGGCTGACATCATGCGACCTGGATGAATACAACCCATCTGGCGCAACAGCAAACGAAATCTGGTCTACACCGGAGGGTTTTGTAACAAACGTGAACGCAGCTTATTCAGAGCAGCGCTCCTGGTACGGTAAGGAAGACGGTATTTTTATGTCGGAGGCTGGCACTGATTTGTGGTTCAACCGCGATAAAAATACATATGCCGGTCAGTTAACGCAGTATGCAGGTCTTAATAGCTTGCAGGGCAACCCCAACAGGGCTGCCTGGAATTTACTCTGGCCAGCTATAAACCTTTGTAATGCTGGTATCAACCGGATTGATAATGCTGGTTTTGTTAACCAAGATGAGAAAAACAAACGCCTAGGTGAGCTGCGGTTTCTGAGGGCCTTTTATTACTGGCACGTGGTGGAGACTTGGGGGGGCGTAATGCTTCGTACCGAGGAAACCCAGGGTCCCATGTTAACTGCAACCAGAAGCCCTGTAGAGGCTTTCTACGAACTCATAATCGAAGACCTGAAATTCGCAGAGACACATCTGCCTGTGCAAAGTGGTTGGGGTAATGAGTATAGCCGGGCCAGTAAAAAATCGGCAAAAGGATTTCTGGCCAGAGCATACCTAACAAGGGCGGCTTATGCTACAGGCGGTGACAAAGAGACGTACCTGAGGCTGGCAGCTGAAAAGGCGAAAGAAGTAATAGACAATAAGGCGGCTCTTGAAGTAGACTTATATGCAACTTATGCGCAAATGTGGGATCCTAGGAACAACAAACGCAATAAGGAGGCATTATACGTGGTAAGTAACTCTGCTTCCAATCCGGGTTTAAATTACGATCCCAGCGGAAACAGGCTTTATCATGTTTTTCAAGCTCGTTATAATGGTCTTCCTGGACTGGAGCTGGACTTAAACTATGGCTTCGACAACAACAGGCGATTAATGCCTACACTGGCTTTCCTAGATATGTTTAATGAAACATTAGATGCACGTTATCAAGCATCTTTTCAGGAAGCATGGATTGCGAATAAGAACTTTACCTGGACAGCAGCCACAGCGGATACTTATTTCAAAGATCCAAGTGTAGTAGGGCAGCAGATCAGAGCTGGTATCGATACGGCCCTCTATGTCACTAAAAAACAACTGACAGGAGAAAGACTAAAACCATATGTAGCTGTTGACAGAGACAGTGTTTACTTGTCAGACAACACCATTCGAAACGGTAACTTATATGTAAACTTTAAAAAATTCCAAGATCCGGATCGTGAATCTGCTAATACACAGTCTGGTTTTAAAGACGTAATCGTGATGCGCCTGGCAGAGATGTACCTGATTGCAGCAGAAGCAGAACTCGGATTAGGAAACCCTCAGGGGGCAGCCGATTATATAAATGTGCTGCGTACAAGAGCAGCTCTACCTGGTAAAGTGGCCGAAATGCAGGTTTCATCTGACATGATAACCTTAGACTTTATTTTGGATGAGCGTGCTCGTGAGTTAGGTGGTGAACACCTGCGTTGGTTCGACCTGAAGCGCACCGGCAAACTGGTTGAGCGTGTAAGAAGACTGAACCCAGACATTACCCAAATCCAGGATCATCATGTGCTCCGCCCTATCCGTCAGGAAGAGCTTAATGCGCTGTTAAATGGCGAAGAGTTCGGACAGAATCCTGGCTACAATTAAACTTTAATTTTTAGCTCGCTTACAAGAAAGGCACCCAATAGGGTGCCTTTCTTGTTTTTGCGGAAAAAAGTCTTCTGTTTATTTTTTCGTTAGCTTCCTACGAGATTATGTACTTTTCCCTTCTGTCCTTCTGGAAGAATTTTATAGACGGGCGGCAATAGCAGTTGCTAAGACTAAGTTTGCATAGTTGCTGTTTACCTCTTAATCAAGCTGAAGCTATTGCATAGCTGGCTTTCTTGTTCTTTTTGTCTTGATACAAAAAGAACAAGAAAGCCAAGACCCGCCAAACTCGCTGAACGCTCGAACAGTGCCGGCTCATTTAGTGCACTTGGCAAAAGTATTCGCTCTGTTGGTACCTGCCGCAATACATTAAGTTAAGTTAGCTTTAGGTAAAATTATTCTAATGATTTTTGTCTTTCAGAGGCTTTTTGATTTTTTCGAATCAAGGGTCGAAAGAATTATTCCCTCAGTCATTCACCGAAAATCTATCAAACCATCAAGCCATTTAGTGATCAGCAACTAATAAAAAATCAATTCTTCAAATGATTTTTGCCTCCCAGAGGTGAAAATGTCTTAAGTGGACTTTGGCCGGTGGCGTTAAACTACCTCTGCTTTCAGGTACTGTCGCTTGTACTCCAGTGGCGTGGTGCCCATCACCTTTTTAAAGTGCCTGTAAAAGTTCGATACATTGTTAAACCCGCACGAAAAGCAGATGACTTCCGTTGATTGTTTGTCTTCTATTAAGGCGCGGCAGGCATGGCTGATCCGTATTTCCGTCAGAAAATCATTGTACGTCTTCTTGGTCATTATTTTGAAATAACGGCAAAAAGAGGTTACACTGAGGTTGGCGACGGAGGCAATCTCCATCAGGCTGATGTCTTTGTTGAAATGGGAGAGCGTGTAGGAGCAGACTTTGTTGAGCCGCTCCGTTTCGAGTTCGTTCGATTTGTAGAATGCATGCGCCGAGGTAATGTTCTCTACCTCATCGGTTTCGGCAAGCACTTTTAAAATAGAGAGCAGCACGATCAGGCGGTCCAGGCTTTTCGCTTCCACGGCCTGTTGCATGAGTTGCGCCAGCTTGTCTTTTGCCTCTCCCTTTACAACAAGGCCTTTTTTCGCCCGCTCAAACAGCTTCGGCAGCAGGTAGGCCTCTGGCAAGTTTAAAATGTCGCGACCCAGGCAGTCGGGCAGAAACTGGATAACAATAGCCTCAACTTCCAGTTCGGAGCCGTCTTTGAAGTATGCTTCGCGGCAACGCCAGGTATGCGGCAGGTTCTCGCCCAGGAGAATAATTTCGCCGGCCGAAAAATTATCTACCTGATCGCCTATAAACCGGACTCCTTCGCCTTTTATAACATAGTGCAATTCGAGCTCAGGATGGTAATGCCATACCGTGCCAAAGTTTGGTTGCCTGTTATGCCTGATGCTGAAGGAGCTTTGCAGCCCTACGGGTACTTTATGGAAATGGGGTTTCATGGTATGCTGGACGCTGGTTTTAAGGGGTAACATATGCTGGAACTGCCTTTGCCAGTAGAGGCAGTCAAGGTGATGCGATTTACAACCTAAGGCATTTAAGATGGAAATATGCTCTAGAAGGCCATTTTCATTAGCATAATTCACAAATGCTTCGCGGGCTACATAACAAAGGCTTCCTTCACACATCATACGCCTCACATGCCCCTGCTACAGGCCTGATATCGCTTTTCAGCTACCTGGTTCTGCTAGGGTAGCAGTGGCAGAAAGACGCATTCTGCTAGCAGCTGCTTATTATTATGCAAACGCCTCTTTTTTGTACTTATTTTGCTTTAGCTGCACTAGCTTTGTTTCTGCTGCAAGAAATCAGCCTTTATCTTAAAAAATATCGCTTAGGTAAACATAGCATAATATTTATTCTTTGGATTACGCTCAACAAAACACTATCTAAGGACAATGCGCTATATAGTGTTTGGTTATTTTATGCTAAGATACTATAATTATAAGAAAATAAAGCATAGCATCGGCACACTTATTCTGAGTAATTTTAACCTATTAACTTAAAGGTAAATATCCCTCGAAGCTTCTCTTGCATCCGAAAAATTTAGCGAAAAGCAGTTGGCTTTAAGAAGCTCTATAAAAAGCTTGTAGACGGAACGAAGGCGCTGCGCAGGCAGGGATCAAAAGAGATTGTTTTGTTAATAATATAACAAACGTTAATTAATTGAATATCAGAGGCACCAGTAACAGGGATCTCGAAAAATACATACAAGCATGACAATGGATAATAAGCAATTGAGCAACAGATTAATTGGTTCAAGACCTAAAATTGGCATTCGCCCGGTAATAGATGGCCGCTTAGGTGGTATTCGGGAGTCGCTAGAAGAAACAACGATGGGCATGGCCCAAAACGTGGCCCGCTTCTTTGAAGAAAATTTAAGACACCCTGATGGAGCAGCTGTAGAGTGCGTAATTGCCGATAGCTGCATAGGAGGGGTGGCAGAAGCTGCCCTGGCTGCCGATAAATTTGAAAAAAGTGGGGTAGGCGTTTCACTTACCGTTACGCCCTGCTGGTGCTATGGTACCGAAACCATTGATATGAACCCTTACACGCCAAAAGCGATCTGGGGCTTTAACGGTACCGAGCGTCCGGGTGCTGTTTACCTGGCTGCCGCCCTTGCCGGACATAACCAGAAAGGTTTGCCTGCCTTCAGCATCTACGGCAAAGATGTGCAGGATATCACCGATAGCAGCATTCCAGCCGATGTGCAGGGTAAGCTGTTGCGCTTTGCCAAAGCAGGCTTGGCCGTTGCTACCATGCGCGGTAAATCTTATCTTTCTATAGGCTCTGTGTCGATGGGTATTGCCGGTTCTATTGTAGATGCCGGTTTCTTTGAAGGCTACCTGGGCATGCGCACCGAGTATGTAGATTCTACTGAAGTGCTACGCCGCATTGAGCGCAATATTTTTGACCAGGAAGAGTTTGAGAAAGCCATTGCCTGGACCCGCGAAAACTGCAAAGAAGGTACCGACTATAACCCGGAAGGCAAGCAGCGCAGCCGCGAAGAAAAAGACGGCGACTGGGAGTTTGTAGTGAAAATGACACTCATTATCCGCGACCTGATGATCGGAAACCCGAAACTGAAGGAAATGGGATTTGGCGAAGAGGCACACGGGCATAATGCCATTGCTTCCGGTTTCCAGGGGCAGCGCCAGTGGACAGATCACTTGCCGAACGGCGATTTTTCTGAGGCTATCCTCAACTCTTCTTTCGACTGGAACGGCATCCGTCAGGCTTTTATCGTAGCCACCGAAAACGATTCTTTGAACGGCGTAGCCATGCTGTTTGGCCACCTGCTTACCGATACAGCCCAGATTTTTGCCGACGTACGCACCTATTGGAGCCCGGAAGCGGTGAAGAGAACAACCGGTTACGAACTGCAAGGAATAGCCAAAGATGGTTTCCTGCACCTGATCAACTCCGGCTCCTGCACCCTCGATGGCACCGGCCAACAAACCCGTGACGGAGAACCCGTTATGAAGCCTTTCTGGGAAATTTCTGAAGAAGAAGCAAAAAAATGCCTCGATGCCACCACCTGGTACCCTGGCACACTGGAGTATTTCAGAGGAGGAGGCTACTCTTCTAACTTCCTTACCAAAGGCAAAATGCCAGTTACCATGTCGCGTGTAAATATCATAAAAGGTTTAGGCCCGGTACTGCAGATCGCAGAAGGCTGGACCATTGACCTGCCTGAGCACGTGCACCACCACATCGACCAGCGCACCGACAAAACCTGGCCTACCACCTGGTTTGTGCCAAACTTAACTGGTACAGGTGCTTTTCGTGATGTATACTCTGTTATGAACAACTGGGGTTCTAACCACGGGGTAGTAAGCTACGGCCACGTAGGCGCCGACCTTATTACACTGGCTTCTATGCTGCGTATTCCGGTTTGTATGCACAACGTGCCCGAAGAAAAAATATTCCGTCCAAGCGCCTGGTCTGCTTTCGGTATGGATGCCGAAGGAGCCGACTACAGAGCCTGCCAAACCTACGGAACACTGTACTAATTTTGAGTTTTGAATGGGTGGAGGAGTGAATGTTGACTTTGGAAATTTGAAGATTTAGAAATTTTTAAATCTTCAAGTTTCCAAATCACACCTTCTCATTCCAAATCAAGAAGCCACTCATCCATTCACTCACTCAAAATTAAATATTCACTCAATCATTCATTCAAAATTCAAAATTAGCAATAATGAAAACTGGAACATTGCCATCACCTTTACGCGGAATTATTCCTCCTTTAGTTACTCCTTTGTTGGATAACGATACACTGGATGTAGAAGGGCTGGAACGACTAATCGAACATATTCTGGCAGGTGGTGCGCATGGCTTGTTTGTGTTGGGTACTACAGGCGAAGCGCCGAACCTAAGTTATAGCCTGCGCCATGAGCTGGTGCAGCGTACTTGTACTCAGGTGGCCGGCCGTGTGCCGGTGCTGGTAGGTATTACCGATACAGCAGTTTCTGAAAGTTTACGCCTGGCCCAAACGGCTGCGGAGGCAGGTGCCGCGGCTGTGGTATCGGCGCCGCCTTATTACTACACGCCTAGCCAGGCCGAACTGGTAACGTATTACAACTATGTGGCCGACCGGGTTTCTTTGCCGTTGTTCCTGTATAACATGCCATCGCATACCAAAGTGTCGTTTGAACCGGCTACGGTAAAAGCACTTTCGGCTCACCCAAATATTGTAGGCCTCAAAGACAGCTCCGGTAACTCGGTGTACTTCCAGATGCTTTGTAACATCATGCGCGATAAACCGGAGTTTTCGCTGCTGGTTGGCCCCGAAGAAATTACCGCTGAGGTAGTGCTGATGGGTGGCCATGGTGGTGTAAACGGTGGTGCCAATATTTTCCCGCATCTGTATGTGGAGTTATATGAGGCTGCTCAGAACAGAAACTTCGAGCAAATCAGTATCTTGCAGCAGCAAGTGCTTAACATTAGTTCCCGTTTATACACCGTGAGCAAGTGTGGCACCAGCTACCTGAAGGGTGTAAAGGCTGCTCTCTCCGTTCTGGGTATCTGCAACGATTTTCTGGCTGAGCCACACCAGCGTTTCCAGGGAGCCGAAAAAGAAACGATTAAAAATCATTTAGAAGAAATTAAAAGCACCATGCAGCGTGTAAATACCGTCAGCCTATGAATCTTCCCCTCATAGATTTAATTGTTATTATCGCTTACATGGCAGGTGTCGTGCTGTTCGGTTGTTCCTTTTACTTCCGCAGAAGCTCCCCTGACGATTACACGGTAGGTGGTGGAAAAATGCCTGCCTGGACAGTAGGTATGTCTATTTTCGCCACTTTCGTGAGTAGTATCAGCTTCCTGGCTTTGCCAGGAAATGCCTATATGAGCAATTGGAATGGATTTGTGTTTAGCTTATCCATTCCGATAGCTTCTCTTATTGCCATTAAATTTTTTGTGCCGCTCTACCGGAGCATCAACAGCCCTTCGGCTTATTATTACCTCGAAACCCGCTTTGGTGCCTGGGCACGCATTTATGCCTCTGTTTGTTACCTGCTAACCCAGCTAGCGCGCATGGGAGCCATCATGTATTTGCTGGCTCTGCCCATGAATGCTTTATTTGGCTGGAGCATTCCGCTTATTATTATTGTAACAGGTGTTTGCGTGCTGCTGTACTCCATGATGGGTGGTATAGAGGCTGTTATCTGGACCGATGCCATTCAGGGAATTATACTTATAGCAGGTGCGCTGGCTTGCCTGGGAACGCTCATGTTTACCATGCCGGAAGGGCCGGGGCAGCTTTTCGAGATTGCAGCCGCCAACGATAAGTTCAGCCTCGGTAGTTTTGGTACCAGTGTTTCGGCCCCCACGTTCTGGGTAATTCTGGTATACGGCCTGTTTATTAACCTGCAGAATTATGGCATAGACCAGAACTACGTACAACGCTACATGAGCGCCAAATCAGAGAAAGAGGCTGTTAAGTCTACCTGGATGGGGAGCATGCTGTACGTGCCTGTGTCGCTGATGTTCTTTTTTATTGGCACTGCCCTGTTTGCTTATTACCAGGCGCAACCTGAACTGTTGCCCGATGCCCTCCGCCAGGAAGGCATGGCCGATAAGGTTTTCCCACATTTTATTGTAAATGGTTTGCCGGCTGGTATAACCGGCTTGTTGATAGCCTCTATTTTCGCTGCTGGTATGAGTACGGTTTCTACCAGTATCAACAGCTCTGCCACTGTTATTCTTACCGATTACTACAAACGCTTTTTCAATAAGAATACTACCATGCGGCAATCGATGCGTGTGCTGTACATTGCTTCTTTTGTAATGGGAATTTTTAGTATTGTCGTATCGCTGGCCATGATGCAGGTAAAAAGCGCATTAGATGCCTGGTGGGCACTTTCTTCTATTTTTAGTGGCGGTATGCTGGGCCTGTTCTTGTTAGGCTTTGTATCGCAAAAAGTGCAGAGCTTCGATGCAGCCATGGGCGTGATAGCCGGAATTCTGGTTATTTGCTGGGTAAGCCTTTCGCCGGTTTATTTTACAGATGGGGTGTGGGTGCAGTTTAAAAGCACCTTGCACACAAACCTGGCTATTGTAGTTGGCACCACTGCTATCTTTCTGGTGGGTTTTGCCGTTGCCGGAATCTTTGGGCGTAACACAGGCAAAACGGCTCAAAAAGGCTCTACTGTTTACCCAAAAGATAAAGTAAAAAGATAACGAACAATTATAAGCTTTTTAAGCGCTATTCGTTGAATAGAAGCCTAGGAATACTTATCTTAAGCATATAAAAACTGCGCAGTATGTTTTCTGCGTCAGCTATCTCCTTAGAACATAGCTTTCTGAATAAAAGTGAATCATGCACAGGGTTCCAGCATCTCAGAAATAGCACTAAATTAAATAATATCAGTTTTATGAATAGGATATCGCAAACGTTTTGTGTCGCATTAGGATGCCTTTTGCTATCAGGCGCGCCAGCTATGTCGCAGCAGAAAAGCCTGGTAAACACCAGCACCAGCTCGCATGCCAAATTAAGTGGTGTGGATATGAATGCCGTCACCTGGACACAGGGTTTTTGGGCTGATCGTTTTAAAATGGCGAAAGAAACTGCGGTGCCGAACTTGTGGGGCATTTACAATGATCCGGAGGTATCGCATGCCTTCCGGAATTTTGAGATTGCAGCAGGCATGGCCGAGGGCGAGCATAAAGGCCCTTCTTTCCACGACGGTGATTTTTACAAGGTGCTGGAGTCTATGGCAGCTACTTATGCCATCACCAAAGATCCTAAGATCGATCAGGAGATGGATCGCGCTATTGCCGTAATTGCGAAGGTGCAGCAGGAGGATGGTTACATCTACACGCCGGCCATCATTCAGAAAAATAAAAATAAAGGTGCTGGCTCTGCCTTTCAGGACAAAGTGAATTTTGAGGCTTACAACCTGGGCCACCTCATGACGGCTGCCTGCGTGCATTATCGTGCCACCGGCAAAACCTCGTTGCTAAACGTAGCTAAAAAAGCAACTGACTTTCTGTACAACTACTACAAAGCTGCTTCTCCGGAGCTGTCGCGCAATGCCATTTGCCCATCGCATTACATGGGTACGGTAGAAATGTACCGTACTACCAACGATCCTAAATACCTGGAGCTGGCGCAGAACCTAGTCAATATTCATGGCACCACCAACGATGGCACCGACGATAACCAGGACCGCATCCCACTCCGGAAGCAGACAAAAGCTATGGGCCATGCTGTTAGAGCGAGCTACCTATATGCCGGTGTTGCCGATGTATATGCCGAAACCGGAGACAAATCACTGATGTCGGTGCTCAACCTGATGTGGGATGATGTGGTGAACCGCAAAATGTACATTACTGGTGGTTTAGGCTCCCTGTATGATGGCACTTCTCCGGATGGTACTTCTTACGACCCGAAAGATGTGCAGAAAATACACCAGGCTTTTGGCCGCGACTACCAGTTGCCAAACCATACGGCACACAACGAGACCTGCGCCAACATTGGTAATGTGCTCTGGAACTACCGCATGCTCAAATTATCTGGCGACGCAAAGTACGCCGATGTTATGGAGCTCGCACTTTATAACAGTGTGTTATCTGGCATCAGCCTGAAAGGAACAGAGTTCTTATACACAAACCCGCTTGCACAATCGGATGAGTTGCCATTTAAGCAGCGCTGGTCTAAAGATCGTGTAGGTTATATTGCCCTCTCTAACTGCTGCCCTCCTAATGTGGTGCGTACATTGGCGGAGGTGCATAACTATGCCTACAGTGTTTCTGATAAGGGCGTGTGGTTTAACCTGTACGGTGGCAGTAAACTGGCTACTAAGCTGAAAAACGGCTCAGACGTAAAACTGACGCAGGAAACCAACTACCCCTGGGATGGCAACATAAAAATTACGCTGGACCAGGTGCCTAAAAAGAAGCAGGAATTCTCTATGTTCCTGCGCATACCAGCTTGGGCTGAGGGTGCCAAACTGATGGTAAACGGAAAAGCACATAACGCCAAATTAACTGCCGGCGAATATGCCGAAGTAAGCGGTAAGTGGGCCAAAGGCGACAAAATTGAACTGGTATTGCCTATGGAGGCCAAACTGATCGAGTCGAATCCGCTGGTGGAAGAAACCCGCAACCAGGTAGCCGTAAAACGCGGGCCGGTAGTGTATTGCCTCGAGTCGGTAGACATGCCGAAAGGTCAATCTGTGTTCAATGTAACACTGCCTGCCGACATCAACTTTACGCCAAAACTCATCAAGATCGAGAACAGCGACATTATGAGCTTAGAAGGAAATGCCAAGCTAATAAAAAATCAGGATTGGGATAACCAACTGTATAGAGAGGTCGCAACAGAGAATCAGACAGTACAGGTACGGCTAGTGCCTTATTATGCCTGGGGTAACCGGGGACATAACGAAATGTCGGTTTGGTTGCCTTTAAGCAGGTAAAATAAAGGAGTGAAAGAGTGGTTTAGTGGCTGAGTGAGTAGTTTGTATTCACTCAGCCACTAAACCACTCTTTTTTTAAGAATCAATAATCAATTCGAACAAGTTTCCAGCGTACTGCTGATATCCTGAAACTATGAAATTACAAAATCTGAAAAACTGCCTCCTAACAGGAATTGCAGCCTTTACCATTCATGCAGCCAATGCCCAGCAACTCGCTTTTCCGGGTGCGGAGGGCTTTGGCAAATACGCTACCGGAGGCAGAGGTGGCCAGGTAGTAGAAGTCACCACCCTAAACGACGATGGACCCGGCAGTTTCCGGCAAGCTTTTAACGAATATCCAGGCGAACCAATTACAATTGTGTTTAAGGTGGGCGGTGTCATTGAATTACAATCTGAAATAAGAGTAAAACGCTCCAACATTACAATAGCCGGTCAGACCGCTCCCGGAGATGGCGTCGTGCTAAAAGGTCACTCGTTTTCGATAAATGGAGCCAGGGCCAAAAGCCAGGGAGGCAACCACGGCAATATAATCATTCGGTACCTGCGTTCGCGCCCGGGCCACGGTACCGGCAAGGATGTGCTGTACGGGTTCAACATGGAAAATTGCCAAAACGTAATCATCGACCACTGCTCCTTCAGCTGGGCCAATGAGGAAATTGCCGCGATGTACGATACCAAAAATACCACTGTGCAATGGTCCATTGTAAGCGAAGGTCTCCATGATGCAGGCCATCATAAAGGCTTACGCTCTTATGGCGGTGTATGGGGCGGCCAAAATGCCTCCTTTCACCACAACCTGATTGCTCACCTCTACAGCCGTACCATCCGGTTCAACGGGGCCAGGGCACACGACACGCTGGCTGTGGTAGATTATCGCAACAATGTAGTCTACAATTGGGGTAACCAGAATGGTGCCTACGGTGGCGAAGTAGAAATACCCGGAGGAAAGTCGCAGATTAACATGGTAAACAACTTTTATAAACCAGGACCTGCCAAACCTGAATCGTTGAAGTTTGTGCAGGCTTATTACACACCTGAAAAGGCAAAAGGAGTAGGAGAGTGGTATGTAGCCGGCAATATTATGGATGGAAATGCCGCCATCACAAAAGATAACTGGAAAGCTGTTGATATGGAAAGAGTGCCTGAAAAGAGCAGAGTGCAGGCTAAATCAGCTAAGGCATTCCCTATAAGTGCGGCACTGCCGGAACAGTCTGCTGCCGATGCCTACAAAGCTGTTTTGGCAGATGCAGGCGCTACCTTACCTGTGCGCGATGCCGTAGATAAGCGGGTGATAGAAGAAACCCGCAAGGGCACCGCCAGTGGCAAAGGGGCTAAGGGTATAGCTGGCATAATCGACTCTCCCGCACAAGTAGGAGGTTACCCTACTTACAAAGCAGCTACAGCACCCATAGACACCGATAAAGATGGTATGCCCGATGACTGGGAACGCAAATATGGCCTCAACCCCAATGACCCCTCCGACAGAAACGGCGACCTGAACGGCAACGGCTACACCAACCTGGAAGAATACCTGAACGGAACCGTACCGACCAAGCAAAAAGCCAAACGCTAGCGCCAGCTACATGTTGTGCCGAAAAACAGGCATGGCTTTATAAAGAAGCAAATGCGAAAAGGCCAAGAGGTAAGATTTTTGTAAGTCTTACCTCTTGTGTTTTATGGCCTGTGTCAACTTAGACAACGTCACTATTGGCATTCTGAAAGGATCTTGTGGGCGAGAGCCTAAAGCAATGGCTACAGGCTTAGAAGTCTAAGTTCTAATAACTGCTTTTACTGCTGTGACCCTCGCTAGTGCGAGCTTGTAGCTCGTACTTTCATTCCAACGGTTTAACTTTTTAACGTGGGCGAGATTTGTTAGCAATGGCTACTGACTTTTAGCCCAAATTCGCATAGTATCTGTTACTGCTGTGACCTCGGCGTGAAATTGTTTCATTGCTGAAGTTCTTGTTCTTTTTGTCTTGATACAAAAAGAACCAAAAAAATCAAGAAAATAAAAACTCGCTGAACGCTCAGACAGTTTATTTTCAATCGGTGCACTTGGCTAAGGTATTTGCTTTGTTGTTAACTGCCGCAGTACAGTAGAGAGAACAATACTGCACAACTGAAGTTAGAAAAATCCGGAAAGCACTGATGAGGAGGATTAACGTTTACCGGACTTGAAATGCTTGTCAGCAAAATTCAGGTACTGCATCCAGTCAAATTCTGTTACATCGTGTTTGCCGGTGCGGATGTGGTAACCTATACGGCCTTGAACGGACTGATTTAATGGCGGAAATTCTGCTGCAGGCAAGCCTTCTGTGCCTAAAAAACGGTATACTGGATCAGCTGCTTTGGCTGCCAGAAATTCCCCGTAAGGGTCAGCGCCTCTGTCTTCTTCGGCACTGGCAATATAAAGTGGACGTGGGGCAATCAGGGCCATTACCATGTGCTGGTCGAAAGGGAGGGCCTCTTCGTTTTTGTTGTACTTCTTAAAGTTAGCAGCAAACCAATGCGGGTTGCCACGGGTAAGCCGCTCCACATCTTCGCCGTATTTGCGTTTTGAGAGGGCCGCACCGCCACCTCCAGATTCGTTGCTGATGACCATGGCAAAACGCTCGTCGCGGGCTCCCGCCCACAAAGCAGCTTTGCCCATCCTGGAGAAGCCGAACAGCATTACCTTTTTCGCATTTACCTGCGGGTCTGTTTCCAGGTAATCGAGCGCGCGGCTCAGGCCCCAGGCCCAGGCGGCCATGGTGCTGAAATTGTCGTTTCGGTTTTGCAGCTCCGGGTAAAGCGCCCGAACCGCATCTTTCACATTGTCTTTTTTGTCAGGGGCAATGTCGTTGGCAAAAACTGTGGCTACACCGTAACCCCGCTCCAGAATCATTTCAATTGGCCAGCGGCTGGCTGTAGCTCCTCTAGATTTTTCTGTAGACACATCGTTCACCACACCAGCACCGCCACCCCACACCCAGTTTGGCGATAGCTTAATGGCCGGATCGGTATGCACTGCATGATTTCCTTGGAAATTAAGGCCTAGAAATATCGGCACTTTTCCCTTTACCTGGTTAGGCAGGTACAGCAGGATATCCATCTTCGGACCGTCTGGCTCACCTGTGAAGTATACCGTAATTTGCTTGCGGGTTGCCTTGCCTCCAAGCGCCTGCGCATCCTGCTCAAATACCTGAAACGTCATGTGTTCCGGCTTGCCGGGTGAGCGGCCATACATCTCCTGCTCGAACAGCTCCAGCATTTCCGCTCGCCGTTTTTTCTTCCACTGCCTGGCATTTTTCACAGGAGTACCGTCTTCCATAACCAGCGGATCAGGTAGGGTATACGGATGCACCTTCTCCTCCTCAAAGTTCTGAGCAACAGCAGGGAGCATGGCAAAAATGGCAACTACTAATAAGAAGAACTTTTTAAGAGGCATGAAGCAAGTTAAGTTTAGCTTTTCCGAGGCCTGTGGAAGCTGTTTAAAGGAGCACCTTGAAAATTACCGAAAGCAAAGCCTACGGTTTAAAAAGGATTATTACCTCCGGAAGGCCCTTTTCATTAGAATAATTTATGCTTAGACCAGAGAATGCTGGTGTTGCTTAGAACATACCTAACTGCAAGGTGCTCTGGCTATAATGGAAGAACTGCCGCTACGCCAGTCCTTCTACCTTTTTTCTATATTCAATCAAATCTTTGATGCTGACCAGCTTCAGGTGGAGCCTGTCGGCAATTTGTCGGAGTTCGGGTAGCCTGGCCATGGAGCCATCCTGGCTAAGTACTTCTACCAGCACACCAGAAGGTTTGAAACCTGCCAGGCGGGCAAAATCTACGGTTGCCTCCGTATGTCCGGGACGAGCCAACACACCACCACTCCGGCTTTTAAGCGGGAAAATATGACCTGGCGAACCTAGTTCTTCGGGCTTTGTGTTTGGGTCGATGAGCGCTTTAATTGTTTTGGATCGATCGGAGGCAGAGATGCCGGTGGTACAGCCATGGCCTATGAGGTCAACGGAAATGGTAAAGGCCGTTTCGTGTGAGGACGTGTTGTTTTCAACCATCATCGGCAGTTCCAGCTCCTGGCAACGCTCTTCGGTAAGCGATACGCAAATAAGGCCACGACCTTCCCTGGCCATGAAATTTACCAGCGATGGCGTAATGCACTCCGAAGCGCAAATCATGTCGCCTTCATTCTCACGATCTTCGTCGTCTACTACAATTATTATTTTACCGTCGCGGATGTCGGCAATGGCTTCTTCAATAGTATTTAAAGTAATATTTCCAGTGTCTGTTTTATCCTGGCCCATTTTATTGGATTTTATGTCTTACAAATCTAAGCTGGCACCGGTAGCTGGTGCACAACTGTAAATGTAAAACAAAATCAGCATCCTCCCGCAATTTTGTAGTGTAGAGGTGCTGTTGGAGAGGGTAAGGTTTCTTGTCTTCAATACTGTATCAAGGCTGGCAGCAATAAATAGAGCGCAAATGCCAGGGGCATTTATTGACGATTTTTTGTTAGAGAAAGAGGCCCCCTTTGAAGAGCGTTCAGCGAGTGGGGGGACAGGCCCAACGGTATCAATTTAAAGTATTTGAATTGGCATCCCGAGCGTAGCCGAGGGAACTATTAGGTAAAAACGATACGAAATAGATTCTTCGACAAGCTCAGAATGACCTTCTTTAGTAGTCTTAACCTGACATTTATAGGCTAGATACAAAAAGAACAAAGACTCCAGCAATAAGATAACTTCACTTGGCTGTCGCTGCACTAACGGGTACTATGCGAACGTAGACTTCTAAGCCTGAAACCATCGCTTTAGGCTCTCGCCCACAAGATCCTTTCAGGATGACATATCAAGGAGATGGGAAGGGAGCAACAACCATAAATTATTCTAATGAAAATGGCCTTCCAGAGGCAAATTTACCTCAGGAAGGCCAAGGGAAGTTCAGGGCTACGCCTATAACCTAAACCGACAATTCTGCTTTTGCAGTTACACTACTGCCTACCGCTACTTGCCAGCCTTCGTAATCACTTTTCACTTGCTGCACCTGCTCACCGGGTCTGGTTACGGCTTTGTCTTGGTTCAGGGTTTTCAGGTGATAAATATCTTTGTATACGCCTGCTTTGAGGCCAGCCAGGTAGGCAGCACCCAGAGCAGAGATGTCGGGCATGCGTTGTACGGCAACCGGTTTTTCGAGGAGGTCGGAGAGGAACTGCAGCACAAACTTGTTAGAGGTGAGGCCGCCGTTAACATTCAGCTCCTGCAGCGCAATGCCAGTATCCTGCTCCATTGCCGTAATTACATCTTTTATCTGGTATGGAATCGACTCTAGTGCCGCCCGCACAAGATGGTTTTTGTTACAGCCAAAGGTAAGGCCGGTAATAGACGCTTTGCGGCTCATGTCCCAGTGCGGGGCACCCAAACCGCTGAAGGCAGGCACCAGGTAAACGCCGTTGTTATTGGCTACGGCACGCGCCATAGCTTCTGTTTCTTTGCTATCGGATATCAGCCCGATTTCATTTTTGAGCCACTCAATAGTGGCACCACAGGTCACGATCACACCTTCCAGGGCATAGTCTACGCGCTCTTCAGTGCTCCAGCAAATGGTAGTTACCATGCCTCTTTCGGAGTCCTGCGCTTTCTCCCCAATGTTCATGATAATGGAAGAGCCTGTACCCATAGTGGCCTTTGCCGTACCCGGCGAAAAGCAGCCTTCGCCAAAAGCAGCAGCATGCGAATCGCCGATCATGCTGGTGATCTGAATCGGCTGTGGAAACAGGCCCTTAAAATCAGAAGCGGCAAAAAGGTACGACGATGGCTTCGGCTCCGGCAGGTTCAGGCGCGACAGGTTAAATACATCTAACAGCTCCTGGTCCCATTTCAGCTCAGCTAAGTTAAAAAACAGCGTACGCGAAGCGTTGGTGTAGTCGGTGAGGTAGCTTTGGCCTTTGGTGAGTTTGTAGAGCAACCAAGTGTCGATGGTGCCGAAATAAGCTGTGCCAGCGTCTACGGCCTCTCGCACCTTTACTTCGTTTTCGTAAAGCCAGATCAGTTTAGAGCCGGAAAAATAAGGGTCTATAATCAGGCCTGTTTTGGCTTTTATCAGTGGCTCCAGCTGCTCTTCTTTCAGTCGCTCACAAACCCCTACTGAGCGTTTGCACTGCCACACCACCGCATTATAGAGCGGTTTTCCGGCTTCATCCCAGACCACAAAGGTTTCCCGCTGGTTCGATATGCCGCAGGCTTGGATGTTGCTCAAATTACCACCCGAAGCTGTAAACTCTTGCAGACACTTCTCCACAGAGGTCAGCACATTGCGGAAAATTTCCTCCGGGTCCTGCTCCACATGCGCTCCTTTATACTTCGAAGCCAGCGGTTCCGATGCTCTGGCAACAGCTGTTCCGGCTTCGTCGAAAATAATGGTTTTGGTGCTGCTGGTGCCCTGGTCTACCGCCAGGATATACTTTTTATTCATAAGAATGCTATGAGAATACAAGTTTAAAAACGTTGAATTGGCGCTACGTGAGCAGGTTTACACCGCTGGTGCGAGCTTGTAGCTCGTACCTTCTATCAATTTGATTTTAAAAAGGTGAGGGGTAATAATTAATTACCTCCTATAATCCGTTTTATAAAATAATAGGATGAGACAGTACGAGCTACAAGCTCGCACTAGCGCACTCGCCTCAGAATACATTTTGCAAGATTTATTCTGATACTGGTAGCTTACAGCTTACTTCCTTTCTATTCACCTTTTGCATTTGCTTTATCGATAATTACGGCGAGGAGTATAACAAAACCTTTCACCACCTGCTGCCAGAACGGCGACACGTCGAGCAGTACGAGGCCGTTGTTCAGTACTCCAATAATAATAGCACCGAGTACTGTCCCCATAATCGTGCCTCTGCCACCAGATAGCGAGGTGCCACCAATTACAACTGCTGCAATAGCATCGAGTTCGTAGCTGATACCGGCATTGGGTTGTGCAGAATCCAAGCGAGACGTTACAATAAGTCCACCAATGGCAGCAAGTGCGCCAGCAATAGAGTATACAATAATTTTAATTCGGTTAATGTTGATGCCGGAGAGGCGGGCGGCGCTTTCGTTACCGCCAATGGCGTAGATGTAGCGGCCAAGCCTTGTTTTTTTTGTTACAATAACGGCCACCAGTACAATAATACCTGAAATCCAGACAGGCAACGGTATACCCAAAAACCAGCCGGTGCCAAGGTAAGAGAAGGTTTCGCCTAGGTTAGAGATCGGGAAGCCTTCGGTCCAGAGCATAGTGAGGCCGCGTGCTATGGTAAGCATGGCCAGGGTAGCTACAAAGGGTGGTACTTTAAATTTGGTAATTGTCCAGCCGTTAAAAGCGCCCAGGGCAGTGCCGGTTAGCATGCCGGCCAGAATAGCTCCCAAAACAGTAAACCCAACAAACATGTCTATAGCCGGAAACTCCAGCCCGAACTTAAGCAGGCCAGCCGTAATGGCACCGCAAAGCGCCAGAATAGAACCCACCGACAAATCGATACCAGCTGTGAGTACCACCAGCGTCATGCCCACCGAAATACAGATGTTCACAGAAATTTGCCGCATCACGTTCCAGCCATTGGCTACGGTAAAAAACTTGTCCGACAGCAGCCCGATAACAAGGCAAAGTATAAACAGCGCGATCAGCGACTGAAACTTGACCAGGTGTTGTTTGTACTGGGCTGCACCTGCGGAGGCTTTTGCAGAGGAAGAACCTTTTTTCTCCTTCTTCTCTTCCATGTATACTTCTGGACTCATAATGGCTTCGTTAAATAGTTTTTGGAATGGCCGCTTTCAGGATGCTGTCCTCGGTGGCTTCATCTACAGGCAACTCGGCTGTCAGGCTGCCTTCTGCCATCACCAGTATGCGGTCGGAGAGGGCCAGTATTTCGGGCAACTCCGACGACACGACAATAATGCCCAAACCGGCATCGGCCAGAGCTTGTATCAGTTTATAAATTTCGTTTTTGGCGTTGATGTCGATGCCTCGTGTGGGTTCGTCGAGAAGGAGCACCTTAGGTTTTGTAGCGAGCCATTTGGCAATTACAATTTTTTGCTGGTTACCGCCGCTCAGATTTTTGGCTGCCTGTGCACTGGAAGAGGTTTTGATGCGTAGTTCCTCAATGTACTTATCAGCCAGGTTGCATTCTTTGCTGTCGTTTAGCATGCCCATGTCTTCCATGCTCTCCAGGGTGGTGAGGCAGATATTCGTTTTTACGTCCAGCCCCAGCACCAGCCCATCTTTTTTACGATCTTCGGGTACCAGCGCAATACCGGATTTAATAGCGTAGGCCGGCGACTTAAAGTGCACCTCCTGTTGCTCTACGCACATGCGGCCGGTAATCTGCTTGCCATGCAACCCAAAAATGGTCTCCAGGAGCTCTGTTCTGCCAGCGCCCATCAGCCCGAAAATTCCGACAATTTCGCCCCGGCCCAGGCTAAACGATACGTTCTTGAGCAGGTTCTCCTGTGGTCGGGCAGGGTGTTTCAGGCAGAGATTCTCCACTTTGAGCACCTCCTGCTTTTGCTTGCAGCACGGGGTTTTGCGCATGAGGGTAATGCCGCGGCCTACCATTTTCTGAATAATGCGGTCGTGAGTCATGCCGGCCATCTCGCCCGACTCTATGGTTTTCCCGTCGCGGAGCACAATGTAGCGGTCGGCAATTTTAAAAAGTTCGTCCAGCTTATGCGAGATGTATACAATGGCTTTGTTTTCGCGTCGTAGGTCGTTAATGATTTCAAAGAGCACCTCTACCTCACTCTCGCTGATAGCAGAAGTAGGTTCGTCCATAATAATAACTTCGGAATCGAGGAGCAGGGCTTTGGCTATTTCTACTACCTGCTGTTGCCCTACCTTTAGCTCATGTACCAGTGTGTCGGGGTCTACTTCGAGCTTGAGTTTGCGCAGCAGCTTTTCGGTTTGCTGGCGCATGGCTTTGGCATCGAGGGTGCCCCAAGCGGTTTCCAGTTCGCGGCCCAGAAAAATATTTTCGGTAATGCTGAGGTAAGGGATCAGGTTAAGCTCCTGGTGAATAATGGCAATACCAGACTCCTGCGCCTCACGCGGGTTGGAGAAGCTCACGGTGTTGCCTTTGTACACAATGCGGCCTTCGTAGTCGGGGTACACGCCAGAAAGTATTTTCATGAGCGTAGACTTACCGGCACCGTTCTCGCCTATAATAGCGGTTACTTTTCCGAAATGAAGCTCCATGTTCACCTGGTCCAGTGCCACCACACCGGAAAAGCGTTTCGTTATGTTTTCTGCTATTAGCACAATGTAGGTTGAATTAGAAGTTTGTTTTTAATAGGATATAAGACACAGGACGCAAGACACAGGACGCAAGACACAGGACGCAAGACACAGGACGCAAGACACAGGATTTTTTGAATTTAGAAGTTCTGTAAGCATGGGATATGTCTGTTTTCTATTTCAGAAGTAAGCTTGAGAAAACCCGTCAGCATTGGCATGAGCGGGATGCGTGCTAGCGCCAGCCGGGTAATTTCTAATTTGGCGAAGCGCCGGCCATTTCCAGCGACACCGGCATTACCTCTATTTCGTCGAGGCGCAGGTGCTCCTGGTTTAGTTCAATAGCGCCCACAAACTGCACGTGCTGCCCTTTCTTAGCATTGGCCCTGAAAGGAGGAATCACCTCTGTTCTAATTTTTTTGTTTATTTCTTCCGATACACTGTTCAGGTGCATGGTGCTGGTAAAGTCTGTCAGGTCGATCAGGCCTTGCGCATCTCGTACGGCATTGCCGTACACAAATTCAGTTTCTAATTTAACTGGCTGTTGCCCCTCTTCTGACGCTGCCACCACCGTTACTGTATTTTCGCCTACCGCTGTTATTTCACCTTCGCCTTTAATCAAAAAGTACCGGATGTTTCCTATGCCGAGGGCGTGCGAGTGGCTGGCAAAAGCTGCTGCTTTGTCTGCTTTTAGTTGAGCGATAAGGGAATTTATTTCTACAGCCTGGTCTAAGCCGGGTGTGAGTTTGGTGTTCCAGAACTCATTGGCATAGGTGGCGGCATCAAACTGATCTGATGCCGGAGATGCTTTTACTTCGCTCAGGCTCTTAAAGTAGACGGAGTTATAGGCCAGCACCAGTGCTACCAGCAGCATAATGCCATATTTAATGCTCTTCTTCATCTTCTTCTATTTTATAGCGGCCAGGTAGTCTTTCACATTGTCCTGCTTCACGAGCTCCACGGCCACCGGCATTTTCTGTGGAAAATCGCGTTTACCTTTGAAATACTCATCGGCATAGGTAGCGGCTGTCTGCGCCATTACCACCGGATACTGCATGCCCGTAGCTGCTATTTTGCCGTCGTTTATAGATATAATGACATCGTCGGCACCATCAAACCCAAACACCTGCACCCTGTCGGCTATGCCCGCTGCCACTACAGCCTGGTAAGCACCCATGGCCATGGCATCGTTGCCGCAGAACACGGCGTCTATATCAGGGTGGGCCTGCAGCACCGATTCCAGCACTTCCATAGCCTTGTTGCGGTCAAAATCTGCACTTTGCTGAGCCACCATTTTCAGATCCGGGTAATTATCTACTACGCTATGAAAGCCTTTGGAGCGGCTCCAGGTGTTGTTGTCGCCGACCAGGCCCAGAATTTCTACATACTTACCCTTTTTGTTCATTTTCTTAACAAAATACTTGCCCATGGCTACGCAGCCAGAGTAGCTATCGGAGAGAATTTGCGAAGTGGCGGCTTCTGTGGAGTTTACTTCGCGGTCCATACAAAACACCGGAACATCGGCAGCTTTGGCCTTCATCACATTTGATATGGAGCCGTCGGCATCGGTGGGGTTAAACAGAATAGCGTCGTAACCAGAGGCAAGCGCATTTTCGAAATGATCTGCTTCCAGGGCCGTATTGTTTTGCGAGTCGAAGATCTTGGCTTCGTAGCCCAGTTCTCTAGCCTGCGCTGCTGCACTTTCGCCCAGCACCACAAACCAGGGGTTGTTGAGCGTTGAGATGATAACAGCCACTTTTTTGGGCTCATCTGCATCGGTTTTGCCGGAGCAGCCTGCCAACAGCAGTACCCCAAACAGCAGGAGCAGCACCGGTATTTTAGTTAAGTATCCTGACATAGCGAAATTTCTGGTTTTACACTCCTCTTGTTATTTTGCTCTCTTTTACTCTTTGAATAAGTAAGGCTAAGGATATTGTGTTAGTACCCTTGAACTAACATTTGTTTAAAATAAAACATAAAAAAGAAGCTTGCAAATATTTACATATAAATAATGTTTTTATTTTTAAATAATTTTGGTAGGAGGATTTCTATTTGTATTAGGATGTACAGAAGCAAAGACTTTCATTAAGCTTGCTTGTGAAATTATTCAAATGAAATTGGCCTTCCAGAGGTATTTTGTCCGAATCGCGGATTTGAAGGATTCCTCGGATCTCACTGAATGTATTATAGCACGTTTAGGCTTTTCAATGTAATCCGAGAAATCTCTTGAATCTGTGGCCAGCAATTATTTTAATGAAAATTCCCTTCCGGAGGCAAAATGCCTGAAGAGTTCTCAAGGGTTTAGAAGGGTAAGAGCTGCTTCTGCCAAACCACTTTCTGATAAACCATAGTGGTTGAAGATGTCGTTTTGGGAGCCGGTAACGGTGTACTCATCTGGAATGCCCATTATTTTAAAAGCATTGCGGTGGCCGCTCTGGAACAGAAAAGAAGCGCAAGCTTCGCCCAAGCCGCCATATACACTGTGCTCCTCCACGGTTACAATTGGTTTGCCGTCAGCGGCTACTTTTTCAAGCAACTCAGTATCGAGGGGCTTGATGGTGTGCATGCTGATGACGGTAGCGCTGATGCCTTGTTCTTTCTCTAGTTTAGCGGCGGCCTGCAAAGCAGGGTACACCGTTTCGCCGGTTGCTACAAACGTCAGATCATTGCCTTCTCTCACCACGCGTCCTTTACCGAACTCAAAGGTACTCTCTGCCTCAGGTTGCAGCAGGGGCATGGGCTTTTTGCCGAAGCGGATGTAAAAGGGCTGTTCTGAGGAGGCAGCCTGTGCAATGGCTTGCTCGGTCTCGAAATTATCGGCAGGTGCTACAATGGTAATATTGTTGATGGCGCGGAGTACCGCGTAATCGTGGAGGCTATGGTGGGTGGTACCCAACGCGCCGTAGCTCACCCCGGCACTAATACCGATCAGCTTCACGGGGTTGTCAGAATAAGCCACGTCGTTTTTGATTTGCTCCAGTGCCCGGGCAGTTAGAAAGCAAGCCGGTGAAACGGCAAATACTTTTTTACCAGCCGAAGCCAAACCTGCTGCCACACCTACCAGGTTTTGTTCAGCAATGCCTATTTCCACTATCTGTTTCGGATATTTCTGCCCAAAAGGCACCAGTTTTCCAGACCCACGCGAGTCGCTGGTTACAGCTACAATGTCTCGGTCAGTGGCAGCCAGGTCTTGGAGGGTACTCGAAAATACCTCTAGGTTTGCTTTGCCCGTTTCTATTTCCTTTTCTACGATTGCACCCACAGTTTTTTGATTTTGTGATGAAAGATTAATTTAACTAAACCGCCTCTGCATTCAGCGTTGCCATAACAGCATCGAGTTCTTCAATGGCCTGGTGGTATTGTTCCTCGCTTGGTACCCCATGGTGCCACTTGAGCACATTTTCCATGTAGCTTACGCCTTTGCCTTTAATGGTGTGCGCAATAACAAGGCTTGGCTTTCCTTCCTCAAAAGGCATGGCATCAAAGACTTCTTTCAGAGCAGTAACATCGTGCCCGTCTACATGACGCACGGCCCAGCCAAAACTTTCAAATTTATCGTCGATGGGGTTGGTGTCACATACCTCTTTTGTAGAAGCCGTTATCTGCAGTTTGTTGTGGTCTATAATGGCGCAGAGGTTATCTAGTTTGTAATGAGAAGCCGTAAGGGCGGCCTCCCAGTTAGAGCCTTCAGGCAATTCACCATCACCAAGCAGCGTAAACACACGGTAGTCGCGTTCATCCATTTTAGCAGCAAGGGCAGCGCCTACACTCAGTGGCAGGCCATGGCCCAGGGCACCTGTGTTCTGCTCCACGCCATTTACCTTGCGGGTAGGGTGCCCGATGTAGTGCGACTTGTACTGGCACAGCGTCTCCAGATCCGACTCCGGGAAAAAGCCCTTATCGGCGAGCACCACAAACAGCGCCTCCACAGTGTGGCCTTTGCTCTGGATGTAACGGTCGCGGTCCGGCGAAGTAAAAGTCTCCGGACTTACATTTAGGGTGTCATTGTAAAGAACATTTAAAATATCGATACAAGAAAGGCTGCCACCCGTATGGCCTGCCTTGGCACCATAAATATACTTCAGGATGTTTTTCCGGTATGTAATGGATTTTTGCTGTAGCTCTAGCTCTGTCATGTGCTTTAAATTTTAGAGGTTAAACCTGCTGGATTCTTATCCTTCGTGATGATAAACTTCCCAGCCCATGTAGTTGCCTAGCGCTTCTTTCAGGATGCCGGCTGTTTTGGAGGCGTTCATAACCACGTGGTGCTCAAAGCCGTTTTTGCAAACGTACTGCATCAGCCCCTGCAGGTTGTTAATTTTGGCAACTGCTCTGTTGCCGAAAGTATTCAGGGTATCATCTGTCAGTTCGCCTTCGCCAATGTAAACTTTAATAATGCCTTTGGGATCGTCGGTGCTGATGCGGCCATAGGTAAGCGGCATGGCTGGTGTGCGTCCGTCGAGGGCGCCAAAAGTGTTTTCTTCTCCTACCGTAGTGCCCAGAATAGGAGCTGTACTCATTTTAATGTCTGGCAGGAAAGACTTTGCCCAGTTACCGCAATGGAACAGCACACACTTTTCTTCGTCGCTGGCGTAGTTGTTGTTCCAGTCTACGAGGGCGCTTGGCGAGCCGGAGGCCAGTTGCATGGCATACATGCTCAGGGTGCCGGTTACGTCTACCTCGCAGGCGCTCGGCAGCATATTCTCGCTCATCATGCTCATGCTGGTGCACACGTTGCAGCCGTAATTTTGCTGAATAGAGGTCCAGCATTGTATGGCGGTGGCATCGAGGGCGTTTACTTCCATAAACTGGTTGAGCACCACGTCGAGTTTGGCAATCTGAATCAGTACATCTTCGGGGGTGAGGCCGGTAGGCGTGTAGGCTTTTATCTTTTCCAGGCGGTCCAGCACAGCCGGGTCGTCTTTTGTAAGTCTTTCAGCATTACCCAGAATCTCTGAAAGGTCCACAGTGGTAACAGATATGCCGTTTCGCTGCAATATTTTTTCGCTGTACCGTACGGTGTTAAAGCCACCTGGTCTGGCGCCCACTGCTCCAATTCTGACATTACGCAAACCTCTTACAACGCGGCAAACTGCCATAAAATCGTTCAGGTCGGCTACAAAGCTTGGGTCGGAAGGATGCACTACATGTTTGGTGGTAGTGGTATATTTAATACCGTATTGGTAGAGGTTGTTGCAAACCGATATTTTGCCGCACCACGAGTCTCTTCTGCGGGCTACGTCCAGTTTCTCCAGGTCATCAGGGTAAGCCTGTACCAGCACAGGCACATCCAGCTTGGCTAGTTTCAGAGTTTCGGCTACGCCTCTTTCGTCGCCGAAGTTCGGCAGCAGTACCAGCACTCCTACAATTTCATCTCTATGCTTTTTAAATAGTTCAGCACACTTCATGGCATCCTGAAACGTTTCCACACCGCCCAGTTTGGTGTCTTCCGGATCGAGCAGCACAGGTCGTATGTTCTGGTCTTCGAGTACACTTAAGATCTCAATGCGGGCATCTGCTACCAGAGAATCGGGAAAGAAATTTCGGTTGCCAATTATAACTCCTAAAGTGAGTTGCTGTTTTACGTTTTGCATTAGCTTGCTATTATTAATTCAATTTCGTTATCATGAAAAACCTTCTGGTGCTTATCGGCAATACCTGCATCGGTAATAATATAGTCGATAAGCGAGAGGGCACCAAGGCTGGCGAAGGCGCTCCTGCCTATTTTAGTCGAGTCCGCTACCAGGTAAGTGGTTTCGGCTGCATCTATCATGGCTTTTTTTACCACAATGTCGCTGATGCTGGGGTAGGTCAGGCCCGACTTAAGCGAAAGACCAGCCGTTGCCAGAAACAGCTTCTGCACGTTAATGCCTTTAAAAAAGTCGGCTGCTTTCTGGCCAGTTAGCGAAAGGGTAGGGGGCTTAAACTCCCCGCCTGTCATAATTACTTCTATGCCTGGTTCTGCGCCCAGCATCAGGGCAATATTCAAGGCGTTGGTAATAACCGTCAGGTTTTTGAAACCCTTCAGCTTTTTAGCAATTTCGGTGGTGGTAGAGCCGGAGTCTAAAATAATGGTGTCGCCGCTTTCTATATATTCAAGACATTTGCGGGCGATCAGCTCTTTCTTGTCCATGTTTTCTTTGTTGGCGAGCGTCACTTCCCTTACCTGGTCCTCTACCGTTTTTAAGAACGCTCCGCCATGCTCGCGCACCAATAGTCCGTCTTTATCTAATTTTTCCAGGTCCTGGCGTATGGTCACTTCTGTTACTTTAAAGAGCTTTGCCAGATCAATCACCTTGGCTGATCCGTCTTCTTTTAATAATTCCAGAATTTTTTCCCTTCGCTGGTTAGCCATCATAGCTTCGTATGTTTATAGTACTACATAGTTTGTGCTAAAATTAGTCATAAAAGCGCTCTACTACATAGTTTCGGTTCGGAAGGCGTAATTTAAAAAATAATCCGAATACTTTGTTTTATTTTTTATTTCCTTCGTTTTATATTTTTGTCTAAGCAGAATTAAAACTTGTCTAGCCGATGAACAAGATTTAAGAAAAAATAATTTCCGATATTTTTTTCTTTTGTTTTCTTTTATTTTTGCTATACTTGTGTTAAATATCTTACAGCAAGTAGTATAACTTGTATTTACTCACTAATGCCCCGCAACTTTTACCTTCTTTTCGCGGGGAGCAGCAACATCATTGGCATGTGTGGCCTGGTATCATACATTTAAAAATTGATCTGTAATTTTTAGGAATGATTAAACCAATTGCAGCTGAAATAACAGGAGCAGGTAACTCATAAGCAGTTCATGTGATAGGAGTTCATAGTAAAGCCTAAGCAAAAAATATCGGAAAAAGCTTCGGAAGGGCATTTCCATTCGAATAATTGAGGGGAACATGGTTAATTAGTTTTTGCTGCACAGGCAGCAGTTCAGGTTTAATCTATTTTACCTGAGGCTATACCACTTTCGGCAGGAACTATAAAGAATTGCCCATATAACTTACATACAGCACTAGCAGAGGTAGCAAGCGCTGTTTAATTTTTTAAAATAATAACTAACATTAGTTTGGTCCTGTTGATAAGTTAATGTTAGTATGGGTTCTGTAGAAGATTGATGAAAAACGGGTGAAGCTGAGGCGAAAGCATGTGCCATAAAAAAGTCAGGTAGACCCTTGCCGAAATGGAGGTGAAAATTCTTCTGAAGGCCATTTTTATTAGAATAATTGAAAACTGATACTGTTTTAGTTTCTGATGTATGTTACAAAATCTACTTTCCTGACTTTACCTGCTGCTATTGGTTTTAAATGCCACTTAAAACTGTCATAAGCAGGGTAATTTGTACTGCTGCTAATACAAAACATTATCCTTTTCGCTCATTATAATGCATATGCCATGAAAAAAAAGATGTACTATTTAAAAAATCTGCTCTTCCCTTGCTTGCTGCTTGGTTCAGCGCATACCGGCTTCAGTTCTTCTGCCGCTTTTGCCGCTACCTCTCAGGAGAGCCTGCTTTTCACTTCTGTTTCGGGGCCAGGTACAATTACTGGAGATGCGATTAACACAGGGTATACAGGCGCTGGAGCGCAACAAGGAGTAACTGTGTCGGGGCGTGTGCTGGACGAGAACGGATCAGGTTTGCCAGGCGTTACGGTAATGCTTAAAGGGACAAATACCGGTGCCTCAACAGACATTGACGGCAATTATAGCCTTACTGTCCCTGGAGGTAAAGGAACACTGGTGGTTTCGTTTGTAGGCTACCAGATGCAGGAAATAGACATTAACAACCGCGCCTCCATTAATATTTCGATGGCTCCCGATGCCAAGGCATTGGATGAAGTAGTGGTGGTAGGCTACGGCACGCAAAGCCAGCGGAATATAACCGGGGCCGTGCAAACAGTAAAAGCGCAGGAGTTTGCCGATATGCCGGTGCCACAGGTATCGCAGAAGCTACAAGGGCGATTGGCGGGTGTGCAGATACTGCAAACCACCGGACGGCCTGGCGAAGGTATGAGCGTGCGGGTGCGGGGACAGGCTTCGGCAACGGCAGGTAACCAGCCACTTTATGTAGTAGACGGGTTTCCGATCAGCGGCGACATTAGTACGCTGAACCCGGATGAAATTGAAACGATAAGCGTGTTGAAAGATGCTGCCTCTACCTCCATGTATGGCTCCAGGGCCAGCAACGGGGTTGTTATTGTTACCACCAAACGCGCAAAATCAGGTCAGACTTCGGTTAGTCTCAACTCCTTTTACGGGGTGCAGGCCATACCATCGAGGGGGGTACCTGAGGTAATGAATGCCCGCGAGTTTGCCCAGTTTATGCAGGAAGTGTATACCGAGAATAACCGGGTCGTGCCTGAAATTTATCAGAACCCGAGCCAGTACGGCGAAGGCACGGATTGGTATGGTTTGCTTACCCGAACTGCTCCCATCCAGAACCACAGTGTAACCTTTAACGCGGGCGGTGAGAAATTCAGCACGTCGGCTGTACTCGGTTATTTCGACCAGCAGGGGGTTATTCTGAATACAGGCTTTAAGCGTTTTTCGGCCAGGCTTAATTCGGAGTACCGCTTCAACAACAAAGTGCGTGTGGGCGTGAACATTGCGCCTTCCATTTCGAATACCAGTGGCCGGCCAACAGATGGCGGACCATTTACTAGCACAGGCGGTATGCTGACCAGCGCCTTGCTAGCCTCTCCGCTGGCACCAGCTGTGAACCCCGATGGCAGTCTGCCTATTACGGCCATGACACCGGGTATGCTCAACGTGCCGAACTGGTACCGCGTAGCACTCGAAGCCGACGGCACCAACCGCGTTAACCGACTTTTGTCGAATGCGTTTCTGGAGTATGAAGTGGCAAAAGGACTGGTGCTGAAAACATCGTTGAACGGTGAACTGAGCCAGACGTTCTTTAAAAACTTTGTGCCTTCTACATCCGGTAACGTAAACCAGGCGTTGCCGCGTGCATCAGGCGATCTAACCCTGAACAACAATCAGTTCTATACCTGGTTATCAGAAAATACTGCAACTTACCAGAAAGAGGTTGACGATCATTTCTTTGAAGGACTGGTAGGCTACACAGGCCAAAAGTTCAGGAACGACATTAGTAATGTTGTTGCCACTAACTTTGCCAACGATCGAGTACGCACGCTGAGTGCCGCCACCACCTTTGCGCCCACCAGTGCCGTAGAAGAGTGGACGCTATTATCATACCTGGCCCGCCTTACCTACAACTACAAAGGGAAATACCTGTTCACTGCCTCCGTGCGCCGCGATGGTTCCTCCCGATTCGGCACAGACAACAAATGGGGTAATTTTCCTTCTGTTTCGGCCGGCTGGGTAGTGTCTGACGAAAACTTTATGCAGGGCATAGGCGCCATTTCTTTCCTGAAACTGCGCACCAGCTACGGCATTACAGGTAACAATAACATCGGTAATTACCCAAGCTTTGCCCAAATTAACTCGATTAACAGTGGCGCTTCTAATAACTATGTGTTTAATAACACACTGGCGCCAGGTAACAATGTAGTGTCACTCGGAAATACTACGTTAGGTTGGGAGCGAACCTCTCAATTTGATATAGGGTTCGACCTTGGCTTGTTAAACGACCGCTTGTTTTTGGGCTACGACTATTACACCAAAAACACCGATGGGCTGCTGTTTCAGGTCCCGGTGCCTGTACATACAGGCTTCCCAAACTTTTATGCCAACATTGGCGAGTTTAAGTTCTGGGGGCATGAGTTTACCCTTACCTCCCGCAACACAGTAGGAACGTTTAAATGGACAACCGATTTCAATATTTCCTTTAACCGCAACAAAGTTATACAACTGGGTACTGCCAATGCCGCATTGGGTGGCGGCACCAACCGCAACATTACTATGGTAGGTCAGCCGATAGGTATGCACTGGGGGTATGTGGCAGATGGCGTATACATGAACCAGGCCGATTTCGACAACTCTCCTAAGTTCCAAACCTCTACCGTAGGATCTGTAAAAATGAGAGACGTTAACGGCGATGGCGTAATTACAGTCGATGACCGGACCATTATTGGCAACCCGAACCCCGACTTTCTCTTTGGCTTGACCAACACCTTTGGCTGGAAGAACTTCGACCTGTCTATTGTGGCCTCTGGCTCGTATGGCAACGACATCATGAATACCTCCATGGAGTACATCAATAACCTGGATGGTGTGTTTAATGTGACCAAGTCCGTTGCCAATCGCTGGAAGTCTGAGCAGAACCCAGGTGACGGCGTGCATCCACGTGTGCTGGCAGGTACCACCGGTTTGTTCAGAAACGCCAATACCCTGTGGGTAACAGATGGCAGCTTTCTGACGGTGAAAAACATTTCGCTTGGTTATAACCTGCCGCAGAACCTGATTAAGCATGTGCGCAGCCTGCGCGTGTATGGCAGCATACAGCAAGCCTTGGTAATTACCCGCTACGATGGCTCTAACCCGGAGGTGAACTCCGGCGGAGAAAACCCACTGTCGCAAGGCCTGGACCTGGGCGCTTACCCAGTGCCAAGAACCTTTACCCTGGGTCTGAATGTAGGATTCTAACCTCAGCTGCTGCAATAGCTAAAACAAGTAAAATCTTTTCCGGTGTCTACTTCTGCCCCAGGCCATGCTGCCGTTGTTGCAAGCCAGGTAGTAAGGTGGCCGGAAATCAAAAAATCAAAAAAGATGAAACTAAAGATCATAACATTGGGGTTGCTGCTCTCCCTGGGGGCGTGTAAAGAAGACTTTCTGGAAGTATCGCCCGAAAATTTTATCAGTTCCAATAATTATTTCCAGACCGAGGCGGACTTTACGCAGGCGGTTAATGCTACGTATGCACCGCTTCGCATTGTGTATGGCAGCGCCTACATTATGGGCGAAATGCGATCTGATAACACACATTACATTTTTAACAACTCAAACCGTGGCAACCTGGTGCGCGAAGAAATTGCCGACTTTATGGATAACCCGACGGCGGCACCGGTGCAGGAAAAATGGATGGGCAACTACCGCATTATTTCCTACGCCAACCAGGTGCTTTCGAGAATAGATGCTGCCACTTTTGCCGATAACGTAAAAAGTAACCTGAGAGGGCAGGTGCTGTTTCTCAGAGCCTTAGCCTACTTTGACCTGGTGCAGTATTTTGGCGACGTGCCGCTGCTGTTGGAGCCTACTTTCGGAACTGCCGATGAAATCCTGAATGTGCACTCCACGCGTACCCGCACTCCTCAGGCAGAAATATATGCCCAAATTATAAAAGATGCGACAGAGGCCGCTGCGCTGTTACCGGCTAAAGACCAACAGGAAAGAGGGCGGGCTACTTCTGGCGCAGCCAAAACGCTTTTAGGCAATGTATACGTAGTGCAAAAACAGTGGCCGCAGGCCGAAACGGTGCTGAAAGAAGTGGTAAACTCCGGGAAATACTCCTTGCTCCCCGACTATGCTGCTTTCTTTGATCCTGCCAATAAAAACAATGCGGAGTCTGTTTTTGAGGTGCAGTACTTGCAGGGCAACTTAGGCTTACAAAGCAACTTCGCCTATGTGTTTATGCCAAATCTTGCGAATTTAACACCTATTGTTGGCTTCGTGTTCAACAACCAAAACACGGGCGGCTGGAACATTCCTACCGATAACCTGATAGCCGCCTACGAACCAGGAGATACCCGCAAGGCCGCCTCTATTGCCGAAGGCTACACGGCAGCCGATGGAAGCTTTGTGGCCCAGCCTTACGTAAAGAAGTACCTGCATTTACCACTCCCTCAGCCTAACGGCTCCAACCCAAACACGAACGAAAACTGGCCTGTCTATCGCTACTCGGAGGTGTTGCTATTGCTGGCAGAGGCTCTGAACGAACAAGGCAAAGGTGTGGAAGCACTCCCTTATTTGAATCAGGTCCGCGATCGGGCGTTTGGTGCTGGTGTGTCGCCGGTTACAGTTACAGGCCAAGAGGCGCTGCGCACGGCCATTATGCAGGAGAGAAGGGTAGAGCTGGCATTCGAGAACAAGCGTTGGCTGGACCTGGTGCGTACCGATAAGGCCCTGGAAGTAATGACAGCCTACGGTGCAGCCCTAAAAGCAAGTGGAAAGTACCCGAACCTGCTGCCCGGTTCCTATAATATAACAGCCAGCAGACTCCTGTTCCCGGTGCCGTTTACCGAGGTTCAGGTAAATCCTAACCTGAGGTAACAACCATACCTGTAATACTAAAAAGAAAGCCCACACAGTTCTAGTTAGAGCTGTGTGGGCTTTCTTCTTAGAGGATGGAGCTGAAGAAGGTTACCCTATTCAAATTATTTGAGTGTATAATCTATAAATGTACATCTCCCGCGAGCTTTCAGCTGGTGGTTTATTATAATGGCGAGCTTCCAACTCACGGCAGTGATTGCAGTGCTACTATGGATAAACCTTAAAATATTATACAATCAAATGAGTATTAACCAGCTTGCGCAATAGCTGCCTCTTCCAGTTTATTGCGGCAGGTAGCAATCAAGCAGAAAAGTCAGCCAAATGCACGAACTGAGCCGGCACTGTTGGGGGGTAGGAGCTCTCTTTAAGAGCATTCAGCGAGTGGGGAAGGGGCCCTCGATTTGGCGGGGCCTTTTGTATCAAGACAAAAAGAACAAGAACTTCAGCAATAAAAAAGCTTCACTCCGCTATTACAACTGTAACAGCTACAATGCGAACTTAGGCTAAACCGCCAGTAGCCTTTGCTGATGGCTCTCTCCCACAAGATTTCTTCTGGATGACAAAAGTTTGGTGGGGGGAGTTGAGGTAACTAGGTATTTGCTACCGCACAACTTAAATTATTCTAATGAAAATGCCCTTCAAGAGGGTTTTACAGAGCAAAATGCCAAGGGTAGTATAGACTCAGAAAGCAAAAAGGCTCCTGTTTAGCTGTGTATGCAACTGAACAGGAGCCCTTACTTTATCATAGAAAACGATTTATAGCACCTTTGCTGTTTGGATGGTAACAGGACCTAGCAGCCCAGCCTCTAGCAGTGGCTTACCTTCCAGGCGATAAGGAGCCAGGGTCCAGGTGAGGCGCTCATTTTCTGGCAAGCTATGGTCGCCGATTAAACGATTGGCCCAAGTGTTCGATACCTCAATCTTCAATTCATTTTTACCGAGGCGAATGGCTTCTGTTATTTCTACACGGTAAGGGGCCGTCCAGGCTATGCCGCAGGGAGTGCCGTTTACTTTTACCTCGGCTATGTTAGCTACATTACCCAGGTCCAGCCACACGCGACTTTTCTTATCGGCAGGTGCTTTGCTCTCAAACGTCTTGGTGTAGACGGCGGTGCCGGAGTAGTGCTTTACACCAAAGCTGGACTGCTTACTCCAGTCAACTAACTGGCTCATGGCTACTGGTTCTTTCGGACCGCCGAAAGCAGGATCGAATTGTACCTCCCAGCTTCCTTCCAGCGTCTGCATAGGCTGCGGAGCTATCCAGTTATTGCCTTCTTCGGACTTTTTATCTGGTACCTTATGTTGCAGCACCACAAAAATTGACCCGTTGGCCTCCAGTTGTAGCGGCAACATAGTGCGGTTGTTTTCGATGCGCCAGTTGGCAGCCCGGCGAACTTCGCCTGTTACAGCATCGTATAGCTCCGGCTCCCGTCCCGCCACACGTAGCGACAGCTCCAGGCTACGCTGCTTTTCCTGCTGGTTCGAGATAAAATAAATGTCGAAGTCAGGAGAGGAGCGGTGGGTCCAGGCAATGTCGAGGGCTCGTTGGTTGCTACCTGCTTCAGTTGCGATAACGTCGCGCTCCAGACCTAGCGCATCAAACGAAGCACTCTGGTAAGGACCTCTCAGCAGCTTGCCTTTGCCCAGGCTTTGAATGGCTGCGCTGGCGCTGGCAGCAGTGCTGGCCTCGGCTGGTCCTGTGCCCCAAAGCTCCTGTAGCAGTTGCTGTACTTTAGCGTCGTTAGCCTGCGCGTTGTGGAGGCTGGGAGAGCGGTCGGGGCGGTCGGTTATCAACACAGTGGCACCGTTTTTTACTAGTTCCAGCAGCTTTTGCGCCACTTCCGGCGACATGGTATCGCTGTTTGGAGCCATAGGCCGTGCTCCCGGAATAACCAGGAGCGCATAGCTGGCACCACCCGGCAATACGATGCGGCCATTCTCCACTTTTGCGAGGCGCAGCAAAGCATCACGGTTTATGGAGTCGTAGGCATAGCCGCGAAGCGGGTCTATCCAGTTTTCAGGGTCAGCCATGTTGGCGGTGTGTGTAACACCATCGGGCATCTGGCGCAACGGAACCTCTGCACTTGCCAGGCGTTCTTTCTCCTGCTGCACCACTTCTTTGCCAAATATTCCGGGTAGAGTAGATACTAACCTGTCTGGTAACACGGCTCTTCTGGGAATATCTTCGCCAGTAAACACTGCTATGTCTGCTACAAAATTGCCCTGCTGCAACAGAGCCTGGCAACGCTGCGCGTATGTTACCCAAGCGCGACCCGGTTTCCACCAGGTTTGGTCACGCTGAAAGTGAATGCCCACACCATCCAGGGTCATGCCTGGTTTGCGGTCGAGCCAGGGGTTGTGTGTGAACACGTGGTACACGTAGCGGTTAAAGCCGAGAGCGTAATTGCGGTCGCCTAATGTCTTGAAAAGGGCCGGATGCTCATCCCAGGCCATGCGCAGCTGCGTAAAGCACTCTGCCTGCACAATCTGTTTGCCGTAAACGTGCGCGCCTGAAATGGCATCGAGCACATCATTTGGTTTGTCGTGTGTTGGGCTGCGGAACCAGAACTCACCCATTGGCACATCTACGGTGCTGTAATGCAGCATGCCATCGCTGGTCATGGTCGGAGACACGCACTCTGCAGTAAACTGAAGGCCATGTTCGCGCACCCTGGTCATGAGGGTACCATAAAACATATCATTTACCAACTCGGCAATCGTCTGGCGAACATCATGCAGAAAACGCTCCGATACATCGGCACTCTGTATCGGAATGCCGGCATAGAGCGGCAGGTAAGGCACCAGGTCGTAGCCCCGGCGCTTGCGGAACTCCTCCCTGAAAACCGGCGACCAATTCTGGCTGCCGCACTCCCAGCTGTCTATATAAAAAAGTTTCAGCACTTTGGCAGTCAGTTCCGGCCCGGCCTGCTTCATTGCTTCGCCAAACCAGCCATCAAACTGCTTGTTAATAGCCTCAGGGTTAAACTTGTCGCACTCCAGGCCTGTACCTGCGCCACCTGTGGCGTTGGTGTGGCCGGTGGAGGTGTGGCCCATCCGGAGAATGGTCCATTTTCCGGATGGGGCATTCCAGTTCAGGTTGCCATTGGCATCCAGATGTTTAGTAATATCTACTATCTTATCAGCAGGCACACAAAGATCATCCGGTACCTGTGCGGCAGTGGTGCGGGGACTGATGCGCCATACTTCGCCTGTTTTGCCTTCGTACTGATGTATGTGTGGTGTACCGGAAAGCTCTATACCGGCAACTTTAAGGTTCGGGCTCCACTTTGCTGAGTCTACATCTTCTGCTCCGGGCTCCGAACCAGCTTTGTCGTACACAAACCGGAAGTAACGGGCTGTGGTAGGCTCGATCACGTGCGTGTTGTTGGCATCAGTGTCCTGCCAGCCATGGCGTGGCGGCTTCAGCCGGCCAATCGAGCGGAAGGTCTTGCCATCGTCGCTAACCTCTAGCAGAAGCCGCTGCGCCTGAAAATTATTGCCATTGGTGCGGATAACGATAGAGCGGCAGGTAAAGGGCTTATCGAATGCATATTGAATCCAGCAGGGCTCTTTGCTAGAAAAATTTTGTTTGTTACCAGCTGTCACCAAAAACTGTGGGGCAGGCATATCGGCTTTGTTAGAGCTTACTTTGGGTGCTACCGTGAGCGTAGATATGTCTGCTCCCGGAGGAGTAGGATAAGCCAGTACAGCTATGTCGCGGTAGTAATCTACTTTTGTAGGAGGTTGTGGTAGCTTGCCAGTAAACCGTTTGCCGCCTGCCACGTGTGTTTCGGACCAGACTACTTTTTGCATCGAGAGGGCCGGTGTAATCCAGGGGCCGCCTGCCAGGGCGAAGCCATCGCTGGCGTGTATGCCCATTTCCAGGCCCAGTCGCCCAGCTTCGCTCAGGGCGTGGTTTACCATCTGCCACCATTCCGGCGACAGCTGTTCTACCGGTTTAGGAGTAAGGGGCGGATCAGTTTTTCCTTTGATAGCTACTAAGTAGGCACCGCCTATTCCAGCTTCTTTCATGGCTTCCAGGTCGGCAGTTACTCCTTCTTTTGAGGAGCTGGCATGCATCCAGTACCAGAGCACCCAAGGTTTAGCCGCAGCCGGTGGCGACTGAAAAGCAGCACTTAGGGCGCTGGCAGGAACCATGCTCGACCAGCCGGTTGCCTGCCTGCTGCACGACGAAAGCAGACCAGACAAGGGTATGCCTGTGGCAGAAAGCGCTAAACCAGCTGCGCCTGTTTTCTTTAAAAATTCTCTTCTATTCCACTTCGGATTCATCATCAGGATGGATGAGATTTAACTATTTATAAACTGATTTTGAGATTCAAAATAAAAATACTCTCTGGTGCATACAATCATAATATGCCGGGCATACCCTTGGCAACATTTTGTCAAAAATCCTTCCGGAGGGTATTTTCATTTGAATAATTCGAGTGTATAACATATTAGGGTACCTTATAGAAAGGCTCCAGCACTCTTAGCAGCAGTTCTATCCGATGCCCATACACTTAGTGTTTTATAGTACATGGCTTAGCGCTCTTGGCCGCGGGGCCTCGTTCATGGGCATCGCGCTGCTGCATCTTTCCTGCCCGCAAGCGGGCTGCCGCTCCCGCGGCACCGGAAACCTGCAAAGGCGCTCAACCCAAGAACTGGGTTAGAGTCGGTAGCCATGCTTGTTGTTGTGCAATGTCCCTAAACCATTTTATACATTCGAATACTTCTGCTTCCACCAGACATTTTCAAGTTGAGTGTAGGTAGTGCCCCTTCAAACAGATTTTCAGAACATCATTCTGCCATCATTTCTAATTTTGAATTTGGCACAGCACTAGTGCGTATACATTTCTTCTGCCGCCTTTCGTGCCTTTTTTTCTTTACGGTGTGTCTCGAGCCAGCCACTGTACAGCAGGTTTTTATCGAGCACCGGTTTCGGGAAAAACAAGCTGGCAATGTAGCCTACAACTATAACAATAAGATGACTATATACACCCAACATATATTTGTGCTGCGTAAAGTTAAGGTCTCCCAAGTCGAGCAGCAACTTTTTGCCACTGCCAAAATCAAAGGCAGTAGACGATAGGAAGGCATAGGTGGTGAACACGATGCAGGAGATAATGCCAATGTTGAGGCCTTCTTTGTTTGCACGGGCGCTGAAGAGCCCCAGCAGGAAGATGCCGGCTATACCGCCAGAGAAGATGGAGTAAAGGGTAAACACAATGCCCAGCACACCTTCCTCACCAGCAGAAAGGTAAAGGCTAGCAATCAGGATAGCGCCCAAGCCCGATCCTACCACAATCCATTTGCCTACTTTCAGGTATTCGGCATCGGGTCGGTTTGGCTTAAAGCGTTTGTAATAGTCTGCTACTCCCACCGCTGCCAAGCAATTCAGGTCGGAGTCGAGGCTGGAGATGGCGGCTGCGATTAAGGCAGAAAGTATTAGCCCTGTTACGCCAATTGGCAATTGGGTATTTATAAAGTAAGGAAAAATGGCATCGGGCCGCATATCGTCGGGCAGGGGGTGCTGCAGGTAAAAAACATACAAGGCGGTACCTATGAACATAAAAAGTGCCCAAAGAGGTACTGTCAGCAACACACCCATTAGCGAGGCACGCACAGCGCCCTTGTCGGTGCGGGCAGTGAGATAACGCTGCACAATGGTTTGGTCGGTGCCGTATTTCTGGATAGCATAAAATATCCCGTTCAAGGCCATAACGACAAAGGTAAGCTTCGTAAAATTCCATTCGTAAGGGCCAAAGCCAGTTTTGCCATGTTCTTCGGCAATCTGCCACACGGCAGCAGGGCCACCCTCCACCGAGTACATTATAATGAAGAGGCACACAATGCCTCCCGCAATAAGCATAAAGCCCTGAATAACATCGAGCCAGATAACAGCCTCGATGCCACCCAGCAAGGTTATGGCAATAATCAACAGGCCGATAACCCAAATGGTAGCAAATGTGTTAGCTCCCGTCATGTTGGCCAGCGCCAGGGCCAGCAGAAAGAAAACTGTGCCCATTTTAGAAAAATGCGTCAGGATAAAGGCCAGCGAGCTGTAGAAACGGGCAAAGGAGCCGAATCGCTTCTCAAAGTATTCGTAGGTGCTCAGGCCAATTACTTTCCGGTAGAGCGGTACTATAAACCAAATCATGCCCACCAGTATCAGTGGCACCATAATGCCCTGCACCAACAAGATCCAGTTCGATGAAAAGCCCTCGCCCGGGTAAGCCAGAAACGTAACGCTGCTCACCAGCGTAGCCAGCAGCGACATACCAATGGCCCAGGCAGGAATAGTGCCTCCGGCAGCAAAATAACTATCGGTGGAATTCTGTTTTTTAGCAAACCGTAAACCCACAGAAAGCGATACAGCCAACGATATAAAAATAATGATGTAGTCTATAATGTGTAATGTTTCCATACCAATGGGAGTGTACTTTATTTAAAAAACAAAATGCTAATAATTCTTTTCTGATCCTCTTGCTGCCATCCTTTGTGAAAGTGGTGTTCCGTATAAACCATTTCCCTGTTTTTACTGAAAACTTTTTAAACATAGGATTAGCCTTATTATATGGAACAGGTATTGAGGAGCTGCCTTGGAATAGTGTTATTGGTGTTATTATATGAATAGATAATTTATATATAAATGTAGTAAAAGTTTGAATGATAACTAACAATTGTTCCAGTTTTTTGATTTTTTAATGCAGTTGCTGCAGAAGTGTGAGAAGAGAGGCCGCATAGGAGGAACCATTGCAGGAGAGTAGATTATTAGCCTTAATACTTATTTCCTTAGGGCTGCAGAAACACAAAATCCCTGATGAAAAGGTGAATTTCTCATCAGGGATTTTAAGTTTAAGTGGCGCTGACGCCACATATAGCCTAGGGCCTTTCCGGACTGAAAAGGCTCTAGAAGGCCCTTTTCATTAGAATAATTTTTTTGAGCTTATAAGATGTACATTCTTTTAATTAATATTTTTTAATCAAACAGCCTGTGGCGCGTCTTTCAAGCGAGGAAACTGTTTTATTGCTTAGTACTTCCTCGATCACGTTTTTCAGGAAAAAGCTTTTAACCTGGTCCGCCACCTGCGGGTTGTCATCTATGGCGCCTTTGTATTTCAGCACAAATTGCCCTTCGTTTTGCAGCAGCACAAATGCCTCCGGCGTTTTGGTGGCACCAAACTTAGCACTTTGTACCTGCCCTTCGTCAGCCAGGTACGGGAAGCTGTAATTCTTGCCAGCCAAATCCTGAAGTGTTTCGCTTCCTTCGCCAGAACCAATGTTGGGGTTGATAAATACAAACTGAATGCCTTTGCCAGCATAAGCGCTGGCAAGGTTTACCAGCCGCTCCTCATAAAGTTTGGCATAAGGGCAGGTATTGTTTATAAAAACTACTACCACCGCTTTTTTGCCGGCATAGTCGGTTAGCGATACAGCTTTGCCCTGGCCGTCTTTCAACGAAAAGTCAGCCACCTTGTCGTTAAGTTTATAACTGCCCGACTGAGCAAAAACACTCCCGACTAAAAGCAGGGCTACGGCAATGGAAGCTAATTTTTTCATGTGAAGTTTGTTTGGGTAGAGTTTATACAACAGCGTTGTCTATGCAATATGTAAGAATATGATTGTCAAAGTTTTGGTAGTATACCTCGTACGTTTTTGAAAAACTGGCGGTCTCAACAAGTCCAAGCAGCATATTCTCGGCATCTGAAGGAGTCAGCCTGATGTTTTCCTTAAATATAAGGTTTCTTTTGCTATACATTTTGTATAACGTTTCTTTCGCGCTCCAGTAGACGCAGGTTGTGGTGCCATCGCCTGCTGTGCAGTTTTTCTCGCTGTCGGCCAGAAACCTATCTGCCACCCGGAGTGCCTTCTGGCTTATCAGTTCAATATCTATGCCAACATTATGTGCCGCCGAGAGTATAACGGCAGCCAGTTGAGGAGAATGCGTAATAGAGATGTGCAGGTTGCTATGCTCAAAATAAGGTTTTCCGTATTCGTTGCGGCACAGCACCAAGGGTGCCTCTGTAAACTGCTGTAGGAGCTTGTAAGCCAGTACTCTGCTAGCCAGCCACTCCTGCTCACGCCTCGGGTGTACCTTGCCTGCCAGTACGCTGAGATCTGCATGCGCCGGCAAAGCAGCATATAAGTCTGCTGCAGGCTCTTCTATTTGCCAGATGCCGATAAGGGTTTGCGGAGCAGGATGCAGGGTGTGTACAAGTGGCATAAGTAGGGCAGGAGACCTGCCAAATTAATAATTAGAAAATAAAAATTAGATTTTGGAGTGCTTAAGCATTCCTATATCTAACATTCCGCAGTTGGTAGCGCATGTGACGCTAATTTCCGCACAGAAGTTACAGAACCTGCTATTGCTTCTTTTTTGTTGTAAATTTAAACAAATTTAAGCGCTTGTTTCCTTTTCGTGTTTGCAACAGAGCAGATGAAGGTACAGGCGCTTTCACTAAGGACCAAACAGCTGGCATGGCGAACACAATAGAAGTAAAAAAACTGCACACACTTACCGGTCACCGCGACTGCATCTACACTCTGGAACCATCCGGAGAGAGCCACGTGATTTTCTCGGCAGGTGGAGATGGCATGGTGGCAGCCTGGAATTTAAACGACCCCGAAAACGGGGAACTGGTGGCACGGGTAGGCTCATCGGTTTACGCGCTCAGTTATGTGCCTTTCCGCAACCTGCTGCTTATCGGGCAGAACAACGAAGGCGTGCAGGTGATCGACCTTCAGAACAAAACTATCTTAAAATCGGTATCGCTGCCGAAAGTATCCATTTTCGACATTAAATACAGCGCACTGCAGAACAAAGTATATGTAGCGCAGGGCAATGGTGGCGTTTGTGTTTTGGCAGCTGATACCTTTGAGCTGCAAAGTATAACCCGCAGCACCGACCAAAGTGCCCGTTCGCTGGCCCTGAACAACCAGACCCAGGAGCTGGCCGTTGGCTACAGCGACAACAGCGTCAGGGTATTTGATGCGGCAACCATGGAACTGAAGCACGAGCTGAAAAACCATACCAATTCAGTGTTTACCGTAGCCTATGCGCCGGAAGGCGACCTACTTATAACAGGCGGCCGCGATGCCCACCTGCGGGTGTGGGAGGTGCAGCAAGGATACAAAGAGCGAGGCTACACTATTGCCCATATGTACACCATCAACCACCTTGCTTACAGCCCCGATGGCCGCCATTTTGCCACCTGTAGCATGGATAAGTCTATTAAAATATGGGATGCCCGCACCTTTAAATTACTGAAAGTGATCGATAAAGTCCGGAATGCAAGCCACGGCACTTCCGTGAATAAATTATTTTGGACGGCTCACCATAATCAGTTAGTTTCGTGTAGTGATGATCGCACCATTTCGGTCTGGGACATAAAATTGAGTTGAATATGAAGATTACACCGTTAGAAATCAGACAAAAGACATTTGAGAAAGCTTTCAGAGGTTTAGACAAGGATGAGGTAAATGCTTTTTTGCTGACCTTATCGCAGCAGTGGGAAAAATTACTGGATGAGAATAAAGACCTGCGCATGAAACTTGATGCGGCTCATCGCGAAACCCAGAAGCTGCGCGAGGTGGAGTCTTCTCTATATAAAACACTTAAAACAGCCGAAGATACTGGCAACAGTATCCTGGAGCAGGCCACTAAATCGGCTGAGCTGAAAGCCCGTGAGGCCCAGTTGCAGTCGGATGAACTGCTGAACAAAGCCCGTAACGAAGCACGTTCGTTGTTAGAAGAAGCCAGCCAGAAATCTGGAAAAATTCTGGTAGAAATGCAGCAGGAGGTTAAAGCCTTGGAGCAGGATTACCAGCGATTGGAAAGCTATCTCGATAGCATGGTGCGCGACCTTAAAAACCTCGCTAATGATGCTTTAGAGAAGGTAGAAAAGACAAGTGCAAAACCTAAAGCCAGTACTTTGAGTATTCTTTCTAGAGCGGTAGACGTAAAAATAAACACGCCGGAACTGCTTCAAAACCTGAAAGAAATGAAAGTAACAAACGAAGATTTATATCCTGTGGCCGCCACACCGGTAGCCCTGCAGGTAGCAAGCGAGGTAGAGCCTTTCGGCGATCCTGCTCCAGGTGTTAACGATCCGATACCTGAAATTCCGAACCCGGTAACGCCGGTGCCATCTATTCCGGGCCCTGAAATAGAGCAGCCGGAGCCAGACTATCCTGGCCGTATACCTGGCCCTGAAATAGAACAACCCATTCCGGATATTCAGCCAATAAAGCCGGAGGAGCCGGAAATTCAGCCACCGTTAACGGAACCATCCAGAAGCTATAGCCAGCAACCAGCCAAACAAACTGCCGGCTCTTTCTTCGACGAGTTAGGCTAAACTATGGGACAAATTGCGCTGGAGGGCCTGGAGTTCTTCGCTTTTCATGGCTACTACGACGAGGAGCAGAAAATTGGAAACAAGTACGGCATAGACCTGTACCTGCACACCGACCTGCGCCGGGCCGCTGAGTCTGACGACCTGCACCAAACCGTAAACTACGAGACCCTGTATGCCCTGGTAGTGGAGGAAATGAAAGTGCCCGCACGGCTGCTGGAGCACCTGGGCCACCGCATCATAGACAAAGTTTATGAGCGGTTTCCGTTTGTGCAGTCGGTAAAGGTACAAGTGTATAAGTTTAACCCTCCGCTTGGAGGTATCTGCAAGTGGGCAAAAGTAACTTTAGAGGAGGAAAGGTAAGTACTTGCCACCTACCCATAAATGCAGCTGATTCTGAAAAAGGATCAGCTGTTTTTTTTTTGCGGCAAAAGCGGCTATGTTTTCTTAAGCCAGGAATCACTTACATTAGCAATTAATTGCCTTGCAACCAGCAACTAACTTTAGTATATTCAAAGATCAATCAGTGGCGCATTCAAGTTTGAAAGTAGTAACTAACTCCAAACCCGATTATTTTCTTTTTCTTTCGGAAGGGTAAGACCGGAGAGCGCAGGAGCTGAACGTTTAGCATTGTGTTTCATTTATAACCTTTAACCAATGGAAATTCCTAAAACACACCAAGCCGTAATGCCTTACCTCATGCTACACAATGCCGAGAAATTCAAAGCCTTTGTTAGCATCGTATTTGATGCTGAGGAAACATATTCTGCCATGCGGGATGAAAAACATGTGATGCATGCCGAAGTGCAGATAAGTGGCAGCACCATTATGTACTGCGATGCTACAGAGCAGTGGAAGGCACAAACAGCGAACTTGTTTGTGTACGTACCAGATGCCGATGCCACCTACGAACTGGCGCTTGCAAACGGAGCCACTACCGTTACGGCACCTTCCACACAAAGCTATGGCCGCAGCTGTGGCGTAACAGATCCGGTAGGGAACGTGTGGTGGATAACCTCTGTAGTAAGCCAGTAAACCTGGACCTGTTTTCGTGTTTTTTACCTCCGGAAGGGCTTTTTCATTCTAATAATTTATCTTTGGCTAACCTCTGCACACCTATGTTTATGGGCAAAGCAGGCAGCGCTGCTAAAGGCTGCTGGCAAAAGTTTGGTATTTGTAATTATTCTAATAAAAATGCCCTTCCGGAGAGGTTCGATAGCACAATATCTTTAGGGTAAGCAAAGGATTTTTGTGCCTGCTCTTAACTAATTCTGGTTGAAAAGAAATATTACCTAGCCTAAAATGGAAGTATCTGCCTTTAAAGAAAGTCTTTCTGCCGCACAGCCACCAGCCGAAGCAACTGTGTACCTGCAGGCACTCTGGTTCGATGCCCGAGGCAACTGGGAGAAAGCGCATGTGCTTATCCAGGACCTGCCCGATAAAAATGCCGCCTGGATACACGCTTACCTGCACCGCAAAGAAGGCGACACCTGGAATGCTGACTATTGGTACCGCCGGGCCGGAAAGACAAGGCCTGCCGTTTCGCTGGAACAAGAGTGGGAGGGGCTGGTAGAGGCGCTTCTTTAGCCTTAAAAGTAATAATACATATGGTGTAGGCCAGATAAATACACTTTGCTCAAAATCAGTGCCTTTGAAAAACCAGATGCAGCCGTTCCACTAAAAATATTTCAGTTAACATAACCTTAATTTGGGCTTTCGGGGTTTTGGGTAGCAACCATAAATTTCAGTAACGTATATTTAACCTCTTATGAGAGAGGAAACCCCAAAAAAGCCAAAACCGGAGAAAATGATTGTTGGGAGGCGCGAGCGTGTGTCGTTCCCGGAACTGGACCTGGAGGAGATAGAGGCCAAGATCGATACGGGAGCCTATACCTCAGCCATCCACTGCTCCGACATCCACGAAGAAACATTGCCAAACGGCACCAATGTAATTAGTCTGGACCTGCTGGACCCTTCGCACCCAAAGTACAACCACCGAAAACTTACTTTTTCCGATTACACCTTTCGCGACATTAAAAGTTCTAATGGCGAGGTGCAGCAGCGATATGTGATCAGAACCAAAATAAAGTTTTTTGAGGAAGAAATAGAAGCCGAGTTTTCTCTCTCAGATCGCAGCGACATGAAATACCCCGTCCTTATTGGCCGGACACTGTTGCGGGGCCGGTTTATCGTGGATGTTTCCCGTAAAAACGTCGGTAAAAAAACTAACATCAAACAGAAAAAAAATCTTTTATGAAAATAGCCATTCTCTCCCGTAACCCAAAACTGTACTCTACCAAACGTCTGGTAGAAGCAGCAGAGCAGCGGGGGCACGAGGCCGTGGTGCTGGACCATTTGCGTTGCGACCTAGTAGTGGAGCAAGGAAACCCGCACATCCTGTACAAAGGTGAGCGACTTACCGGCTTCGATGCTGTAATTCCCCGAATTGGGGCATCTGTTACTTTTTACGGAACAGCCGTAGTGCGCCAGTTCGAAATGATGAAAGTAAAAAGTATTGTAGGCTCACAGGCTATTGTCCGCTCCCGCGATAAGCTGCGCAGCCTCCAGATTCTGGCCCGGGCTGGTCTGGGTATGCCTAAAACAGCTTTTACAAACTACTCCAAAGAAACCTCTGAACTGGTAAAAGAAGTAGGCGGAGCGCCGTTAGTTATTAAGCTGCTGGAAGGCACGCAAGGCCTTGGCGTAGTGTTGGCCGAAACCAAAAAAGCCGCTGAGTCGGTAATAGAGGCTTTCCATAACCTGGAGGCACGCATTATTGTGCAGGAGTTTGTGGCAGAGGCAGGCGGAGCCGATATACGGGCTTTCGTGGTAAATGGCGAGGTAGTAGGTGCCATGAAACGACAGGGCAAAGAAGGCGAGTTCCGCTCTAACCTACACCGGGGCGGCAAAGCAACCCTAATCAAACTGTCGCGCCAGGAAAAAGCGGCAGCCTTGCTTGCAGCTAAATCGCTTGGCCTGAACGTGGCGGGTGTAGACATGCTGCAGTCGAAACGCGGGCCCCTTATTCTGGAGGTGAACTCCTCGCCTGGTCTGGAGGGTATCGAGAAAGCCACACAAAAAGATATTGCCGGAAAAATTATAGAATTTACAGAAGAGCTTGTAAAACGGAAGCTCACCAAAAAGAAAGACGTAAGCGAGTAGCATGCCTGAAACCATAACCATAAACGGGAGGTCAATAGACAGAGGTGAGAAAGTGCTCACCAAACTAAATATTTCGAAGCTGCCGAGCGGCACCGTAATAGAAATACCAGTATATGTGTTCCGGTCGGTGCACGACGGGCCGGTGGTGCTACTCATGGCCGGTATGCACGGCGACGAGGTAAACGGCATTGAGATTATACGGCGTATGCTGAGCAAAAAAATGCTGTACCCGCTAAGAGGCACTATTATAGCCGTACCCATTCTGAATATCTATGGCTTCCTGAACTTCTCGCGCGATGTGCCGGATGGAAAAGATGTGAATCGCAGCTTTCCGGGGAGTAAAGACGGTTCGCTTGCCAGCCGCGTAGCTTATCGGTTTATGAAAGAAGTAATGCCCTATGTCGACTACGGAGTCGATTTCCACACAGGAGGGTCGAGCCGCTCTAACTTTCCGCAGATAAGGTGCGTGCTTGATTACCCTAAAAACGTGGAGCTCTCGCAGGCTTTTGGTGCTCCTTTTGTACTAGACGCCGGTTTCAGGACCGGCTCGCTCCGTAAAGAAGCCTGGAAACATGGCAAAACTATACTGGTTTATGAGGCGGGCGAATCCTTGCGCTTCGATGAGGTTGGTATTTGCACTGGCATAGAGGGCACCTGCAGGTTTCTACACCACCTGGGCATGATGGCAGGCGCTCCTGCAGCTGCGCAAGAGCCTGTAGTATGCCACAAAGATGTTTGGATCAGGGCAAAAAACGCAGGTCTTTTCCGGAGTGTTGTAAAGTCGGGGGAGCAGGTGAAGAAAAACCAGTTACTGGGTACTATTACCGATCCGTATGGAGAAATGGAGGTGAAAATTGTAGCTACCTCTGCAGGCTATATTATCGGACTGAACAACATGCCCGTAGTAAACCAGGGCGATGCGCTGGTGCATATTGCTTTTTAAGTTAATAACTAGATTTCAGATACAAGAAATTTTAATTTGATGGCATTATTTGCTATTACTATACTGCCAACATTTGCTTGTAAACTTCGCAGTGAGAACCCAGTTTGAAGCGTAACAAATGGTCAGGCACAAAAAAGGAGAACTCTTTAATTGGAGTCCTCCTTTTTTGTGCCTGAAGCACCTTCAGTACGTATTGCTGAACCAATCTAGCATTTAAACTCTAGAACACGTAACGCACGTGCAGGGCAGAATCCCAGAAACCGCCACCGCTAGGTATGTTGATGTAAGGTTTAATGTCGGCACCAATAGTAAATGGAATATCGCGGATATAGTACTCAAGGCCAAGTATACCATCAATACCCAGACCAAGTACATGGCGGTCGCCGTAGCGTTTGTGGCCACGGTCGTAGTAGTAAGCTCCTTCGTAAAAGCCAACGTGGCCACCTAAACCGTAGTACCATTGCAGGCCGCTTATATCAAAGGCCTGAGCATGCTTTTCGTATAGTAGGGTAAGGGTGGTGCCTCTGTGGCGAAAGCGGGTGCTGATGATGCCTTCCAGGGCTGCATCGCTTTTAATAAAGTGCTTAATGGTAAGTCCGGAGGCTACGCCACCTCTGAAGCCAATGCCAGTAGAATAGCCACTCTGTGCCTGTGCGCCAACAGCACACACGATAACGATCAATAAGGTGAAAGTTAATCTGATAATTCTTTTCATGTTTATTTAATATATTGTAGTATCAATGGCTCTATGCGGGCCGCAAGGCTGCAAAGTTAAAAGTTCTTGCGTAGTAAAACCGTAAAATTATCAGCTGTCCTTACTTTTTGGTTGCAGATTTATAGTTTTGCAGGTAGGCTGTTTTGGAAGTGCGCTTTCCTATCAGTTTAAAAAAAGAGATAAAGCCTTCGCTATCAAGTTGGAGCGCTTTGGCGAATGGGTCTGGCTTTTTTGCCTCGGTATAATCGCGGATATACTCTTTGCGAACCAGCTCCGCTTCTTCTAACTGGCAGGCTTCTTCTATGTGTACCAGCCCTGTTTTCTCCCATAGCTTCCGCCACCAGTCTATGGTATGTATAAAGTACCAATAGTTCTGGAAATCCTTTTTAAGAAAACCAGGAACCTGCTCCAGCGTCTCGATTTCCTGAGTAAAGCAAACATCTACCAGTGCAATATGGCCTTCGGGTTTAAGGAAGCGTGCAATGTAGGGCAGGTACTTTTCGTCGGTGCCGAAGTAGGTATAGGAGTCCACTACAATAATAGCGTCGAAATACTCATCGGCGAAGGGGAGGGCACGGGCATCTGCCTCTATCGGAATAACCTGTTCCTCGCATCCTTGCTGCATGATGCGCTCGTAGTTGGCGCTGGCAGATATAGCCTCGTCTACAGCCCAAACTGTAACATCGAATTCTTTGGCCAGAAAAATAGAACTGATTGCTTTGCCGCAACCCAGGTCCAGTACCCGCATACCAGGTTTGAGGTGCAGCGATTTGGTAAGGCTTTCCAGGTTCAGGAGCACATTTTCGCCCATAGAGTGTTTGCGAACCCAGGCCGGGTCATAGCGCGATGCCTTTGGGAAGGCGTGTTGCAGCTGTTGTTCTTTCATGAAACAGTATTTTAGCGTTAGTTGCAATAGGAATACTGTCAGAGAGTCTTTTTTGATGCAGCGCAGACCACATAAACCCAAAAATGAAGGCAGGTCTACCTAAAGACATACCAACCAGCTAATTGGTGAACAAGCGCCACCAGCATTGCCTGCAGGTGAGCAGAGCCCATTTGCTAGCCCTTGGTGCTTTTTTGGTGCGAGAGCCTCTGGAAGGGTGTTTTTATTTAAATAATTTGCCTCCAAAGCTATTCGAGCTATGGCGCAGGAGCTTTAGAGGTGGTGTTGCCCAGGTCTTCTATATCATCGGAGGGGTAAATGTGTGTACCTTTCTTATCAAAGGCGGCTACGTGCAACATGGCTTTAGCCACCGTTTCGCCTTGAATAGGCTTGTATTTTTCCAGCGGACCAATAAGCAGGCTGCTTAAGGGGCGCATTACCTTACTGGCTATTTCTTCGCCGGTGCGCTGCACTTCTCGGTCGCCAAGCAGGAGCGAGGGCCTAAAAATATGAACCGACTCGTACCCGATATTTGTAACTGCCTGCTCCATGTTGCCTTTTACGCGGTTATAAAAGAACATCGATTTGGCATCGGCACCCATGGCAGACACCACCAGAAACTGAGAGGCTCCTTTGGCAAAGGCCAGCTCAGCCAACTGCACCACATAATGCTGATCTACTTTCTGAAACGCCTCCTTAGACCCAGCCTGTTTAATGGTGGTGCCTAAGCAGCAGTACACATCATCGGCAGCCAGGTCGGTTTTGTACTTCTGCAACTGGTCGAAGTCAATTACCTTCTGGTCGAGTTTGGGGTGTATAATGGGCACATCGCGGCGGCCAATAGAAATAACCTGATCGTAGCGATCGGAGTGGAGGAGCAGCTGCAGGCAGTGGCCACCTACAAGGCCACTGGCTCCGGCAATAAGTGCAGTTCTGGTTTTTTGCATAATGTTGAGGCAGGCTCTTAAGCAGACCTTACGCGATGTACCGCTTTAGGCACTTAAATGTTGTACTTTGAGCAGGAAATATGCGAAAACCAGAGAATTTAAGCTACTAGCTTGATATGGTCGGCTGCCAGTACGATTTTTCCTGCTTTATAAAGACTGCCAATAGCTCTTTTAAAATTTTTCTTGCTCATGCCCAGCATTTCATAAATTTCTTCGGGGCTGCTTTTATCAGAGAGATTAAGTAAGCCGTCTTGCTGCCGGAGCAGGTCCAGAATCTGCTCTGTAGCATCGCCTACTTCGTTAAAACCGCCACCGCTTCTGCGCAAAGTCACGTCTATTTTGTTATCAGGGCGAATCGTTTTTACAAAGCCTGTAAGTTTATCGCCGGTTTCGATTTTCTGGAAAACTTCGTTTTTATACAGAATGCCCATGTACTTGTTGTCGATAAGCACTTTGTAACCAATGTCTGTGGATCCTATCACCATCAGGCGTACTTCCTGGTTCTCTTCCAGCTGAATGTCGTCGTTTTGCAGGTATTTTCCGAGTTTGGCAGTAGCCACTACCCGGTCGGAGGTTTCGTCTACGTACAGGTACACGCAGTATTTACGGCCCGGCACCATTTTCTCCTTCTGGTTGTGCAGTGGCACGAGCAGGTCTTTTTCCAGGCCCCAGTCCAGAAACGCGCCGAAGGGGGTGCTGTCTTTTACGGTGAGGCAGGCAAATTCGCCCACAGTGGCATGGGGTATCAAGTTAGTGGCGATCACACGGTCTTCAGAATCGCGGTACACAAACACTTTTATTTTATCGCCGATCTGAGCTCCTTCCGGTATGTACTTGTTGGGCAGCAGAATGTCGCCATCTTCGGAGGTAAGGTACACGCCAAAATCTACTGCTCTGCTTATCTCTAAAATATTATAATTGCCTAAATCTACCATGGTTGTTCCGTTAAGTGTGTTACCTGAGGCTGTCAGGCTGCATTATTGTTTTACTTTTTCCGGAGGCATATTGTTTACAACCGAAGCTAAAATAAGATGCAGCTCCGCCTGTACTACCTGTTGCCTTCCTTGCAAAGCTAAAGAAATAGGGGGTGGTGTAAAAGCCAAATCTGCTATTGTTGAAGCCGAGGAGGCAAGCTTATGTTGTTATTGGTTTTGTTGCACTCATAGCCCAGGCATGCCGCGAGTGTTTTAAGCCTCCGGAAGGCTGTTTTCATTAGAAGAATTTACTGGTCTTCCGCAGGTTGTTTCAACCTTGCTCCAAAGTAACTCCTGCGTCAGGTATCTTGTTCAGCCTAGTTAAAATGATCCTGTCAAATGGCCGCAGGATCATTCAATGACAAGTGGAGGCGTAGGACTCACATGCCTTGCCAGCTAAAATATGCGTTACTGAAATTCTGTAACACCAGGCTGCGTGAACCGGAAGTCAGCAAAATCATAGTAAGGGCGGGTGGAGTTGTACATTCTAAAGTTGTTAAAATTCTGCAGCGGAGGCCCTTTAGGATAATAGTTGAACAGTATTTGAATGGTGCTGAAAGACAGGTACTCATTCCGGAACCTGAACCCGATGCCAAAGCCGGTATAGGGCTTAGTTTTAAGTGGAGAGCTTTTGTTGCCGGTGGAGAGCCAGGCGGCATCTGCAAAGGCCACAGTAGCCAGCCTGAACCCGAACAATGAAAAAGGCGTGTACAGGTTCGCCTCATAGTTGATAGCAATGCGCTTGCTTCCCCGTACAAAATCTGAGCGGAAGCCTCTCAGGCCACTCTCATTGTTAATGGTGAGGAGCTCTTCGGGGTAGCGGTTTACGCCGAAGGTGCCTCTGCCAATTATATAATGGCGTAGTTTCCAGTTACCCCACTCCGAAAGTTTAGTAAAGTACATGGTTTCCAGATCCAGCACACCCTGCTCGAGCTGATTGTTGTACACAAAGGAGCCGTAGGCTGCTTTTCCGAAAAAGTAACCAAAACTGGGATGATACTTGGCAAAGGAGCCTTCGGTGCTGAAGTAATAACGATCTTTTAAGGCTCCTTTCTGATAACCGTAGGTAACCGAGAACAGGCTTCCGGCCGGAACGTCTTCTGTTCGACCAAAACCAAACAGGTAACGGTCTTTAAAGTACCGCCGCACACTGTAACCAATACTACCCAGAACAAGCGTGTTGCTCTGAAAGCTGGGAGAGGGAGTGGTGGTGTAATTCGTTTTAATAAATCGCATCGCCAGAATAGTGCGCGCCCTCGGCTCAAAACCCAGGTTGTAGGTCTTGAACTTAAAGGCGCGGCCCAACCAGGCATCGTGCTGGGTATATACTACATTTTTCCGATAAAAAAGCGAATCTGTAGCTACCGGAGGCATCAGTACCTGTTCATCGGCCCACTTAGTGCCAATAGCTCCTGCATATTTCGTGTTCATTGAAAAGAAATCGCGTCGCAGAAAGGCGCTTCTCTCTTTGTAAAAGTTCTCGTTGGCATATATAATGTCGGCCGAGATATAGGAGTTACTGATGTTCTCTACTGTGTAAGCACCGGTAGCCTCCCAGGGGCGCGGACGATCCATGTTGAACCGGTAGGAGGAGCGCAGTTGGTGGCCGAGTCCTAAGAAATTAAGTTCGCGCACCGCTACTCTGCCAGCTCCTGAGGAGGGAGAATAAGAGCCGGAGCCGCCCAGGCTAAACACATCCTTTGTTACGATGAACACGTCTACGCTATCTTCGGTGGAGGTAGCCTCGTTTACAACAATGCGCGCATCGAGCAGGTAGCTGGTTTGGCGGAGCAAACGCTCCGACTCCACCAGTGCCAGCGGCTCCAGGTACTCGTTGCTCCGGAAGAGCAGCTTGTTGCGGATGAGCCGGTGCCGGGTTTTCATATGCAATGAGTTTCCTGCTTTCTCAAAAAAAGTTTGCGGCACCCGGGCCGTGTCGTGAATAGAGTAGCCAAAGGCGTTGAGGGTGCGGATATCGATGCGGCGGACCACCTTGTAATTATGTCGCTCGTTCTCCCGTTCTATTAGCTCGGCATCCAGTCCATACACTTCTTCGTCGCGCCGGTCAAATACCAGTACTGCCTTTAGGAGCTTGCCCATAATGGTTTTGCGCTGCGAGATCTGGCGCAGGTTGCTCATTACACGCTCATCAAACTTTGGCCTTAGGCTGTCGGTTGGGGCTGCTTTCAGACTATCTTTTTTGCTTTCCACTTCCTGCGCACGACACACACCAGCCAGCAGCAATATGCTGAGGAGACACAAGCATGTGGTGCGGGTGAAAAAGAAAGGCAATAGTAGCATGTAAGTATCTGTGGGTATTCGGCTTTGTAGCAACCTCCCAATATAACGTTTTCTTTAACGATAAATGTTATGCTGCCGGGCAGTATTTACGGTTGAATTTATAACAAGAAAGCATAATTTAAAATTTCAGAAATTCTGCAACTGCACCTGCTCATAAGTTGGGAGGCTTGTGAGCGGGTCTTGCCCAAAGCACTTACCGCCCAACGAAATTACAAATTGCCCACCACACAGACCATGTTTGGAGGCATGAGCTGCAAGAGGGAAATCAGATATTTTAGTCAGATATTTTAGTGGAATATAACTTAGTTAAAATGTCACCTTTGTTAGATTCTAAAGTGCCAAAATGGGAAATACGTTTTCAAAATAGCACAGTTAAAGTCTGTTGATAAACAGATAGTCATGGATTTTGTTTCTATAAGCTGCTCACAACACTATAATTAAGGATCGATGTATAGATTTAGCTTTAGCCTTAATCATGGCACGGTTTTTCAATGTACAAGTTTACCATTCTGGCACAGAGGTTCACTGCAAACAGGTGCTTAGTGAGGAATGGGGGGAAGCGTGCAGCAGTTTTCAGATAGAGCTTCTTATAAAAAAGATCGGGCCGAAGCCTAGGGTTATCCACATCTAAAACGGCTCCGGAAGCCCGCTTTCATTAGAATAATTGTAATGGTTTTCTAAAGGCAAATGATTTGCCTTTGAGGCGGCAGGAGCTGAAAACTACTCTTTATAGCTACAGCAGTAGGGTGTAATAGGAGGCCCTGTAGTACCTAAAATTAAATGCTAATAATGTTAGTTTTAATTGATTGTGGAAAACCTTGTGAATAACTTTTGCTAATTTTAATAGTTTTATTTGGGTCGCTCTGCTATCTTTAAATTATGAAAGACGGATATAAGAGATAGATGGACAACAAGATAGCAGATAAACTAAAAATATTAGCAGATGCAGCTAAATACGATGTTTCCTGTTCTTCGAGCGGAGGAAAACGCAAAAACGAAAACAAAGGATTGGGAAACGCAGAGGGAATGGGGATCTGCCACAGCTATACTGAAGACGGGCGTTGTGTATCGTTGCTGAAAATTCTGCTTACGAATTTCTGCATCTTCGATTGCGCCTACTGTGTTACCCGCAAAAGTAACGATGTGCAGCGGGCAGCCTTTACAGTGCAGGAGGTCGTGGATCTGACCATTAACTTTTACCGTCGCAATTACATTGAGGGGCTTTTTCTGAGTTCCGGTATTTTTAAAAACGCCGACTACACCATGGAGCGGTTGGTGCGGGTAGCCAAAAAGCTACGCCAGGAAGAAAAGTTTAACGGTTATATCCACCTGAAAACCATACCGGGAGCTAGCGAAGAGCTGATAAAAGAGGCCGGCCTCTATGCCGATAGGCTGAGTGTGAACATAGAGCTGCCTTCGGAGGAGAGCCTGCAGCAGCTGGCCCCCGAGAAAAGCTATGCTGAGGTATTAGACCCGATGAGTGCGATCAGCAAGCAACTGGTGCTGGCAAAAGAGGAAAAGAAGCTGTTTAAGTCGGCTCCCTCATTTGCTCCTGCCGGACAGAGTACACAGCTTATCGTAGGCGCTTCTGCCGAAGACGATAGGCAAATTCTGCAGCTTTCGGACCAGCTTTACAAAGGCTATAACCTAAAGCGGGTGTATTACTCCGGCTACGTGCCCATCAGCACTGATTTACGGATGCCGGTATTGGCAGAGCCGCCTATTATTCGCGAAAACCGCATTTACCAGGCCGACTGGCTTATGCGCTTCTACGGCTTCGATGTAAAGGAGATAGTAGATGAGCAGTATCCGAACCTCGACCTGGACATAGACCCAAAGCTGGCGTGGGCACTGCGCAACAGGCACGCCTTTCCGGTGGAGCTAAACACCGCAGATTATGAGATGATATTGCGCGTGCCGGGCATTGGAGTAAAATCAGCAATGAAAATTGTGTCGGCCAGGCGATTTGCACCGCTGCATTTCGACCATCTGCGCAAAATGGGGGTAGTGCTTAAGCGGGCCAAATACTTTGTTACTTGCCAGACCAAAAGTCTGCAACGCCAGGATTTTGACTCTTTCTCCATTCGCCGAAAAATACTCTTCGGCGATGGCTCCACCAGGAGTGCTTTACTGACCCAGCAGCTCGACTTGTTTCAGCAGGCCAGTTAGAGTTGCCCCGATGTACTAAGTGCTTATGCAGAATATGAGTTGGTGGTAATACTAAAAAAGAAGAGTTGCGGAGTTGCTACAGGCCATGTGATAACACAGGTTAGCGACAAAATCAGCAATAGTATGCATTCTCCGGCTTTTACATCACCAACATATGTTCCCAGTAAGCCTTGAGAATGGCTTAAGCTGAAAAACAATGATTTCTGGTTCTAACAATTCCGAAACTAAAATTTGTAACGCTCAAAATAATACGATCATGAGAAATAACACAAAAGTTGCCCGCATTACCTGCTACTGCAAACTAAACATGTTGGTTCCTCACCTGCAGCGGCTCACTTCTGGTTTACAGTCAGACCAAAAGCATCAAAAATCAAAGGCTAATTAGTAACTGCTTTTAGTAAGGTGCTGGTTTACAATAAGAAATATATGTGCTGCCACCTTGCCTGATTTTGTAATAAGAAGCAATACAGGCTGTTCTCTCCGGCAGTAATTTTATGTTGAGTTACAGGAACGGCAAACCAAAACTGAATTCTGCTAATAAAAAGAGCCTTCCGGAACTATTTAAGTACTATCAAACATAAGGCTTGTACTTGCCCGGTTCTTTGGTTTCCCGGTGTCCATAGGTTATTATGTACCACTGCCAGGCAACTTTAGCAACTATTTTTCATCTCTCTAATCTGTTTCATGCACCTCTATACCTACGATGGCTCCTTCGAAGGCCTGCTAACGGTTGTGTTCGATGCCTACGAGCGCAAAGTGTGGCCCCATAGCATTGAGCAGGAGCACCTGGCGCAGCCACAACTGCTAAGCCAGACCATTGCTGTAACAACAGACGAGGCAAAGGCAAACAGAGTATGGCAGGGGTTGCAACAGCGCTTATCGGCCGGTGCTTTACGTTCGCTCTACCATACTTACCTTTGGGAGCAACCTGGCTTTGAGATGCTGCTTTTTGAGTACGCTCGCCTGGTTTTTAGCAATAAAAGTAGCATAGAAGGCAATTTTACGGCAGATTGCGTGTTACAGGTGCAGCAGGCAAGCAAGCAGGTGCACCGCGAAAAGCATCGTATGGAAGCCTTTGTGCGCTTTCAGAAAACACAGGACGGATTATTTTACGCCGCCATTTCGCCGGACTATAATGTTTTGCCGCTCATTATAAATCATTTCAAGAACCGTTACGCAGACCAGCAGTGGTGTATCTACGACCTGAGGCGCCGCTACGGAACCTATTACGACCTTCAGGCTGTTACCTTTATAAATCTGGAAAAAACAGGCATGCCTCGCCGGCAGCAGGGAGTACTGCAAAAAGCTGATTTCGATACAAAAGAAGATATGTATCAGCAACTATGGCAGGTATATTTTGACCATGTAAATATTCCGGAACGGAAAAATCCGAAACTGCACCAGCGCCATGTGCCCAAACGGTACTGGAAATACCTCTCTGAAAAGCAGCCCAGGCCTATTTCTGAATAATTAATAACTTACACAAGGCCTCTCAAGTGCAGCTAACATCTGTTTGGGAACTATAGTTAGTTATAACCATAGCCGAGGCAGATGCGTATAAAGCTATATATGTTTTTTAAAATTTATAGCAGTCAGGCAACCTACCCCAGTTTTGATTGTTTTTGAGCCCTCTGCTAAAACCTTAAAATTTGCACTATGAATAACCGCGTACGAAAGAAACTCATACAAGTAGCCCGTGGAAGAGCTCACCTGATGTCTTTTCAAAATTTAGTGATCGAAGCTGAGCTTGGCCTTAATCTGGAAAATACTTACGAGAAGTGCCAGCTAAATGAGGTTATAGATGAAATTTCTGAGGAAGAGTATGCTGCCGGAAGACCTCTGTTAAGTGCCTTGGTACAAGTGAGAGGAAACCGCAACCAAGGAGACAGTTTTTTCAGACTCTGCGAGCGACTGGGCCTTGGCGACTGGAAAACTCTAAAGAAAGACCGCGAGTTTCTTGAGCAACAGCGCGATGCCTGCCGGAATTTCTGGCAAAACAACACCAATTTCTCTTCTTACCTGTAGCATCTCCATCCGGCATTGCAAAGCCGGACTTGGTGTCCACTACATAGGTTACTATAAAAGCAAACAACTTGGCCAGTTGGCACTCCTCGTGATGTGTTGACTGGCCTTTTGCATTTCTTCGAAGTTACTAGAGATTCTGCTGCACCAGCTCAGGCAGATAGGTTAATCCAATGCAGTGGCTATTTTACAAATCAGATATATTTTAAGGCTTTGCTCCGGTTTCTTTCACTTATAGCAGCAACAGCTACTGCAAATAAACAGTAAGCCACTGTCTTCGGCAACAAGAAGTGGATTAGTCGGCCTAGCTGCCTTGTAGCTGTGGTTGAACATAAAATTATTTCATTTCAGATAAGGTAACTACTTTATATTCAATACCCATTTGCTTGGCGTATTCTTCTATAGTCTGCTCAAATCCTGCTTTTCTTCTTCGCTTATTTACAAATTTGGGGTCTTTTATAGGCCAAATAACCGGACTGTTCACTCCATTGCTTAAGCAACCGCCGCAAGCTTGAGTACCATAAATCTGCTCTTTCTTTTGGTTCATTAAATAGCGGTCTTCCATTTTTGCAACCAATGTAAAAGGTAACTCCTTTTCCTTACCTGCCTTCCTTATTAGAGAGATATATTGAGGAATCTTATCTGAATGCTGTATCACATTCCAGGCAACTTCATTTGTTTTCGCTCCTACAAGACTTTTACCAGGATAGCCATATTTGTTGAACACTTCTTCAATAAAGAGAAGATTAGAAGAATCTGTCTTCAGCATGTTGCTCTGAATGTAGCCCCACAGTTCAGAGGGTGAAATACCAAAAGCTTTGGCAATGGAATCTTTCTGACTATGTTCTGGATAATCAAAAAGGAGGATCCTATACTTCTGGTCAAGTACACTAATACTATCCAGTTGGTTCTTCAACTCTACATTCATTTTCCGACTTTGCCCAAATGAATGGAAGGCAAGAGAATAAGAATGGCTAAGATTATGTTTTTCATACTTAATTTGTCTTTTCATGCTCAACAGCTGGCTAATAACACATCTTGTTCTATCTCTCTACCCATAGTAATTGTTCTGTTGCAGTATGGTTAATTTTAGAAATATAATTAATCTACTAAAGCGCCTAGGTTTTACTTCTTCAATTTTACTGGTCACTAGTCACCTAGGCTACTATTTAACTACTCAACAACTTAAGCAGAAATACCTGGAACAGCTAAATCATAAGGAATAAAGTTTTTATAGGATAATTGTAGAAAAAAAATTGGGTGTTACATAGATTATTTAAGAATTTATATATTAATTTATAGAATAATCTTATATCAGAGCTTTCGATCGGGAGGTTTATTAATAAAACACTGTAGTTTAGCTACTTACAAATATTAAACTTTATCTATTTAACATTCTTTACCAATTGCCTATGAAAGCTCATAAGTTTACTAAACTGTGCTTGCTATTTTTTTTGTACCTTTTTTATAGTATGCCCGCTGCTATGGCGCAGGAAGAGGCTGCCAAGTTCGGCAAAATAAGCGAAGCCGAACTCCGCATGAAATCTTACGACAAGGACACAAGTGCCGCTGCAGTTATCCTGTCGGACTACGGTTACTCGTATTTTAACACGAACGGTGGACTAAAACTTGTTTTTGAACGCCACACCCGCATCAAGATCCTGAAAAAATCTGGCTACGAATGGGCTAATGTAGAGATCCCGTACTATCGCAGAAACAGCGATAAAGAAATAATCACCTCTATCAAAGGCTTTACCTATAACCTCGAGAACGGCAAAATAACAAAGGATAAGCTGGAGTCTAAAGCCATATTCGATGAGAAGTTTAATGAAAACAACTCGCAGAAGAAGTTTACCATGCCCAATGTAAAAGAAGGTTCTGTAATAGAGTTTTCTTATACTGTTACCTCTGACTTTGTTTATACTTTAAACCCATGGGAGTTTCAAACTACTATTCCAACCATTTGGAGTGAGTACCGCGCCCGTATACCGGAGTACTTCGACTATAAGTTTCTGCAGAACGGCTACCATAGCTTTTATACAAACAAAAAAGATGCAGCAGCCTCTGCTGATGTAGACGTTCGAAACGAGGCCTATGTGTGGGTCATGAAAGATGTGCCCGCTTTGCAGGAAGAGAGATATATTACCACGCTCCGAGATTACCAGGCAAGGCTCGACTTTGAACTGCAAGTAGTTAAGTTTCCGGGCCAGATTCCGAGGGTAGCTACCGGTAACTGGGAAGAGGTAATCAAAAAACTGATGGAGGAGGAGCGTTTCGGAACCCAACTCAAGCGCAGCGGCTTCTTCAAGAGCGAAATAGCTACCATTAAAGCAGCTAATAAAACTCCTGAAGCACAGGTAGGAGCTATTTACAATTTGGTTAAAAACAACATGAAATGGAACGGGAAGCATGGTTTCTACACCACCAGTACCACCCGAAAAGCCTTCGATAGCAAAGCCGGTAACTCAGCAGATATAAACCTGCTATTGATTGCCATGCTCCTGGAAGCAGATATAGACGCTGCTCCTGTATTATTGAGCACCAGAAACCACGGCCGTGTACACAAGGGCTCTCCTTTGCTCTCCAAATTCAACTATGTAATTGCCCAGATAAAGATAGGGGAGAAGGAGATGCTGTTAGATGCCACTGACCCGCTCCTGCCAGTAGGAATGCTACCTTACCGCTGCCTTAACGGCGATGGCTATGTCATTAAATCAGGTTCTCACACTTGGGTGCCCATTAAGCCTACCGGCAACTACACTACGTTTTGCATGGGAGAACTAGCCATAGATGCCAAGGGCGAAATCAAAGGAAAATTAAGCGAGTCTAACACAGGCTACAGCGCACTGTTTCTAAGAGGAGACATCAAAGACGAAGGCGAGGATAAATTTGCTGAGAAACGAAATAAGGAAATTGGTGAAATTAAATTTGGAAAGCCAACGATTACCAACTTGAAGGAGCTCGATAAAGCGCTCAATATTGTATACGAAATAACCGGCATGGGCAATGGCCAAGCTAACGATGTGCTATACCTGAACCCTATGATGAGCAAGGGGGAAAAAGAGAATCCATTCAAGCTGGAGGAAAGAAGCTACCCGGTAGACTTCGGATACCCTATGGACGAAACTTTTATGTGCAAAATTGCCATTCCGGCTGGGTATGAGGTAGATGAGACTCCTAAAAGTATTGCTGTTTCTTTGCCAGACAATGGTGGTAAGTTTACTTACATTGTAGAAAGCAAAAATTCTGAAATTCAGGTAATGAGCAAAATCAGCATAAACAAGCCGCTGTATTATGCCGATGAATATCCTTACCTCAAGGAGTTCTATAACCAGATTGTGGCGAAGCACGCAGAGCAAATCGTGTTAAAGAAATCTTCAAATTAACCTTAATTCAACGGTAAATGATCAACCGGACAAGCATACTTTTTCTTTTCTGGCCTTTACCTTCTGATATAGCTTTTAAAAAACATCTAGTATGAATAAAATTTGTTTTATCCTTTGCCTCCTGGGTGTGCTTTTGGGCGCACCTCAGGGCGCGAATGCCTCTGCTAGTGCAGCTGCTGCGGCAGAGGAAAAGGAGAAAGAAGCCAATATAGTAGTGCGTTCTTCAGAGACCTATTTTACGGTAAACTCTATTGGCAGCGGCACCAAGCGCATAAAAGCGACTATAAAAATTCTCAACAGCAAAGGCCAGCACGAGGCTAAGCTGCGTGTGCGTTACGATAAACTCACCAAAGTAGATTATATAAAAGGCACTACTTACGATATGTTTGGTAAAAAGGTAGCCACACTGAAGAAAAGCGACATAAAAGATGTAAAGACGATGTCGGAAACCAATTTTTTTGATGATGACCGGCTGAAAATAGCAGATCTTTCGCACCGTGTTTACCCCTACACGGTAGAATATGAGTACCAGACCACTACCACGAACATGATGTTTTACCCCGTCTGGGTTCCGCAGGATCAGACAAAGCTGATGGTGGAGGCTGCTTTGTTTCAGGTAAGCATGCCTAAGGGTATGAAACTGCGCTACCGCGAAACAAATTTAACAGGCACTGTGGCAAAAGAAACTACCGCCACACACGATGTCTACACCTGGCGCGTAAGCAACCTCAAACCTTTATCAGATCCGGAGCCTTACGGACCATCGGCTTTAGAATTCCTGCCTTCGGTGCGCACAGCTCCCACCGATTTTGAAGTACAAGGCTATGCTGGCAATATGGAGACATGGGAGGCACTGGGGCAATGGATTAACAAACTTAACGCTGGCCGCGATGTATTACCAGAGGCTACAAAGCAGCAGGTAAAAGCATTGGTTGCTACGGCACAAAGTCCGGAAGAAAAGGTGCAGAAGGTATATGAATACCTGCAATCGAAAACCCGCTACTTTAATGTGTCGCTGGGCATTGGTGGCTGGCAGCCATTCGAAGCAAGCTATGTCGACGCAAAAGGATATGGCGACTGTAAAGGTCTTTCTAATTATACAAAAGCCTTGCTAAAAGCTGTTGATATCGACTCATATTATACCCTGATATATGGAGGCAGCAATGGACCGGAACTAATAAAAGATTTTCCGAGCTCGCAGTTTAACCATGTGGTACTTTGTGTACCTATGGCTAACGATACCATCTGGCTAGAGTGTACGGACCAAACTAATGCGGTAGGGTATGCCGGAAGTTTTACCGGAGACCGAAATGCCCTGCTCATTACGCCGGAGGGTGGCAAGCTAGTTAGAACTCCAAAATACAGTGCCACCGATAATGCGCAGAAGCGCAGCATTTTTGTAAAGCTTGATGAAAAAGGCAATGGGGCCGCCAAAGTTACAACCTTGTATTCTGGTATTCAGCACGAGTCACGTGAAAACGTTATATCCTCTTATAAGCCGGAGGAGCAGCGCAAATGGTTATACCAGCAGGTAAACCTGCCTGCTTTTGAGATCAACAGCTTTGTATTTGACCTGAAAAAAAGCAAAGTGCCGGAAGTAACTGAGAAAATGGAGCTGAGCCTGACCAAATGTGTAACCATAAGCGGCAAGCGGTTATTCCTTACTCCAAATTTAATGACCAAGTGGGACCACGTACCCAACACCGTCGAAAACCGGAAATCAGAAGTGGTACGTTCTATGTCCTTTCTGGACGTAGACACGGTGGAGTATCAACTGCCTCCTGGCTATGCCCTGGAATCGAAACCACAGGATATAGAAATTAATTCTGACTTTGGCGTTTACCAGGCGCAAACCAAAATAGACGGAAATAATGTGCTTTATATCCGGAAGCTGCAAATGGAAAAAGGAAGATTTCCGGCCGATAAGTATCCATCTCTTATTACGTTCATGAACAATGTGCTGAAAGCAGATAAACAGCAAGTGGTGTTCGTGAAAAATGTGCCATAGCGCGCTTCAATAACAAAAGCCTCTGGGAGAGCCAATTATTCTAATAAATTAGCCCTTCCAGAGGCTTTTGTATTGCTAACGAACAATGGCTTTAAGTGACAGGTTAGTACAGCTCATTTCAATACACAATTAGAAAGACCTTCTAAAATTCAATTGGAAGGGGAGGTGAAGGGTCAGAAATTAGAGCAACAATCCAAAATCGCTTTAACTTCTAACCCCTTTACTTTTTTAAAATCTGAAACGCGTCTGAACCCGCACGTCAGACCGGATAGGACCTTCTATAGTTTCGAGACCGGAGCCAATGGTGCTTTGGTTGCGGTAGTGGGTGATGCCGTATTTTATCCAAAAATCGAGGCGGCGCATAGGGCGAAGCTGCATTAGAGCATATATGCGGGTGCCCCTCCCAAAGAAAGCCGGAATGGCAAAAGCGTAGAGTACATCGCGCTCGAAAACGTATTGGCGGGTATCGTAGCTGTCGGTGTCGAAAATGGCATAACGGGTGCTAAAGCGGACGGAGCGAAGATTAAAATTGATATCCTGTGCAATCATATAGCCTGTAGTGCGTGGCGACTCCTGCGCATAGCTGCTAAACTGCACCCGCGATCGCAGCGACACGCGCGGCGTAGGAGAGAAGTCGTAATAAAGCAGGTAATTTCGCCGCTCAGCCTGCGCCACATAATCTATGCTGGTGGTGTTGTTCGCCATATTCAGGCCTTTCTGCTCCGTCCTTACCTGTGCGTATAAACTAGACTGCCGGTTAGGCCGGAAAAGCAGGCGCACCAGGTATTCATCGCCATGCGAAGGTGCATCTACGCGGTAGCGCAGCCATGGAAACCGGAAGCGGTCGTAATAGGCTGTCAGTTCCCATTTCGGAAAGGGCTTAAGCTTAATGCCTGTATAAAAACCACTTTCGTTTATGTTGCGGGTGCCTTCCCCAAATGCATTGCCATAAAAGCTATGGAAGTTGCGGGTATAATGGCGGTGCAACATAGCTACTTCGACCTTGTTCGATAAATTGGCAATCAATCCGTTTACAGTGCCTACTCCGCCACTCCCCGATACAGCAGTCTCTCCAAAGAGGTACACATTCTGCCATACGTAGCTGTAGTGGGTACCTACGTTAAAATTATGTGTTCCTCCAAACTCAAAGCGCTGGTAAGCGGCCCCCGATTTTTGAATAGGAACACTAAATGTGGTGCTGAGGGCAGTTAAACCGGCACTGAAAGCTCTGTCGCTGCTCTGGAAGCTGAGATTTCCGCCCACCATCTGCTCCCGCACCTGCTTGCGGTTGGCAAGCTCTGTTGGTGTGCGATGGAAGCCTGAAGCCTGTATGCCGGTAAAAAATGTGACCTCTTCCAGGGTATCGAGTTGCGTAGTTTGCAAGTTGGCATCTACGCGCTTGCTGGAGAAAAAGGAGGTAAGGTTCAGGTTCCGCGATAAGGCATACGTGGCAGCCGCTCCTCTATAAAAACTGTTTTCCAGTACCGAACTGTAGGGCCTGATGCCCACATTGGCCCTGCTAACGGTGGTAATCGTTTCGCTGCCTTTGCCTACGCTGTACCCCGACGAAAGCAGCAGCCCCTGCCCAAACTGCAGTTGGTAATCGCCGAGGGCAATCGTCTTAAACTTGCCTTTGTTGTAGAGCTGCAGGTGCGCTGAGTAAAAATCGAACCCATACCGACGGGTGCTGCTGTCCCAGATAATCTGCTCGCCGGCATCTTTTTCGGCTGTAAAACCAAGGCTGTAGTCGCGGGTGTGGCTTACACGGTAGCGCATCAGGATCTTATCGGGAGAGCCGAGGTAGCAGGAGGTAGAGCGGCTGGTGCTATCGAGGGGAGAGTAGCCCCGGCGTTGCTGCAGCGTGCGGTCGTAACGCATAATCAGCGCGTTGTTATCTTCGCCCACGATGCGCTGCCAAAGCGGGCGCTGGTCGGCATTGAGCCCCGCATCCTCCACCCTCACAAAATACACCAGCTGGTAAATTGTAAGCAGGTCGAAGCCGGCTATAGACTGCAGCTCATAAATGCTCAGGAGTTTACCATTGGTCTCTATATGGCTGAACAAGGCATTAATTTGAGGGCGCGACAAAATGTAAAGCGACGCCAGTTCTTCGGGAGTAGTGTTGTTGAGGTCTATGGGGTGCTGGTAGTATTGGAACAGCGTTTCGTACATGTCCTCGTAAGGCACGTTTTCATCTTCCTGCTGCGCAAACAGCTCCTGCACAAACAAATCGAAGTCGAAGGTATGGCGCCGGAAGTCCTGGGCCTGCAGCGGTAGCTTATGCAGGAGTATTAGCAGGAAGGAACATACAAAACACCGCACCATAAGCCTCAGTTATGTGTATAAGAAATGGAGAGGTGGTGGCTAAGGCCAAGCAGGGTAGTGGTGCCCAGCGCGTAATCGACCTGCAGGAAGCGGGCCAGAAAACCAGCGCCAAAGGTGGTTGTGCTGGTTTGGGCGGAGAAGCCGGTGCGCAATGCAAACTTTTCTACCGGCTTATACTCGATACCTGCCTTCAGGTCGGCAGGGTAGTTAATGTCTTTTTCGGTTTCGGCACTCAAAAGCAGTTTCTGATACGGACGGTATGCAAGGCCTGCTTTCATAATGGTTGGCAAGCGCTCATCCTGAAACGTAGCCACTTTTGCCTGGGTAAGGTTGTAGGCATAGGCACCGAAAAACAAGTCTGGTATTACCTCCGCCTGCACCCCCACTGAAAAGCTAAAGGCTTTTTTGCTGCCAAGGCCATGCGCCGACACCTGCCATAGATCTGCTTTTGCCCCCAAGCTAAATTGCCCTATCTGGTGCCCAAAGCCAAGGCCCAGCGATTGCCGGCTAAAAAGTTCATCGCCAAACCGGCTCATGCTCAACCCAAACGTACCCACATCTGTTACTGGGTAAATACCCAGAAAGCAAACCGTTGTAAAGGCACTCATTCCGAACCTGTTTTCGGTATAAACACCAGCCATAGGGTTTTCCGCTTTTCCTATACCGGCTACATTATTTTGCAGTGCCCACAGCCCCGGAAATGTAACAGAGGCATTGCCCATGGCAGCGGCTCTTGCTCCGACAGGCACATCGGCTTGCGCAAAGCTCAGGTGCGGGAGTAATAGGCAAAGAAAGAATGCAATGTGCTGTAGTATATTTATCCCATCCGTTTGTGATTAAGTCCTGTTTTAGAAACCATTTTATACGGACAGAAAATAAAAAAAAACCATTTTTTAGGCTGAAAATTGTATTAAGAAAAGAAGTTTATTTATAAGTGGTTGTTTTATAGTTGGTTGCATGATTATACTCACGACCGTTTGCTATTAATTAAATGATCAAAGAAGTAAATTCTTCTAATGAAAAAGGCCTTCCGGAGGTGTCTGATGCCTAAACGAGCAAAGGGTATTGGTAATAAAAAAGAGGCTGCCCACCAAGAGCAGCCTCTTTTTGTAAGAAGAACAAGATACTTAATTTCTTACATCAACTGTTACACTTTTCTTGCCTTCCTTTTTCTTCACTTTTACCTTAGACTCACCGCTAGATAGTTTTACCTTTGCCTCCTCTACTGCCTCGTTCAGAAGTACGTCTAGACCTTCTGGTGCGGCTGCACTTGCTGTGTTAGCACCTGGGTTGCCATTGTCCACGATCTTCATTTCGTTGATCAGGTTTGTGGCACCGGCATATTTATCTACAATAAACAGCACGTACCGAATGTCGGCGTTAATGCAGCGTTTGAACTCCGGGTCATACACCAGGTCACCTGTCATGGCTTCCCAGTTGCCATCGAAGGCCAGGCCGATGAGTTCGCCGTTGCCGTTGATAACCGGGGAACCTGAGTTACCGCCTGTTATATCGTTGTCGGTAATAAAGTTAACAACCAGTTCGCCGTCTTTGTTGGCATAGCGACCGTAGTCTTTAGCTTCGTAGAGTTGCTTGAGCTTAGCAGGCACCACAAACTCTTCATTGTTGGGGTCTTCTTTTGCCATCAGGCCCTCCATGGTGGTGTAGTAGTTGTAACGAACTGCGTCTTGCGGGCTGTAGTCTTTTACGGCGCCATAGCTCAGGCGCAGGGTAGAGTTGGCATCCGGATAATAAACCTTATCAGGGTTCATCTCGCGGAGGGCAGCTACGTAGAGGCGGTTTGCCTGCGCCAGCTTGGCATTGCTTTCGGCCAGTTGCGGTACTATGTTGCTGCGGTAGTTGTCTATGATGCTGCTCACGATCTGGTATGCCGGATCGTTCTCCAGCTGCTTCAGGGTTGGGTTTTTCAGGAAAGCCTCTGTTTGCTGCTGCGATACCACAAACGATTTGCTGTACACTTCATCGGCCAGCTTCTGAAAGTTACCGTTATGCTTCTGCACCAGTTTCTTAAACGAATCAGGTTGCTGCTCTTTCGGGATGTCCTGGTGGTAGAACTGAAGCAAGGCCGCAAACACTTTTTTGTCGCTGGCTGCATTGTAGTCTTTAAAATGAGCATCTACGCGAGGGCGAAGGTCTTCTACTGCCTGCTTTACGTTGGCATCGTTTTTAGCTTTGAGTGCGCCATGCAGGGCCGACATGCGGTAAGCCAGCAACAGCGATTCCGTGCCTAAAATAGCTTCGTTCAGGTAAATGCTACCCAGGTTATACTTCTCTATATTCGCATAAGCGCTTCCAATTTGGTTAAGCACATCGCCATACAAGGCTTTACGCTGCGCATCGGCGTTGGCCCATTTCTGGAAAGCAGCTTCGTCTGCTACTTTGCCTTCTACAGTTTTCATGCGCTTAATGCCTTCGTTCTGACCGATAGAGTATTTATAGTAGTTGGCCGTAGAAGCGTATTTAGAGGCATATTTAATGCGGGTGGCCGGGTCTTTGTCCATGTCGGCTTTCCACAGAGCCAGTTTTTCCTCACGCAGTTTTATGCGAGATTTGTTCAGTTGGTTCAATTCCAGTTTCAGGCCGTGCGAGGTCATAAAACGTTGCGTACGACCCGGGAAGCCGAATACCATTGAAAAGTCGCCCTGCTCTTTGCCGCTGATAGAGATCGGCAGGAAGTGCTTAGGCTTGTAAGGCACGTTGCTCTGGTTGTAAGCGGCTGGTTTGCCATCGGGGGCCATGTACACGCGGAACATGGCGAAATCGCCTGTGTGGCGTGGCCACATCCAGTTATCGGTGTCGCCGCCGTATTTGCCTACTGAAGAGGGGGGAGCACCTACCAGGCGCACATCTGTGAAGCGCTCGTACACAAACATGTAATATTCGTTTCCGTTAAAAAAATCGCGTACATAGCTCACATACTGGCCGTTGCTGCTTGCTTCTTTGGCAATGGCCTGCACACGCTGTCCTACCTTTTGTGCACGCTCCTGCTCCGGAGTATTATTGTTAATGCCTTCCAGCACCTGGGCCGTCACGTCTTCCATGCGGACCAGAATATCAACAAACAAGCTTGGGTTAGAGAGCTCCTGCTCTTTAGACTTGGCCCAGAAACCATCGGTCAGGTAGTCGTTTTCGGTGCTGGAGTGAGATTGTATGGCGCTGTAGCCACAGTGGTGGTTGGTCAGAAGCAATCCTTCCGGAGAAATGAACTCACCCGTACAGAAACCGCCGAACTGCACAATGGCATCTTTTAGGCTGGAGTTGTTTACGCTATAAATTTCTTCGGCCGTTAGTTGCAGGCCTTGCTTTTGCATATCGGTGTGGTTCAGGCGCTTTATGAGCAGCGGAAGCCACATTCCCTCATCGGCCCTGGCCCCGAAAGGTAGGGTCAGCGAGGCTAGAAGTAGGAGTGAAAGGATTTTTTTGAACATGATTTATTGTTTTGTTGATGTAGTTGCTGCAAATTTAACAAAAAGGTAGCAAATGCTGTTGAAACAATGTGGCATATTCGCGCAAAACCATGACCTGGATCATACAAAAGCTCTTACTGGGAATAATCTGGGTGTACCAGCACGTTATCTCGCCTATTACGCCGGCCAGCTGCCGCTACACGCCCACATGTTCTGCTTATGCCGTGCAGGCTATAAAAAAATACGGTCCTTTTAAAGGCGGTTGGATGGGGCTGAAACGTATCGGCCGTTGCCACCCCTGGGGAGGTAGTGGCTATGATCCCGTACCGTGAAGGGGGGAGGTTCTGCAAATACCATTCTTAACAATCTTTATATAGGTATTTTGTTCGGGTCACTCCATAAAGTATTAACGTTCTCCTTTTTGTCATCCTGAAAGGATCTTGTGAGCTAGATCCGTTCGCTTTTGCTATTGGCTTTTTTGTCTAAGCTCGCGTTGCTTCTGTCTGACTTTTCATCAAGCTGGAGCTATTTCATTGCTGGCTTCCTTGTTCTTTTTGTCTTGATACAAAAAGAACCAAAAAAATCAAGATGATTTTGAACTCGCTGAACGCTCAGACAAAAAATCGTCAATAGGTGCACCTGGCAGTTGTCTTTGCCTTGTAGCCTCCTGTCGCAATACATTGTCTAAAGCTTAGCTTGTTTTTTATGAAATTATTCTAATGATTTTGCCCTTCTGGAGGTTAGAATAAGAAATTAGCACTTACTTTATTACCATTCTCATCCAATTTCCAATTGTTTCTAAAGCTACTGGCGCAATGGTTTCTTCTATGGTGCCATATTCTGATACCATACCTGTGGTAGCTGTTTGGAGGAGGTGGTTGAGGTTTGGTAGCTCCTTAATGGTTACGGTTTTGTTACCGGCAATTTTTAGGGCTTTTTCTATGGCTGGCAGGTTTTGATGTGGCACCGCCTGCAGGTCTTTGGAACCAGTTACGGCCAGAACAGGCATTGTTAGTTTTTGTAAGTCGGGAGCAGGATGATAGGAGAGGAAGTTCCGGACCCAGGGTGTGGTTAACTGGGTAACAAGCGCCTGCGTATTTTCTGGCGAAAGACCTAGTCTCTGCCGCTCCTGTACCGAAAATTTGGCTTTCGCATCCTCCTCCAGCTGTTTTATGGTAGTGGCAACAGCAATACTATCGGTGGTGGAGGCTGCGGCTTTAAACTGTGCGCGGCGCACTTTTAAAAACTTTTGAATTGTTTCCTGCGGCGCTCCAATCTCTTTAAACAGAGCCTCATTCTGTGCCAGTAGCAATTCTGTTCCTGATACGCCAATGCCAGCCAAAAAGGCTACAAAGGCCACGCTCTTGTCGGTAGCAGCTAATTGAGTTGCTATAAGAGCACCTTCGCTGTGGCCCAGCAAACCAATTTTTTTGGAGTTGATGTCTTTATGGGTTTTTAAGAAAGCGTAAGCTGCCCTGGCATCGGAAGTAAAGTCTTGAGTAGTGGCGGTGGCGAAGTTGCCGCCCGATTTTCCAACACCCCGGTCATCTAAACGAAGCACAGCTATGCCTTGCCGGGTCAGGTAATCAGCTATAACCAAAAAAGGCTTGTGACCAAGTATAGTTTCGTCGCGATCTTGAGGGCCAGAGCCGGTTAGTAACAACACGGCCGGAAATGGACCTTTACCTTGCGGTAAGGTGAGGGTGCCGGCCAGCGTAATGCCTGCTTCCTTGTTTTGAACGCTTACTTCACGCTCCAGGTAGGGGTAAGGCTTCTGGGGTTCCTGAGGGCGTTTGGGTGTTACTACAGAGTCAGCGCCCTTGCCTAAAACAAGCGGGAAGGATTGGCCGGCCTGCTGCCACTGCCCCGTTATGGTTGAGGGGCCGGTTATTTTACCGCTGTATACAATTCCCAGATTTTTCATGTCGAGGAACAGGCTGTCTTGCAACAGCTTTGCTTGTTGTACCGGCAGGCCTTTTGCACCTTGTGCAGGTACATCAAATGTGCCCGAAACGCCACCTTCGGGAGAAGTGTTTATATGGAAAATGACCTGAATCTGCTGCTCTCCTGCTTGTATTGTTCCGCTCCAGCTTCCAGTAAGCTGTTCTGGTTGAACTTTTTGCTGGGCAAATCCCATAGACAATCCCAGCATGTAAAGCAGTAGCGACAATAAAAAGCGATTCATCTTTATAGATTTAGGTATGGTTGGATGTATTTTTCTACAAGCTGTGTTGGAAATTGTGTTGAAAAGCTAAAATAGCGATTTACCCTAAGGGTTTTTTGATTTTGCATGAAAAAGTTATATTATAAATCAATTAAGTGTTATTGATAACTATTTTCAAGCTATTCCGACTTACTTAGGTAGTAGACAAAAGGTCACAGGTCGGTTCTTTTGTCTTACTATATAAAGAATATAAAAAATATGGATGTAGAAATCAAGAGCCACTTTCCCCACTCGCTGAACGCTCAGACAATGGAGCTCAAATAAGTGCACCTGGCAAAGTTTTTCTCTCTAAAGCCTCTTGCCGCATTACATTATATTAAGATTAGCTACTGCACGATTCAAATTATTCTAATGAATTTGCCCTTCCGGAGGCTTTTGAGATGGTTTAGTGCCTTGGCAACAATGCCCGAAAATTTTGCCTAAATTCGCGCCTTTACAGCAGACATGACAGGAGAGACTACGCGTATTTACAATCTACAATTTGGATTACTTTGTTTAAGCTCTTTCCTGTTCTTTGCCAGCTTTAACATGATCATCCCGGAATTACCCGACTACCTTACCAGCCTGGGTGGGGCAGAATACAAAGGCTTAATCATTTCGTTATTTACGCTCACAGCCGGGTTATCGAGGCCGTTCAGTGGTAAACTGGCTGACGAGATAGGTCGGGTTCCGGTAATGGTGGTGGGCGGTGCAGTGTGCCTGGCTTGTGGCTTTATGTATCCGCTTACGGGTTCTGTGGCTGCTTTTTTGCTGCTACGGTTTATTCATGGTTTCTCCACAGGTTTTACACCAACAGGTATTGCTGCCTATGTGGCCGATATTATTCCGATGCACCGGCGAGGCGAGGCGACTGGCTTACTGGGGTTAGCCGGTAGTCTGGGTATGGCGGCAGGACCGGCTTTGGGTGGGGCCATTGCCAACCAGTTTTCATTAGATGTTATGTTTTATGCCTCTTCTGGTATGGCTTTTCTGGCGGTGGCCGTAGTGGTACGCATGCCCGAAACCTTGGTTGGTCCACAGCGGTTTAACCTCAGGCTACTTCAAATATCCAGAAAAGAGATTTTTGAGCCCCGCGTATTTAGCCCTTCGCTGGTTATGTTTTTTTCCATTTTCTCATTTGGAGTTATTCTTACTGTTGTACCCGATTTTAGCCAGCACCTTGGCATAAAGAACAAAGGGCTATTTTTTACTAGTTTTACCCTCTCCTCGCTGGCAGTCAGGTTTCTGGCAGGGCGTATATCTGACAAGTATGGTCGTATCACCATCCTGAAGATCAGCTCGGCTGTGTTGGTGCTGGCGCTGGTGTGGTTGGGGCTGGCTAAAAATACTTTCGATCTGCTCACAGCTGCGGCTATTTTTGGAGTAGCCTCTGGCATGAATTCGCCTACCATCTTCGCTTGGACCATAGACCTGAGCCACGAGGCACACCGGGGTAGAGCCATGGCCACCATGTATATTGCCTTAGAGGCCGGCATTGGGATTGGTGCTTTGGCTTCCGGGTGGATCTATAACAACCAGGCCGAAAACTTCCCCTTTGTTTTCTTTACCGGATCCGCCACTGCTCTGTTGGCTTTTCTGTACCTGATGCTCTTCGTAAAATCAAAATAACTTAAAACCTACTTCTTTTCCTTTTCATCAGTTTACGGCTTCAAAACAATCGTTTTTTGGCTTTATGTCTGCTTTGCCTCCTGGCAATCTTATAAATTTTGCAATAATTTTTAGTTTACCTACATCTGCTTCCTCGTTTGGTTCGTAAATGGCAAAGTTGTTTAGGTGCTCCTGCTGCGAGTCAGATTTGGTCTAAAGCCAACTGAACAGGAGGGGCAGGTACCATGCAGCAGTAGTTTTGTTTTTAACTAAATGGAGGGAGCGAATGGTATTTCATAATCAGGTTCTTCTTGGTCTTATTGGGGCTTTGTTGTTTGGGGGCGGTTTGCCTAAGAGGCAGCCAGAGCCGATACACACCAGCCATACTATGTTTTTTGGTATTGATCCCTCTACTTGCGAAGTAATAGAGTTTGACGAGGAGACACCGGGGCAGGGGCTATTAAGCGAAATAATTAGTGAAGGCACCCCTGTGGCTATTACAGCACAACACCGCTTGCCTGGTGGGCAGTACGAACAGGCAAACGTTGCCAGCCTGTTCGATACCAGCATCCCGAGCGCCAGGTCTACGGATTTTACAACACCAAACCCGCAGGCTATGCGCTCTATGGGCAAAGTGCTCACCCTCGGCAGCAGCCAACCTAGCCAGTCCGGGCAAAGCAGAACCGGTGGCAAACTAGAGGTCGACTTTTCGGCCATGAGCTCCATTACGCTGAAAGCCGTGCATGTGCTCGACATCAGAAAAGAGGATGCTGGCTCAAAACTCGAACTTATTAACAAAAAGGGCGAAATATTCAGAACCTTTGAGCTGCCAATTACGAATACGTATGGAGCGATAAGGCTAAACACCGGCGACGTGAAAGGAGTAGCGAAGTTGAGAGTAGTGTTTGGAGACGAAAAGCAACAAAGAGGCGGTGGCGCCATAGATGTTATTGAGTTCTGTCGCGATTAAGGTAATCATTCATTTAACTTCTAAAATATAGACTACCATGTATCCTAAAGTATTTATGATTTTAAGGTCTTTATTATGCTTGATCGTTCAGGATGAAGCGTAACACGATATAAAATAGTTGCAGACTATTGCCGATACGCCTCACAGCCCTTAAGTTGTGAGGCGTAATCTTTTACAAAAGTTTGTGTCTGCGCCTGGAACCACTTACATAGGCAGCAGCGGCAAAAGGCAGGGAACTAACTTAGAGGAAACTACCGATTTAAGAGAGAACTTTATTAGGAGTTCTCTTTTTTGTATCTTTCCAACTAAAATTCATACTGACGAAAGTCAGTACAGTTAAATTATGGATACTGCTTTTCTTGATTATTTATACCAGGAGCATCAGAGGGCGCAACATAAGGTGTCAGACACTGCCATTTGCCAGCTAATAGAAGGGGTGGTGCAGTTGCTGTTTCCTTCTTTGTCGGAGCGGCAATTCAGCAGCCCCGAAGCATTGAAGGCATACGCCAAAGCGCTTAAGAAGGAGTTGCACCGATTACTCTCAGGTATGCAACACCAACTTCCGGCACCGGCAAAAGAGCTTACCAACGCGCTAATGAACCGTTTGCCGCAAATTCACCAGTTAATGCTAGAAGATGCAACAGCTATTCTGGAAGGAGACCCGGCCGCCCGTAATTTAAACGAGGTGATCAGGACCTATCCTGGCTTCAGGGCCGTTGTGTTTTACAGGCTGGCGCACGTGCTCTACCGTCTGGAAATACCCTTGCTGCCGCGCATACTATCGGAGTACGCGCATGCCAAAACAGGCATCGAAATACATCCGGGTGCTGTAATCGGTAGCCATTTCTGCATAGATCATGGCACCGGCGTAGTAATTGGCGAAACAGCCGTAATAGGCAACAACGTAAAAATTTACCAAGGTGTAACATTAGGTGCCTTGAGCGTAGATAAAGCGATGGCTTTTACAAAACGCCATCCAACTATTGAGCATAATGTGGTTATTTATGCGGGAGCTACTATATTAGGAGGCAATACGGTGGTAGGTGCAAACAGTATTATTGGTGGCAACGTATGGCTTACTGAAAGTGTGCCACCATATTCACGGGTATACCACCGTTCGCAAATAAAGGTCAGCCGCTCGGCTGACCCTGCAGAAGCAATAAATTATTCAATTTAAACTACAAACAAATGAAAGCTACGAGCATTCTGGGAACCATAGGCAACACGCCTGTAGTACGAATTAACAAGCTTTATAAGAAAGAGGTAGAGGTGTGGGTAAAGATGGAGCGCAGTAACCCCGGTGGAAGTATAAAAGACCGGATCGCGCTCTCTATGATAGAAGATGCCGAGCAAAAAGGGTTGTTACATAAAGACAGCATCATAATAGAGCCAACTTCCGGAAATACCGGGGTAGGGCTGGCCATGGTGGCTGCTGTAAAAGGTTATGAACTGATATTGGTAATGCCGGAGTCTATGTCGATAGAGCGCAGGCGGCAAATGGCAGCCTATGGCGCTAAAATGGAGCTTACTCCACGCGAGAAGGGCATGAAAGGCGCTATTGAGCGGGCAAGAGAACTGGCCGCCGAAAGGGAAAACGCCTGGATGCCTATGCAATTCGACAACGAGGCTAACACCAAAATTCATATCGAAACCACGGCCCAGGAGATCTTAGCCGATTTCCCGGAAGGTTTTGATTACATGATTACTGGTGTAGGTACTGGCGGTCACATAACTGGCGTTGCCAAGGTGCTGAAAGAAAAATTCCCGAACCTGAAAGTGTATGCCGTAGAGCCCGCTGCCTCGCCAGTACTAAGTGGCGGGCAACCTGGTCCGCACCCGATTCAGGGTATTGGGGCTGGTTTTGTTCCATCTATCTTGGATACATCCTTGCTCGATGGCATAATACAGGTAAAACCAGAAGACGCATTTGAATATACACGCCGGGCTGCTGCCGAGGAAGGCATCTTTATGGGGATTTCTTCAGGTTCGTCGTTGGCTGCTGTAGCGCAGAAAGTTGAGAGCGAAATTCCTGCTGGCTCACGTGTTCTTACCTTCTGCTACGATACAGGTGAGCGATACTTATCGGTAGAAGGCTTGTTTGTATAGTTGTTGCAGAGTAAGCTGCATCTATTTAAAGAATTAGCGCCTCCTATAGCTGTGCATTATCTCTGCAGCTATAGGAGGCTTTTTTATGCGGTTCAGTTTCAGAGCCACTTTGGCTCTTTAGGCCATAAATGTGCTGGAAGGGCAAAATCATTAGAATAATTTAAGCTAGGTTAAAAAAGCAGATCTTTTCTGTAGCCACAGGCAGGAGTTAAAGAAGTAGTGGAGCGGAAATTGTTTCAGCTGGCAAGCTGGTGCCGGATAGTAGGGAATGGCTTTGGAGAAGAAATAGAAAAGGCCCACATTTCTGTGAGCCTTTCGTGGAGAATATCGGAGTCGAACCGATGACCTCTTGCATGCCATGCAAGCGCTCTAGCCAGCTGAGCTAATCCCCCTTGTTTGTGATGCAAAAATAGAACAAATTTTCTTATTCCAAAATAGCTGCATCAAATTTATGAAAATAAAAAAGGCGGGGAATATTCCCCGCCTTTTCTGTATGTAGTTTGGTTATACTTCTTAGTTGAAGATATAACGTAAGCCTACTTGGCCTACCCATCTTGATCCGCTAAGAGGATCGTCAGAGATGGTGTAAGGTCTTGCGTTGTCAGATAGCGAATATTTGTATACTGGCGTGTTGCCATTAAATTCTACTAAATCTAATACTGAAAAATTGTTATCCCAATAAGAACCACCAAAACCTGTTCTTTCACCCCAGTTCTTATTCAAGAGGTTACCTACGTTTAACACATCGAAAGATAGTTGCAATGTATTACGCTTACCTCCAACATTTGTGAAAATGTCTTGAATAATCTTTAAGTCAAATTGGTGTGTAAACGGTGTTCTGGCAGCATTTCTTTCAGCATATTGGCCTCTGCGGGTTCTTAGATACTCCTGTGACTCTATAAAGGAGTTCAACCGGCTCCATTGTGCAGCTTGTTCCGCTTCTGTACCTGAAAACGTAATTTCGCTAGCATCTCTAGGTATGTACATTAAGCTGAAGTGGTTACTGTTTGATGTAGTGAAAGTAGAACGGTTCACGTCTCCACGCACGATATACGAATAAGCCGGACCAGACTGACCAGTGTAGAACAAAGTAACAGATGTGCCAAAGTGGTTAAGATACTCTTTTCTGTAAGAGATGGCACCAACAATTCTACTTCCAACATTGTAAGGAGAGAAGGCAACATCTACATTGTTCGACCCATTTACAGAGGCCACTCTGTAGTAGTTAGAATGGTTCTGAGAAGATGTGCCTGGGAACAAGTCTTTAGACTCAGTATAAGAATAAGCTAACGAACCATAGAAACCGCTTTCAAATGATTTCTGAAGTTGTGCGGTTGCTGTCCAGGAATATCCTTTATTAACATTGTCGATGTATACTACTTCGGTGTATTGAGACAGTCTTCTTCTAGTATTCATTTCAGCTGGATATACCAGTCTGTTGTCAGCTCCATCCAGCGTTCCTTGTGGCTGCACAAGGTTCAGGTTAGTAAATCGGAAGGAGTTCAGGTTTTTAGAGTACATAAACTCTGCAGTACCGATGAGGCCAAAAGGAAGCTGCTGATCGATAGCAATGTTTGTTCTGGCTATTTGTGGCAATCTAAAATTTTCATCCAGAACAGTAATGTTACCACCTGGGCCAGATGCCGCCGCTCTTTTTGGCTGGTTGTTAGGGTCAGGATTAAAAGGAGTATTAGGAGTCGTAATACGGTTCTGATCTAATAGTACGCCAGATTGGGTAAAGGCACCGCCAGCCCAAACAAATGGGAATCTCGATGTGAATATACCAGAACCACCTCTTATTTGAGTTGTTCTATCGCCAGTTACATCCCAGTTGAAACCAATGCGTGGAGACCACATAAAGGCTGGTTTGGGCATTCTGTTTGTCTGTACATTATATTGTCTAGCCAAAACAGAGTTGTTGAAGTCTTGGTTTTCGAGAGGCTCGTCCAGATAAATTGGAACATCCAAGCGAATACCACCAGTGACTTTTAAATTATCTGTAACCTGAAATTCATCTTGTGCATAAACTCCTAGCTGTAATGCCTTAAATTTAGCGCCCTCTTTTGGATTATCTGTTCTGCTGTACTGGTAGGTGAAATTATTTGCTAAACCAAGCTGCCAGTTTTCAATAGCAGTTCTGGCTGGATTTAAGCCAGATGCCTCTGTGGCAGCAAATTGATAGTCACCAAAAGCCTGGCCAATAAAGGCATTGTACATATTGTACATTTCGTTGTGTGTGCCGAAAGTAAAGGTATGTTTTCCAGCAAAAACATTGAGGTTATCGGTTAAAGTAAATATATCTTGGTCCAGTTGGTTCACTGTAGAGAAAGCTTCTGTTCCAAGGCTAACAGTTCTACTTCCTGGTAATGCGATAGTAACTCTAGGAAATGGTGCTCCGGGAGCTGATCTAGGTTCTCTTACTCGTGTGTAGCCAACTACTAAGTTGTTAGACAGAATGTTTGAAAACCTGCTGTTCAATTCTACTACAGCAGAATTAGTAGTACTCTCTCTTAGAACAGCACCATTCGCAAAAGTGATAGATCTTGGTGATCTATTTAGGTTAGAAGTTGTTTCACCAAAAGTGTAGCTATAGCGGGTTGTTAGCTTATGCTTGTCAGAAATGTTCCAGTCAAGTCGGCCGAAGATCTTCTCAGATGAGGCAGTTTCTTCTTGATCCATAAAGCTTCCTGGGTCATAGCCTAGTGCTCTTGCGCGAGCCGCTATAGATTCTAATTCTGCTACAGTAAACTCAGAGCCTGCCTGGCCTGGTGCAAAGCTCAATGGCGTTACTCTGTTCGTTTTTTCTGCGTTTAGGAAAAAGAATAGTTTATCCTTAATAATAGGGCCACCTACTCTGAAACCATACTGCTTATCAGTAAAATCAGAGAATCTAATAGCTTCCTGTCCTTCATTTAACAAGCCCCCTGGTGTCTTGCCGGTTAACTTCTCGTTTCTGTAGAAGTAGTATGCAGAGCCTGAGAAATCATTTGTTCCTGAACGGGTTACAGCAGAAATACCACCACCTGCAAATCCACCTAAGCGAACATCGAAGGGGGCAATTTGCACGTTGAACTGTTCAATTGCATCGAGTGAGATAGGAGACGTACCGGTGCTGCCGCCATTTGTGCCTGTGTCAGAAAGGCCGAAAACGTCGTTGCTTACAGCACCGTCGATAGTAAGCTGGTTAAACCTGTTGTTGATACCAGCTATTGAAATAGAGCTACCTTTGATATCTGCTTGTGGCGTTAAACGTGCAAAATCGTTAATACCACGTGTTACAGTTGGCAAAGTTGCAATCTGCTCCGATCTAATAGTAGTAGAGGCACCTGTTCTGTCACCATTTATGATGTTATCTCGGTTGCTTACTACTTCTACCTGATTAAGAGATAAACTGCTTGGACTCAATGTAAAGTTAAGATTAAGTGTTTGACCCAGAGTCAAATTGATATTTTCAGTAACTCTATCCTGAAAACCAACAAAGGAAACAGTAATAGTGTAAGGTCCGCCTACACGCATGTTCTGGATGTTAAACCGACCTTGGGCGTTAGTTGGGGAAGCATACTGGGTGTTAGTGGGTGTGTGAATTGCAACAACAGTTGCACCTGGAAGTTCTTCACCGCTTTCATCTCTTACAGCACCGCTCAAAGATGCTGTAGTGCTTCCTTGTGCCCAGGCGAGATGAACAGGTAAGATTAATGCCAATGCTAAGGCAATCCTTAGATAAAAGTTCTTCATAAAGAGGTTGTTTTTTTTACAAAGTTAGTAAGTGTTCGATTGTGTAATGTAAAGTTAGTGTTAAGAGTTAGTGGTTGCGGATGCAGTGCAGGATTATGTCATAGGCAGAATAGATTAAGGCTCATTTTAAGCTTCTGGTTTACTATAAACTAAAGAGGCGGTCTGACCGCCTTAATAAATATTTTCTGATAATGATCTGAGAAAAAGTTGTTTTCGATTACGCCGAGGCTGGTAGAAGCATGAATAAATCTTATTTCCTGGCTGCTGATAACCTCTGTTATCATGCCCACATGCGTTACCTCTCTGCTGTTTTTGCTGGCCCCAAAAAATACAAGATCGCCTTCTCTAAGCTCCTTCACGCGCACAGTCTTGCCAAAGCGGCTTTGCTCTTCAGAGGTTCTGGGTAGTTTTACATCAATGCTTTCGAAGGAGGTACATAAAAGGCCGGAGCAGTCCATGCCTAAACGGGAGGTGCCACCCCAGCGGTAGGGGGTGCCGGTATAGGAGCGTGCCGTCTGTATAACAGTGGCAATATTCTGATCGACGTTGCGCTTAGGTATTCGGGTGCGGCTGGTGCGGTCTTTGGAACCAGAAGAGGGAGCTTGTTTGGTTCTGCCTGCTATTTTGCCAGATTTTCTGGCAGCTTTTTTTTCCTGGGCTATTTGCCGCGCAGATTTATAAGTTTCACCACGTTTGCTGAATACTGGTCCTGATGATTGGCAAGCTGCCACAAAAATCAGGAAAAACAACAAGATACCAGAAGTTGTGAAAAATTTTCTCAAAGCGTCCATCCAACAAGAATTGATACAAAATTATAAAAAGAAGTATAAAATTAGAGAATACTGGCCATTAAAAAAATCAAATATTTTTAATAGCCCTCTTCAGGTGCTTCAGAAGCTTGCCTATAGCCATTTTTTAGATCAAAAAATTTTAGACTAAACTTTTTAATACCTTTTTTAATACGGAATGGGAGGCGATTACCAATAAAAAATTAGCTGTTCCCAATCCTACTAACGTAGCTCAACCAGACAGTATTGTTCCGTAATAAAGTCGCTTTCTGGTGATGTTGGCAAATACAAAAACAAGTGAGGTTGTAGAATTTTTCACCGAAGTGGAGCACCCAAAAGATGCAAGGCTTTAATCTTTTTTGAAAAAAAATTACTGTTAGTTAGTTGAATTGGCCCTTTTTTGCCTTTTTATATATTTTATAGAGGTGGGTGGCATGCTGAGGTTTCTAAGGGTGGCAAAGGAAAAGTTGCCGTTCCTGAACTAGCAGTTCAGGAACGGTAAGGTGTGGCGCTTACCTTAATTATTCTAATGAAAATGGTATTCCAGAGGCTTACAAGCTTACATATAGTTTAGCCCAGGTTTTATAGAATAGGGGAGGGTGTTTAACGGCTACTGTAGCAGCGCTAGGTCCTATTTGTATACCTGGCTTTGCACTTGTTACCGGTACCATCTCTAATTAAAATATTAGAATATTTAAATTATTCTAATAAAAATATACTCCAGGAGGCTAAGCTGCCAATACGTGTCCAAGGCTTAAAGCATAAAAACCGTGCAGCACAGTTGCTACACGGTTTTTAGATAAGTTTATCCTGTTTTAATATAAGTGCAGGCTTCAGGGGGTAATTTAAACTTAGACTCCATCCATTGTGTTTTTTTGCAGAAGTTCACTATCCATGCCTCGCAGATTTTGCCAGGCCTGCATCATATTCACATGCGATTCATTTACGGGCGCTTTTGCATTGTATTGTTGGTTCAGGTGTTGGTTCGGCTCAGGTTTTGCCATTCCGAAAAGGTTTTCCTTTAGTTGGCTTTCCTGCGAGGTGCTCAGGTTTGCTCTTAAAGCGGATTCTTCCATCATTTTATCTTTTCTCATGATTGGTTTCTGGTTAAAATGTATAAAAGTGTTAAGAAGAAAGGGGTACAGGAACACGTTTTTTCCGCTCTTCAACTATAAAATTGTTTAAATAGCCAGCGATGTCACGCATCGGTTCCCCTTCTAATGAATACGTGCTGCTTTCAAGATGGATGACGTAACACTCATGAAAAAATTGTTTCCATTTTTGCAGCGACTTCATGGACGTTAACTTGTCGCACTCTCCCCATAAGAGTAGCGTGGCAATGCCTTGGATGCTGCTTCTGTTTTGCCAATGCTCGTTGTACCAGGCGGTGATTTCGGCCAGTTCTTTGGTGCCAGCAGCCAAGTTTGCTCCCTGCTGAGAAGCCGCAGCTGGTAGGTTACTGCCCAGTAGTTTTTTAGCAAGTGTGGGCCTGAAAGCATGTAATCTGGCGTACAACAGTTTACCCAGGTGAAGCGTAGGTCGCCCGGCGGAACCTGTGTGCTTGGTATTTTTGGTAAAAGAGCAGCTGGAGGTATTCAGTAGAATCAGGTTGTTGATGGTGTCAGCGTGCTGAATGGCGTAGGCTAATCCGGCCGGTATGCCTGCATCGTGCAGCAGTAATGTAAGTTCTCTGAGCTTTAAGTGTGCTAATAGTTGCTCCAACAGTTCTGTATGGGTTTTAGGATTGAAGGTCCAGTCTTCGGGCTGGCTCTGTTGGGCTGGTACAAACGAGGCGATGGCAATACACCGGTGTTTGCGACACAAGTCCTGGAGCAGTGGCTGGTAAAGCGTGGGCCATGAGGGGGTGCCATGTACCACTACCAAAGAGGCTCCCTCGCCTTCATCAATATAGGTTAATGTTCCGGAAGGCAGCTTCAGTAAGCCTGTCTTGAGGGAATTATCGCCTGTATCCTTGCTTTGAGATTTCATATGCTAACAATTGTTATACTTACTGATATACTTTATAGAAGAAGGGAGGTTGTTGTTTTTAAGTGAAAAGAACTACCTTCAGACTTTTAAAACGCCGCCACAGGCAGGGCTGTAATTCTTTTAGCAGATTTAAAATTTTAGGTTAGGTACATCATGTGTGGGATAGCAGGCATATTGGCGTTTACGGAGGCTGGGCGTAACACATTTATCCGCCTAGATGCTGCTGCAGCGTCCCTGGCTCACCGTGGCCCTGATGCGGCAGGCACAATAGTACGCGGCCGAATAGCCATGGCAAGCCGCCGGCTTGCCATTATTGCTCCCGAACCAGCCGCGAACCAGCCTATTAACGATGCCTCAGGACGTTACAGTATAGTGTATAACGGCGAAGTGTTTAATTATAAAGCACTTCGCAAAGACCTGCAGGCTGCCGGCCATTTATTTCAAACAGCCTCCGATACCGAGGTGGTGTTACAACTCTATATAAAGGAGGGGGCCGACTGCCTGAAAAAGCTAAGGGGCTTTTTTGCTTTCGCCATTTACGATGCTGCCGAAGAGGTGCTGTTTGTAGCGCGCGACAGGTTTGGCGAAAAACCACTCTACTTCTATAAAGATGCCGACAAGTTTATGTTTGCTTCGGAGCTTTCTGCTCTGTTTGAGCTGGGTGTTCCACGTGAAGTAGATTTTGCTTCATTGTACCAGTACCTGCAGTTAACGTATGTGCCTGCTCCGGCCTCTATGCTGCAGGGGGTAAAAAAATTGTTGCCCGGGCACTCGCTCCTTGTAAGGGGTAACCGGGTGCAGGAGCAAGTTTGGTTCCGCTCCCCTTTTAGTGGCGAAGTTTCAATGAAAAACCAGTTGCCTTACCCGCAGCAGCAGGCCAAGCTGAAACGATTTCTGGAGCAGGCGGTGCAACAGCGCATGACCGCCGACGTGCCGGTTGGTGCCTTTCTGAGTGGCGGGACAGATTCTTCTGTGGTGGTGGCACTGGCTGCTAGGCACCAACCTCAACTCAAGACCTTTTCCCTTGGCTTTACCGATAGCCCCTATTTCGACGAGACCCACTATGCCCGCCTGGTTGCAAATAAACTGGGCACCAACCACACCGAGCTGCGGCTGAGCACCAGGCAGTTGCAGGAGTACCTATTGCCTATGCTGCACGCACTGAGCGAGCCTTTTGCCGACTCGTCTGCTCTGGCCGTATATGCCCTCAGCCAACATGCTGGCCAGCACGTAAAGGTGGTACTCTCCGGCGATGGCGCCGACGAGCTTTTTGGTGGATATAACAAGCACCTGGCGGAGTACCGGCTGCTGCAGGGAGGCATGGGGGCAGGGGCTGTAAAGGCTCTCGACTTTTTGTGGAGCAGGTTGCCCGCTTCCAGAAACACATATGTTGCTAATAAGATCCGGCAGTTTCACCGGTTTGCGGCCGGGGCACGGCTGTCTGCGCAGGAGAGGTATTGGCTATGGGCAACCTGGCAAAACGAAGAAGAGGCATTAAGTTTATTGAGTCCTGGTTACAGATCGGGTGCCTCAGGCAGGTTGTACAGGGCCAGAAAAGGCCGTTTGGTGGCTTGTGTGAATAATGAGCAGCCAAACCTGCACAGTGTACTCTGCGCCGACACACAACTGGTGCTGAGCAACGACATGCTGGTAAAGACAGACCTCATGGGAATGGCCAACGGCCTTGAGATCAGGAGCCCTTTCCTGGACCATAAGGTCGTGAAATTTGCAGCTTCGCTACCGATCACCTCCAAAGTAAGCATGTCTGTTCAAAAAAAAATTCTGAAGGAAACATTCAGGCAAGAACTGCCGGAAGAATTATTCAACCGGCCTAAAAAGGGTTTTGAGGTTCCGCTTGCTGCTTTATGGCAGGGCGAGGTGCAGGCGCAACTGCAAGAGCTGCTATCTGACGAATTTATTTTTGATCAGGGAATATTTGATCAGGGGGCAATCAGGCAATTAAGAAAGCAAGCAGCAACTGGTAGTAGCCATGCCGCTACTCGCTTGTGGACAGTTCTGGTGTTTCAGTTCTGGTGGAGAAAATGGATACTAGGTGTCAAACAGTAAGCTGTAAGACAATAGCCAGCTGCCATAGGTAGGCTATTTGCCTCCGGAAGGCATATGTCATTAGAATAATTTGAGATGACTGACTGATGCTAATTATTTAACATGGCAAAGGGTAACTATAATTAGGTTAGGAGAGTAAGTGTTTTTCAGTACAGTTTTTATCCGGAAGGGCAATAGAGTAAACAGTTCGCATGACCTACATTTTATGATATTGGCTCTAGAAGGTCTATTTTATTAGAATAATTTGAATATTAATTTTAATTTTAGTATCATCGCAGGTGCGTTTAGAATAGACTCCTCTTCTTTTATTATAAAGCAAAGCAAAAAGCGAAATGGTTACTTTTACTATGTTTAGTGGAAGTGGCCCAGAATTTATAGGAAACATGCAAGAAATGCCTGTGCTTTCCTATGTTTAAGATGTTGGAGGTGTATAATTATGTTAATAGTTTATTTATATATAAATTGAATATTAATAATATTTTTTCTACTAACGAAACAAGAATTAAATATAAATTTGTAACCTCAACCTAATGAATCAAATATGAAAATTGCTGTAGTTGGCACCGGATATGTGGGCTTGGTTACTGGGACTTGCTTTGCAGAAGTAGGTATTGATGTAACCTGTATCGATATTGATACTAAGAAGATAGAAAATCTAAGGAAGGGCATCCTTCCTATCTACGAGCCTGGCTTGGAAGAAATGGTATTGCGTAACACACAAAAAGAGCGCCTTTCTTTCTCTACCGATCTCGCTACAAGTGTACAAGGCTGCGACGTAGCTTTTATTGCGGTGGGTACACCTCCGGGAGAAGATGGCAGTGCCGACCTGAAGTATGTGCTGGCAGTAGCCCGCAGCATTGGTCAGAATATTAACGATTACACCGTTGTTGTAACCAAAAGCACAGTGCCTGTAGGTACAGCCAATAAGGTGCGTCAGGAGATAGAAAGAGCTTTAGAAGCACGTGGAGTTAATATTCCGTTTGATGTGGCTTCTAATCCTGAGTTCTTAAAAGAAGGTGCCGCTATAGAAGACTTCCTGAAACCAGATCGTATTGTGGTTGGAGTATCTTCTGAAAAAGCAGAAGATGTTATGACCAAGCTTTACAAGCCATTCCTGATGAACGGTCACCCGCTTATCTTTATGGATGTTCCTTCTGCTGAAATGACCAAGTATGCTGCCAACGCTATGCTGGCTACTAAAATCAGCTTTATGAACGATATTGCCAACCTCTGCGAAATTATGGGGGCAGATGTGAACATGGTGCGCAAAGGCATAGGTAGTGATGCTCGCATTGGCAATAAATTTATTTACCCAGGCATTGGCTACGGTGGTTCCTGCTTTCCTAAAGACGTTAAAGCGCTGGTGAAAACGGCTGCTGAAAACGGTTACGAAATGCAGGTGCTTAAGGCTGTGGAGCAGGTAAACGAAAACCAGAAATCTGTTCTTTTCAACAAAATCAGCAAGCATTTTAACGGCGATCTGGCAGGTAAAACCTTTGCTATCTGGGGGCTTTCCTTTAAACCAAAAACCGATGATATGCGCGAAGCACCATCGTTGGTGATTATAGAAAAGCTGTTGGAACAGGGCGCAAGTGTACGTGCCTACGACCCAGTTGCAATGAAGGAAGCAGAGCACACCCTCGGCGATAGCATTTATTACGGAAAAGATGAGTATGAGGCCTTAATTGATGCCGACGCACTGTTATTAGTAACAGAATGGCCAGAATTCAGAGCTCCTAATTTTAACGTAGTTGGTAAACTAATGAAAGACCGTGTCGTATTTGATGGACGAAATATTTATGATGCCACCGAATTACGTGAAAAAGGTTTTGTATATTACGGGATCGGGGTTAAACAAACAATAGAGCAGGAAAACGCAGCAGTATAGCAGTATAAATTAGATATGTCAAAAAAACGTGTATTAGTTACAGGAGGCGCAGGCTTTCTGGGATCTCACCTCTGTGACCGGTTAATTAAGGAAGATTACCATGTCATTGCCATGGATAACCTGATAACTGGTAACTTAAGCAACATAGAGCATCTTTTCAAACTCGAAAATTTTGAGTTTTATCATCACGATGTTTCCAAGTTTGTGCATGTCCCGGGTAAGTTGGATTATATTCTGCATTTTGCCTCACCAGCCAGCCCGATAGACTACCTTAAAATTCCGATTCAGACGTTAAAAGTTGGATCTTTAGGTACGCACAATCTCCTTGGTTTAGCTCGAAATAAGGGTGCTCGCATGCTCATCGCTTCTACTTCGGAAGTGTATGGAGATCCACTGGTACACCCTCAGACAGAAGACTATTGGGGTAACGTGAACCCGGTTGGCCCACGCGGCTGCTACGATGAAGCAAAACGTTTTCAGGAGGCTATGACCATGGCTTACCACATGCACCACGGTGTAGAAACTCGCATAGTACGCATCTTCAATACCTACGGGCCACGCATGCGCCTGAATGATGGCCGTGTGTTGCCAGCATTTTTAAGCCAGGCGCTGAGAGGCGAGCCGCTAAGTATTTTCGGAGATGGTTCTCAAACAAGGTCTTTCTGCTACGTAGACGATCTGATTGAAGGAATTTACCGCCTCTTGTTAAGCGACTATGCCTATCCGGTTAATATAGGTAATCCTTCTGAAATCACTATAAAGCAATTTGCTGAGGAAATCTGTAAGCTAACTGGTGTAGAACTAAAGCTGGAGTACCAACCGTTGCCAAAAGATGATCCGCAGAAGCGCCAGCCAGATATTACCAAAGCCAAAGAAATTCTGGGTTGGGAGCCACAGGTAGGTCGTGAAGAAGGTTTGAGGCGAACACTGGAATATTTCAAAGAAAATATTCATGTAGAACCGAAAGAGGCGCGAAGCTTTTAGTAGAGAATATATATTTAAGAGGCTCAGGTTAATTTGATCTGGGCCTCTTCTTTTTATTTCTCTTGCAATAAAATTTCTCTTAATCGTTCCCCACTCTTTCCGTCAAATTTATAGAGCCACTCCCTAGTGAATTTTGCTTTGTTAAACATTTGCTGTTGGTGTAACATATTTATATGCTCCAATGCCCACTCTAGTTCTTGTAAATTATAGACAGGTTGTGCAACTCCTGCTTCTATAAAAGATTTAGAAACATTCAGATTCCCAACCGGATGATTCTCTAAGGTAAGTACAGTAGTATGTTCCATGGCAATTAATGGCAGTAGGTAAGTAGAAAAAAAACCGACAATAATCTTTGTTGTTGGAAGGAGATTAGCTAATGTGTCATCATCTATAACTATTACCTTCTTTTCTTCTGCCAAACGACCCCAATCTTTATTGGGCTGCCGAGGGTGCTTTTTTACAAATACTCTATAGCCATGCTCTAAGCATATCGCTGCAAAAGACTGAGTAAAGCTCTCAAAAATGGCTGAAGTCCAACCTAGGAAACCAGCAGTTGCAAGTCCTTGATCAATAAAAATTAAATTTTTAGCAGGAGTATGTGAAGCAGACAAGTTAACTAGATGGTCGAATGTAGGTATCCCAAAATAATGAGTTCTACTAAAACTGAAACCAAGTAATTTCTTTTGTGCCGAAGCTACTACTGGGCTAATTGAAATATAGGCATCAGGGTAATAGATTTGTTTTTCTAATTTTTTTAGAACAGAAATATAATGCTCTTTTTTGCGGTAAGAACAATATATTCTTAAAGCTTTTGAAGGCTTAGGAGGCAATATGTTAATTGTGTTAATTAAATACTGCCTAGCTTTTATTCTGGCTGGTATTTGCTTAAGTTTTGTGAATAAGAGTTGATTCTTAGGTATACGCTTTTGGGGAGAGGTAAAAGCTTTGAGAATTTTATGAACGTGTGAGTCTTGAATGCCATGATCTAATAAAAAAGTAGGGATCCCTTTTACTTTACAAGCAATGTTTAGAGCCATATGAAAATATGACTCTATGTAAAGGAATAATACTTTGTCAGGCTTTATCTTTTCCAGGAGATCAAAGGCATTCTTGAAATTGCCCCAAAAAATGGCTTGGCCATACTCAGCGAATTGCCTATTGAACACTTCATCTGGTGAGGCAAACTCTGCAAAGAAAAAAATGAAATCAGCTTTACAAACCCGAAAATATGATAAAAAGTCGCTTCGGTTAAAGTTATACACCAGGAGCAATGTTTGCTTAGAAGTATAATGTTTGTGCTCCATGCTAAAAGAGAATTTAATAATTATGTGCCTGCAGAAAAAGTTAACTTAACAATATAGCCTTTAATCTATCTCCACTTTTTCCATCAAAAATATAGAGCCAATCATTGGCGAAGGTGTTCTTGTTATTGATTTGTTTTTGATGAATTATATCGATCTCTGAAAGTAACTGAGGTAACTCTTCTAGCAAATAAACAGGGTGAGATACTCCAGCCTCAACAAAAGGTTTTGAAACATTAAAAGGGCCCGCCGGATGGTTCTCCAAAGTAAGGAGTGTTGTATGTCTCATGGCTGCAAGTGGCATAAGATAGGTAGAGTAAAAACCAATTATGACTGGAGTAAATGGCAAGGATGCTTTAAGTTGACCATCTGTAATCAACGTTATCTTGTTTTTCTTCGCTTGCTCCTGCCACATAGATAGGTCTTGTAGGGGGTGAGGCTTAATAAATAAGTTGTAATTTGCTTGTTGGCACATTCTAATGAATTCCTTGGCGAATTGTTCTTTGCTTTCTTTCGTCCATCCTAGAAGTTGATTTTCAGCAAGTGGTTGATCAATAAATATGATGTTTCTCTTTTTTTGTGCCTCCACCATACCAGCAAGTTTATCGAAATAGGGCACCCCAATAAAGTGAACTTTCTGGTCAGAAGTGAGGCTTTCGTGAGTTCTATGGATCTCAAAAACTTTTGAACTAAATGAGATGTAATAGTCTGCTAGTCGTTTCGGATCTTTTATCTTTTTGAAGGTTACTAAAAAGTTGTATTTTCTACGGGTGCTGATAAATGTTCTAAGAAAAGCAGCGTCCTCAGGTGTAGAGTGCCTGATAGTGCGATTTAAAAACAGCTTTGATTTGAAGCGAGCAGAAAATTGGTTGATTTTATTTATAAAGGTTCTTAACTTTTGGTAAAAGGATACTTTAGGAATACAAACCATTTCAGGATCAAATGCAATGTTATAATCTGCCCGCATGCCATGCTCCAATAAATAAGTAGGAATAACAAGCTTTTTACAGGCTACATTTAAGGCAACATGATGGTAGGACTCAATGTATAAAAACACAACTTTAAACGGTTTAATCTTTTTTAGAAGTTCATAAGCATCTTTAAAATCCTTCCAATAAACAGCATTCCCATACTCTTTATAATAACTATTAGTTTCCTCAGCGACAGAAGAAAAATTAAGAAAAGTAAACCTGATTATATCTTTGCATGATTTAAGGAGCGAAACGTAATCTGTCCTATTATAGTCGCCTATGAATAGTATAGTTTTATTAGATGGTTTGCAGTTAGCCATAAAATTATTCGTATTGCACTCTAAAATAAGTGGCATTGACTACTTAAATAATAATTATGCAAAATATAGTAATTATTGCCCCTGCTATTGCACATGAAGGTATAACGAAACTAGTAGCTATCCAAATAATTGGGTTTTTGCAAAAGGGGATAAAAGTTAGTTTAATTGTTTTGGCTAAATCAGATATAGAGGGGCTTAAAGAGTTAAGTGTAGATGTGGATAAAATACCAATCCTGCAACTTCAACAATCAACTTCATATCTCTCGGTTAAGGCTTTAATAAATTCTATCAGAATCGTATTACCAATTATAAAGTTCCTGAGAAAGCAGGAAGTAGAGATTGTGATTGCTCATGCCCCTTATGCTCATTTTATTATGCGACTTGTAAAAATGGTGGCTAATGGTAAAGGACTCAGATTGATACAGTATTTCCATGGACTACAATACAGTGAGTACCCTATTAATACTTGGAGACGCCAAATTATAAACGGCTTGAATAAATGGATGGCAAGGCGCTTTGATGATAAACATATTTCTGTATCTGAGATAGTGAAAGATGAGATCAGCAATAATTTAACCAAGCATTGTGAGCATTACGTTGTTTATAATTGTTTAGTTGAAAATTACAGTTGGAATGAGAAAGCTGAACAAGAATGGCAACAGATTCAGCTGTTGTTGAATTTGGCTAAAGATAAATATGTTATGCTGCTTCCTAATAGAATTGATTACAATAAAGGTCAGCTCTTTTTTTTAAAAGTTTTAAAAGGCTTGTTGCAGTTAGGAATTATAAATTCAGGTAACCTGGCGGTCTTTATAGTTGGGGATGGTCCGCAAAGAAGGGAGGTAGAGCAACAGGTACAGGTGTTGGATCTTGGTAATATTGTGAGTTTAACCGGGATCTTGCCCAATGTGGTGGTGCAGAGACTTATGAAAGTAGTTGATTTAGTTGTAGTTCCATCTTTTTTAGAAGGGTTTTCATTTGCGGTATTGGAGGCTTTACAATCAAAGTGCTTGATTCTGGCTTCAGATGCAGGAGGGATAAAAGAATTGGTGCGTCATGAGGAAACTGGATTTTTATTTGAGACAGGAAACAAAGAAGACTGTCTCAACAAACTAATACATATTTATCAGAATAAGCATAGAGTACTCTTAAATTATAAGAAAATGGAGATTGATGTAAAGACTAAATTTTCTTTAGAACAACACTTAAACCAGCTTTTAAGAGCATTTAAGTCGTGAAGAATCAATTGGGTAAAAATGTTCTATTTATATGCTACTGGTCGTGGCATGATGGACTGACACGTTCTGCAGCAATGCCACACGTGCGTGTGTTGGATGAAAATCAGCGTATTAACAAGATACTGCTCGTTACTATTGAACGCGAGCATAATGTTGATTTTCCTATCATCAAGAAAGATATTGGTAAAATTGCCCATATTCCCTTATACCCTGATAATTTCAAGTTCAACTTACTTACAAAGATCAATGACTTTATTCGGTTTCCGAAGAAGTTAGTGAAATTAGTAAAGCAATATCAGGTAGATATTTTAATAGCCCACGGAGCACCTGCCGGAGCCTTGGCCTATAAAATATGGAAGCAAACCCAAATCCCTTTTTATGTAAGTAGTTTTGAACCTCATGCCGCTTATATGCTGGAATCCGGTGTATGGAGTAAGAGTGGCTTAAAATACAAATTTCAGAAACACTGGGAGCAGCAGCAGAAAAGGTTGGCAGCAGGCTTGTTGCCAGTTTCTGATCATTACAGACAAGTACTTGAGAAGGAGGGGGTGCCACCTGAGAAGTTAAAAACAGTTGCCTGCACCACCAGTTTACACCAATTTAATTTTCAATTATCTCATCGCCAGTTTATTAGGGAAAGACTACAATGGCAACAAGAGGTAATAGGCATCTATGTTGGTAAGTACGGAGGTTTATATTATGAACAGGAAGCTTTTGAAATTTATAAAACCTGCTTCGAACAAATATCTAGCTTCCGGCTACTCATTCTGTCTCCACAAAAGCAAGCAGACATAGAAGATAGTTTGTTGCAGCACCAGCTCGATCTGAAAATGGTAAAGGTCCTTTCTGTGCCGCATGAGGAAGTGCCTCAATACCTTTCTGCTGCAGATTTTGCTTTTGCTACGTACAAACCAGGGCCTTCAAAACAGTTTCTTTCTCCAGTTAAAATAGGTGAATACTGGGCTACAGGTCTGCCTGTGCTGCTTACTGAAGGAATCGGTGACGATAGCGATATTATTGAAAGAGAAGGAGGGGGCGCGTTGTTTAATTTAGGAGAAGCCGGTAGTGTAGAAAAAGCCATCCAGAAAATTCAGGATATAATAAAGCAGCCAAGGCACCGGGAACAGATCAGGGAGCTGGCTGTCAAATACCGATCTCAAGACCAGATCAGGAAAGCGTATGAATATTTTCTGGGAGAGCCGGAGGATGGAGAGTAAACGTGTACTTTTTGTAGTGCCATACCCGTTAGGGCAGGCTCCCTCGCAGCGGTTTAGGTTTGAACAATACCTGTCTTTGCTTCGCGAAAAAGGAATCTCCTTTGCCGTTTCCTCATTCTGGAGTTCTTCGGGTTGGGGTATTTTGTACCAGCAACAAAAATCTTTTCAGAAGCTGTTAGCGCTCTTATTTGGTTTCCTGCAGAGGTTGCTGCTCTTACCCCGGCTCCTGCGCTACGATTTTGTTTTTATTCATAGAGAAGCCACCCCTGTGGGGCCACCTTGGTTCGAATGGATGGCCGCAAAAGTGTTTCGCAAGAAAATTATTTTCGATTTCGACGATGCCATCTGGCTCCCCAATACTTCCGAAGGCAACCATATCGTTTCTAGGCTGAAGTGGCACCACAAAACAGCTTCTATCTCCAGGTGGAGCTATAAAGTGAGTTGTGGCAATAGCTACTTGCAGGCATACGCACTGCACTATAATAAGGCCGCTGTTGTACTGCCCACCACCATCGACACGGAACATCTGCATAAGGAACAGGAAAGCCAGCAAACTGCTACCATTACAATAGGCTGGACCGGTTCTCACTCTACGCTGCCTTACTTGTTGCTGGTGGAGCCTGTGTTGCAAAAACTGCAACAGCAATATTGTTTTGAGTTTATAGTGATAGCAGACAAGGACCCTGCTTTACAAGTTGCCACCTATCAGTTTGTTCGTTGGCAAAAAGAAACCGAGATAGAGGACCTGTTGCGGCTCAACATAGGTTTAATGCCGTTGCCAGATACAGAATGGGCAAAAGGAAAATGTGCTTTTAAGGCGCTCCAATACATGGCTCTAGGTATTCCGGCAGTGGTATCGGCGGTAGGAGCCAACACCACTGCTGTAGCCGAGGGCGTTACGGGTTATTGTTGCAGATCGTTGGAGGAGTGGTACCAGCGCCTGGAAGAGCTATTGGTAAACGCTACCTTACGTGAAAATATGGGTGCAGCAGGACGTAAACACGTGGAGGAGCATTACGCTGTGAAGGCAAACCGCCAAAAGTTCCTGCAGCTGTTCTCTTAAATCTTCTTGTTGTCTTTTAAAAAGGTGCGGGCCTCTTTAAAGTTAGCAGACTTTTTGTCGCTGTTGTTTATAACGATGGTATAATAGCGCTTCGCCTCCTTCATGTCTTTTTCCTCTCTGGCAATTCGGGCCAGGTTCAAAAACGAATTTATGTAATAACCAGAGTCTTTTTCGCCTGTTAACTCTGTGAATTTTATTACCTGGCGATAATGCACCTTCGCTTTGTTAAAATCTCGGTATTTATTTTGGTTAATATAGGCTAACACATAAGAGGCATAGCGCCCGCTAATGGCTTCGTAGCCCGGCATCTGATTATTAAGCTTGTCTAAAATGTCTAAAGACACGCGCTCTGCCATGGTAAAGTGGCCTTGCACAAACAGCAAGCGGGCATAGGTCCTGTGGAAATAGGCATTATCAGGGTAGCGCTGAATAAGATCCTGCGACACCCGCAGTGCATCTACCAGGTTCCCTTCTTCGTTGGCGTAAATACGCATCAAAAAAAACTTGGCTTCTGTAGCGGTATAAAAGCCATTGTTTGCCACGTGGCTCAGTTGCTTAATACCCAAGCGTTTGTCCCCACTTGGGAAGAAGGCAAGCACAGGGCGCAGGAGCTTATAATTTTCATGAATCCAGATAGAGTAGTAGTTAAAAAGCGCTTCTCCAAACAAAAACTCAGGGCTCAAACCATTGCCAGATTTAGCTTTTTCCATGTATTCGAGGGCACGCTTACTTGCTACAGTGGCCTTGCGCCAGTTGCTGCGCTCAGAGTGCAGACGGGCTTCAAAACCGTAGGCAGCAGCCAGAAAAAATGCAGCCTCAAAATTCTTGTTGTCTTTGCTGTAGAGCTTGTCTGCTTTTTGTACGGTGCTATCCATGTAAGCAAAAAACAGATCGTCGTATTGCATGGTCTGGATGTTGGTAGGTACAATTTTCCACCAGTTGCTCAGTCCCAGCAGGAAATAGGGCATGGGGTGCTCCGGGTAACGACGGCGAAGCGACTTAAATTGCTTTTCGGCGCGCTCATATTTGAAATTGTACATATTATCCACAGCGCCTTCCAATTCATACTGGATATCCTTGTTGATGAGCAGCATCCCTTTTACATTGCCTTCCGGCAGCACCTCCACCTCCGAAAAATCGTACTCTGCCATATAGATCGAGTCCAATTGCGTGGTGTCTGCCTGAGGCACCTGCTCCTGGGCAGAGGCAATGAGTGGAAAAAAGATGCTTGCAGCAACAATTAGGAATTTCTTCATGAAATAGAATACTATGCAGGTGTTTTCAGCAAAAATTTGTCTCAAATACTGAAAGCTTAAAAGTAACAACAATTATGCTAAATTTGAATGACAACTATTGAAATTTAATATGAATCTCCTGGAACAACTCTGTAAAATACATGCACCGGCTGGTAACGAAAAAATGCTATCCGACTTCCTGATAAACTATATTGAACAGCATAAAGTTCAGTGGAAAGTGAAACCGGAAGTGCTCTATGGGGACGAATTTCAGGACTGTATACTACTGGTGTTCGGCAAGCCCAAAACGGCCATTTTTGCTCACATGGACTCCATTGGCTTTACCGTGCGCTATGGCAACCAATTGGTAACCATAGGCGGACCCGATGTAAAAACGGGCTATAAATTAGTTGGCGAAGATGAGCAGGGGCCTATAGAATGTACGCTAACCTACGATGCCGAAGAAGGCGAATTAACTTATGAATATGCGCGTGAAATAGAACGTGGCACCGAATTAGTGTTCAAGTGCGATTTTCGCGAAACAGAGGAGTCTGTGCAGTCTTGCTACCTCGATAACAGGCTCGGCGTTTGGAGTGCGTTGCAGGTGGCCGAGACGCTGGAGAACGGCATAATTGCTTTTAGTTGCTGGGAGGAGCATGGTGGTGGATCTGTTTCTTACCTCTCACGGTACATGTATGAGCAATACGGAGTAAAACAGGGACTTATTTCTGACATAACCTGGGTAACCGAAGGTGTGCAACCTGGCAAAGGCGTAGTAATTTCCTTACGCGACAGCCTTATTCCGAGGAGGTCGTATGTGCAGCGGATTGTAGCTATTGCCCGTGAGGCAGGAGTGCCTTACCAACTGGAGGTAGAAGGAGGCGGAGGCAGCGATGCCAAAGAACTGCAGCGCAGCCACTACCCCTGGGACTGGTGCTTTGTAGGCGCACCTGAAGACAATGTGCACTCTCCAGATGAGATTGTGCACAAGGCTGATATTGCCAGCATGGTATCGCTTTACAAGGTGCTGATGGAAAAGTTGTAATAGGCCTTTGCCTAACATAAGTGAAAATGCCTCCAGAAGGGCATTTTCATTAGCATAATTGCTCCTTGTCTAGCCTGGCTTGTAAAAATATCCAGAGTGGGCACCTTGACACCTCTACTATCCCATCAAGTGAAAGCTGTGCAGCATCCGGGTGCCTGGAAAAGCCATGACGCTCTACATCCTTTTTTACCTGCGGAAGGCAGTTTTTATTACAATAATTCAGGCTGCTAATAGCAGTAGAACTAGCAAAACGTATGGCTGCTTATTATGGAACAAAACGTGAAATGGGAGCAGCCACAAGCTTTATAGGCTGCTATCGAGTTAATAGGTTGATGTTCAGGAGGTAGTGGTTTTATTTGTACAATTGAGGCCGTTGTAGGCTAACCTGCCTTCTATCTTTAGTTATAAATTACAGAAAGTATATATGAACTTGGCGGGAGTTCGTATAAGTGGGGTGTTAATGTGCTTGTACAGAATAGTTTGAGGAAAAGATGCATGTGAATATTAATGCTAACATTAGTTAGGATATTTCACTGCAAAATCTTTTCTTTAAAGAGTACATTTTACCACTCAAAACCACACTCTTTCTATATGGAAAATATCCTTTACGCAATTCCCGGTTTCGGATTAGCTGCCCTTCTGTACACTTGGTTCATGTCTGCCTGGGTCACAAAACAGCCTTCTGGTAACGAACGCATGAGCACCATCGCCAGGTACATTGCGGATGGTGCTATGGCATTTTTAAAGGCAGAGTACAAAGTGCTGTTCTATTTTGCTGTTATAGCATCGTTATTTCTTTTTTATTTAGGGTATACCAGTGAGCGATCGCATTGGCTCATTGTCGTTTCATTTCTTATAGGGGCTTTTTTGTCGGCTTTGGCAGGTTTTATAGGCATGCGCATTGCCACTAAGGCAAACGTACGCACAGCAGAGGCAGCCCGTAACAGTTTATCTAAAGCGCTGGAGGTTTCGTTTGCAGGCGGAACTGTTATGGGAATGGGCGTGGCTGGTCTGGCGGTGCTGGGGCTGGGGTCGTTGTTTATTGTGTTTTACTACATGTTTGTGCAGAGTACAGGTGCCAGTGTGAACGGACTGGAGATGGAACGGGCTCTGGAGGTACTCACCGGTTTTTCATTAGGTGCAGAAAGTATTGCCCTATTTGCTCGTGTAGGTGGCGGTATCTATACCAAGGCAGCCGATGTGGGCGCTGATCTGGTAGGCAAAGTAGAAGCGGGCATTCCGGAAGATGACCCTCGAAACCCCGCTACCATTGCCGACAACGTAGGCGATAACGTAGGCGATGTGGCAGGTATGGGGGCTGACCTTTTTGGCTCCTATGTGGCCACTATTCTGGCAACTATGGTGCTGGGCCGGGAGGTAGAAGTAACCGACAATTTCGGAGGCCTTTCACCTGTTATTCTGCCTATGCTCATAGCAGGTCTGGGAATTGTTTTCTCGCTCATCGGGATGCTATTTGTACGGGTAAAAGAAGGCGGCAACGTGCAGGCAGCTCTTAACCTTGGCAACTGGATATCTGTTATATTAACAGCTGTTGGCGCTTACGTAGCCATACACTGGCTCCTGCCAGAGAATCTTTCGCTTCGTAACTTCGAGTTTACTGCTAACGGTGTGTTTCTGGCGGTGCTGGTAGGCCTGGTGGTAGGGGCGCTAATGAGTATTATTACCGAATACTACACAGCCATGGGCAAAGGCCCTGTTAATTCTATTGTACAGCAATCGTCTACGGGGCATGCAACAAATATCATTGCCGGTCTGGCTGTGGGCATGCACTCTACCGTGCTGCCTATTATTGTACTGGCTGCCGGTATTGTACTCTCGTATGCCGCCGCCGGACTTTATGGAGTAGCTATTGCAGCAGCCGGCATGATGGCCACCACCGCCATGCAGCTTGCGATAGATGCCTTTGGGCCAATAGCTGACAACGCCGGTGGTATCGCCGAAATGAGCGAACTGCCAAAAGAAGTTCGCGGGCGTACCGACATTCTGGATGCAGTGGGCAACACTACTGCCGCTACAGGTAAAGGCTTTGCTATTGCCTCTGCTGCGCTTACCTCTTTGGCGCTTTTTGCGGCCTTTGTAGGTATTGCCGGTATTTCCAGCATCGACCTTTACAAAGCACCCGTGCTGGCAGGGTTGTTTATAGGTGCCATGATTCCCTTTATCTTCTCAGCGCTGGCCATAGCGGCTGTAGGCAGGGCGGCCATGGCTATGGTGCACGAGGTACGCAGGCAGTTCCGCGAGATTCCGGGAATTATGGAAGGAACCGGTATGCCTGAATACGATAAGTGTGTGGCCATCTCTACCAAAGCCGCCATTCGCGAAATGATGCTGCCGGGAGCCATTGCGCTTATTGTGCCCATAATTGTAGGTTTCGGTTTCAGAGGTGTTTTTGAAGATACCTCTTCTCCTGAGATTCTGGGTGGCTTGCTGGCCGGCGTAACCGTATCGGGCGTGCTCATGGCCATGTTCCAATCTAATGCCGGTGGTGCCTGGGATAACGCTAAAAAATCCTTCGAAAAAGGAGTGGAAATAAATGGCAAAATGGAGTACAAAGGTTCAGACCCGCACAAAGCCTCTGTTACCGGCGATACTGTAGGAGACCCTTTTAAAGATACTTCCGGGCCTTCGATGAACATTCTCATCAAGCTCATGTCTATTGTGTCGCTGGTAATTGCGCCGCACATTGCCCTCGAACAGGCACCTCCTATACCGGAACGTCCTATCGAGATAAACATGGAAAACCAGCAGCAGGCCCCCATTACCAACACGAAGCAACCTGAGGCTGCTCAAACGGTGGCTGTTTACGGTGCAGCAAACTAGCACACATAAACCAGAGAATGAAGTACACTTAAGCCCGGCAGAAGGCTTAGGCAGGAGTTGATAGACGATACATCAATTACAGCGGCTGTTTCTTTGTTATCCTTACTCATAGGCAATTTCTTTTTGCCGCAGGTGGTAGAAGAGGTTTAAAAACGAACAAAGGTTCTTTCCGTATGCAAGTGCATCGCAAAATATCAACTCCGGCTAAGCTCAAAGTTGGGCTTATTTTTATTTATACTTACCTTTGCTTAGATCATCAATTTAAGCCCATGGAACCTCGCATAGTTACCTTGCACGATAGCCAGTTTAGCACCTACCTTTCTGAGGAAGAAATTATTGCACGCATTCAAATACTGGCCGATCAGATTAATCAGGACTATGAAGGAAAGAATCCTTTGTTCCTGGCTGTCTTAAATGGTTCTTTCATGTTTGCGGCTGACCTCCTGAAACGGGTAACTGTGCCTTGCGAAATAGCTTTTGTGCGGCTTTCGTCTTACCAGAATATGCAAAGTACCGGTAAGGTAAAAGAGGTGCTGGGCTTGGTAGACGACATTAAAAGCCGGCATGTGATCATACTCGAAGACATAGTAGACACCGGACATACCTTAAAAGGCCTGGAGCAACAGCTCCTGGAGAAAGAGCCAGCTTCTTTAGAGGTGGCTGCCTTGCTTGTAAAGCCTGAGTGCCTGCAGCATCCTCTGGAGCTAAAATACATAGCCAAAAATATTCCGAATGATTTTGTGGTAGGCTACGGGCTTGATTATAATGGAATAGGACGTAACCTGCGCGATATTTATAAGATCGTTTCCTAGTACAGGCTTCACTAATGGAAGAGCAGCAAGAGCAAATTATAGTTTTTGCGCATGTTCTCTCTAAAAAACGAACAAATTTTTAATTTTATACTTACTTTTGCCTTTTACATTCACGAAAAGATATGCTCAACATTGTTTTGTTTGGCCCTCCAGGAGCTGGAAAGGGAACACAAAGTCAGAAATTAATTGAAAAGTACAACCTTATCCACCTCTCTACCGGAGATTTGTTACGATCAGAGATAGCGGCTGGTTCTGAGCTTGGGCTCAAAGCCAAGTCTTTGATGGATAACGGGTTACTGGTTCCTGATGAAGTGGTAATCGGTATGATTGCAAACAAAGTAAGGGAGCACGGGAATGCTGCAGGTTTTATTTTTGATGGTTTCCCACGCACAGTGCCGCAGGCCCAGAGCCTCGACAAACTGCTGCAGGAACATGGAACAGAAATTTCGGCCATGCTTGCCCTGAAGGTAGACGACGAAGAGCTGACAAACCGTTTGTTACTTCGTGGCCAAACCTCAGGCCGCCCAGACGATCAGAACGAAGAGCTGATTCGCAAGCGCGTGCAGGAGTACAACACCAAAACAGCTCCTGTGGCAGATTACTACGCTGGCCAGAGCAAATTTTTTGCTGTGGATGGTATCGGCGAAATAAACGAAATATTTGCACAGCTTTGCAAGCACATCGATAGCCTGACACAATAGTCACAGCGCACCTAATTAAATAGTTTCATAGTTTTAAATACCAGTATTGGCATCATCAAACTTCATCGATTACGTTAAGATCTGCTCGCGCTCCGGCCGTGGCGGTGGCGGCTCCGCACATTTGCACCGCGACAAAAAGACTGCCAAGGGAGGTCCCGATGGCGGCGACGGCGGCAGAGGCGGGCACGTTATTCTGCGCGGCAACTCACAGCTCTGGACCCTGCTGCACCTGCAGTACCGGAAGCACGTGATTGCCGAAAACGGACTTAACGGCGGCCCCGACCACTCCTCAGGAGCGCAAGGCCACGATGAGGTGCTGGAGGTTCCTTTAGGTACTATTGCCAGAGATGCTGAAACAGGAGAGGTAAAGTGCGAGATTACGCAGCATGGCCAGGAAATCATACTGACACCAGGTGGCCGCGGTGGATTAGGCAACGCACACTTTAAGTCGCCTACCAACCAAACCCCCCGTTATGCACAACCTGGCGAACCGGGCATAGAGGAGTGGGTAGTACTGGAGCTAAAACTGCTGGCCGATGTAGGTCTGGTTGGTTTCCCAAATGCGGGTAAATCTACGCTGCTCTCAGTTGTATCGGCGGCCAAACCTAAAATTGCCAACTACGCCTTTACCACACTGGCACCTAACCTGGGAGTAGTGGCGTACCGCGACTACAAATCGTTTGTAATGGCCGATATTCCGGGCATTATCGAAGGGGCTTCTGAGGGCAAAGGATTGGGGCTACGCTTTTTGCGCCACATAGAGCGGAACTCCATGCTGCTTTTTATGGTTTCTTGTGATAGTGCCGATATTGCCGACGAATACAACGTGCTGTTAAAGGAACTGGAGAAGTACAACCCGGAACTGCTGGACAAAAAGCGAATTCTGGCTATTACCAAAACAGACATGATCGACGAGGAACTGGAGGCTGAAATAAGAGCCACCTTGCCAGAAGGCCTCCCAACCGTTTTTATTTCCAGCATTACGCAGAAAAATATCGGAACGCTCAAAGACTTGATCTGGCAGGCACTCAATAGCTAATACAATTATCAGCAAATACGCTTTAATCGGTAGAGGCTTTTACAGCTATCTACCGATTTTTTTATAACCAGGGCAAAACTGCCAAGCTTGTGTGTAAAGAGCCGGCGCAGAAGCTCAAATAGTTTAAGAGCGCAAGCTTATGTAGTGCTGAGAGCGGTAAAATTTACGACTGCATGAAGCTACAGCTTGTAGCCGCTGTTACAAAATCAGAAAAAGTATTAGGCACCAGAGAGGTTCGGTTGTGTCAGTCTGTCACAGAGGCAGGTTTGGCAAGTTAATTGAAAAGGAAAGGGTGACTTATCAACCTAAATTTATAAGGCATTATGTCAGATAAAAAAAACAGAAAAGAGCAACATAACGAAGAATTGAACGACGTTACTGCCAATCTGGAAGAAAACGGACAGGAGCAGGCGGAGGCAGACGAGCAGTCTGATCTATCTACCGAAACAGAGAATACTGATTCTGCTGCCATAGAGCTGGCAGAAATGAAAGATAAATACATCCGCCTGATGGCAGAGTTTGAGAACTTCAGACGCAGAACTGCCAAAGAGCGCATAGACCTTTCTAAAACAGCTACACAGGATCTGATGAGCAACCTGTTGCCTGTACTGGACGATATGGAGCGCGCCAAGCAATCTATAGAAGGAGTTCAGGATGTAAACTCTATTTTAGAAGGCCTGGAGCTTGTTTTCCATAAGCTGCAGCATGTGGTGCAGCAAAAAGGTCTTAAAGTAATAGAGATAAACGTGGGCGATAGTTTCGACAGCGACTTCCATGAAGCTGTTACACAAATTCCGGCTCCTTCAGATGACCTAAAAGGTAAGATTATAGATGTTATTGAAAAGGGATACACTTTAAATGAGAAAGTGATCCGTTTCGCAAAAGTAATTATAGGAGCTTAAGCAATGGCTAAGAGAGATTATTACGAGATTTTGGGAGTAAGTAAGGGGGCTACTCAGGAAGAGATAAAGAAAGCTTACCGCAAAATCGCTATCAAGTTTCACCCCGACAAAAACCCGGACGATCCTACTGCCGAAGACAAGTTTAAAGAAGCGGCAGAGGCTTATGAGGTGTTGAGCAACGAACAGAAGCGTCAGCGTTACGACCAGTTCGGGCACCAGGGCATGAATGGCGGCTTCGGTGGAGGTGGCGGCATGAACATGGACGATATTTTCTCCCAGTTCGGCGACATTTTTGGCGGAGGCGGCAGCCCGTTCGAAAGCTTTTTTGGCGGTGGCAGACAAGGTGGCGGTGGCCGACGCACCCGTAAAGGCTCTAACCTGCGCATTAAGCTTAAACTGAACCTCGAGGAAATTGCCAACGGTGTTGAGAAAAAGATCAAGGTAAAACGCCATGTAGCCTGTGGTACCTGCGGTGGCAACGGTGCTAAAAACGGCACCGACATGCAAACCTGTAACTCGTGCCAGGGCTCTGGCCAGGTGCGTAAGGTGGTTAATACCATGCTGGGCCAAATGGTTTCTACGGCTACCTGCCCAACCTGTAACGGCGAAGGCAGAATAGTAACCAAGAACTGCGAAGTGTGCCATGGGAGTGGCCGCGAACTTCAGGAAGAAGTAATTGCCATAAATGTGCCGGCTGGCGTAATGGATGGCATGCAACTTTCAATGAGTGGCAAAGGCAACGTGCCAGAACGAGGCGGCGTGCCAGGTGACCTCCTGATTCAGATCGAAGAAGAGGCGCATCCAACCCTGAAGCGTGATGGCAACAATGTTATTTTCGATCAATACATCAGCTTTGTAGATGCAGCCCTCGGAGCCGACATCGAAGTGCCGACTATAACAGGCAAAGTTAAAGTGAATATCAAGCCAGGCACGCAAAGCGGCGAAATTTTCAGGCTACGCGGCAAAGGCATTAAAGACATAAACGGGTACGGCAAAGGCGATCAGCTGATTCATATCAATGTCTGGACACCAAAGTCGTTGAGCAGCGAGGAGCGTGCCGCTCTGGAACGCCTCCGCGACTCAAATAACTTTACGCCGCATCCTGGCAAAAACGACAAAGGATTTTTCGAGAAAGTGAAAGATTACTTTCAGTAAAATTTTAAATAACAACTGCCAAAGTAGCACCAGGAGCCTGCCTTTTATCTAAAGGGCAGGCTTTTCTGATTAAAAACAGCCTGTGATTTTCTTAAAGCCATGATAAGACCCTGACTTCTAACTGGTGAAAACTCCTTTCGGAGGGGTTTTTCATTGGAATAATTTATTTGTGCGGTAGTAGCAAAAAAATTTGTTCTCTGTCATTCCTCGCTCCATTTGTCATCCTTTAGGGATCTTGTGGGCAAGATCCATCAGCAGTGGCAACTCTGAGTCTAAGTTCGCATAGCTGCTGCTAAAGTACTGTCTGTAGCTGTTTGCTTCATAGCTTTTGTCTTTGTTCTTTTTGTCTTGATACCATAGCTGTCAGCCTAAGAGGAAGGGCACACATTAATCGAGGGCCCCTTCTCCAGCCTTGAGTACTCAGAGCCCCAGCTATGGAACAAAGTGGTGTAGGGGCATCGGATAAAGCGGGTACCAGAAGTGTTGGAGCCAAAGTAATATTAGCGTAAGATCAATAAGAATAGCATTCGGCATACTTATAGTATCTGCTATCTTAATTGCCGCAGGTATTGCCGCATCAGCAGAATAAAAGTATTTTTACCTAAACTAACACGTAATACTTTGAGCATCCTGAAAATTGATGGCGTTTCCAAGCGCTACGCCAATCATACCGCCCTCGACAACGTCAGTTTTGTAATACCGACTGGTTGTATTTTCGGTTTGCTGGGGCCTAACGGAGCCGGTAAAACATCCCTGATCCGGATAATAACCCAGATTACAGGAGCCGATACCGGCGAAATTTTGTTTAAAGGTAACCGACTCAAACCTGACCATATCCGCGAAATGGGTTATTTGCCAGAGGAGCGGGGCTTGTATAAAAAGATGAAGGTAGGGGAGCAACTGCTGTACCTGGCACAACTAAAAGGCTTAACCAAAGCAGACGCAACAGAGCGTATTAAAGGCTGGATAGACCGCCTCGAAATACGCGACTGGGTAGGCAAGAACATAGAAGATCTCTCAAAGGGCATGCAGCAAAAGGTACAGTTTATCGCAACGGTGCTGCACGAGCCCTCGCTAATCATTCTCGATGAGCCTTTCTCCGGGTTCGACCCTATCAATGCGAATCTAATTAAGGACGAAATACTGCGGCTCCGCGAAAGAGGAGCTTCCATTATTTTCTCGACGCACCGCATGGAGTCGGTGGAGGAGCTCTGCGATAACATTGCGCTCATAAACCGTTCGCATAAAGTGCTGGACGGGTCTGTAAAAGAAATAAAAGAGGCCTACAAAACTGATACTTACCAGGTTATAGGCAACGGCAAGTTACTAATCCTGACGCCGGACTTTCAGGTACTGGAGCAGCACGAGAACCATGGCGTGTTCCGGGCTTCTATCAAACTCCTGAACGGCACGCAACCCAACGACCTGCTCCGGTACCTGGTGGAGCGGGTAGAGGTACATTCCTTTATAGAGCTGGTACCAAGCATAAACGATATCTTTATCAGAAAAGTAAAAGAAACACACCATGCATAAAATCTGGTTGATTATTCAGCGGGAGTACCTGACGCGTGTCCGGAAAAAGAGCTTCATTATTATGACCTTTCTGACGCCGCTTTTACTGGCTGCCTTTATGATAGTGCCTGCCTTACTGGCCACTGTGTCGAGCAGTTCGGATGTGGTGATGGTGCTGGACGAAAGCGGCCTGTTTACAGACAAGCTGGAGACAAAGAAAGACCTGCAGTTTATTCCGATACAAGGCGACCTGGAGAGTGCAAAGGAGCTGTACCGCGAAACAGGCAACACAGCACTGCTGTACATCCCGAAGATGGATATCAATGATCCGCAGGGCTTTAAAGTCTATTCTAAGAAGAACACCAACATACAGACCAAGGCACGGCTGGAGAATATGCTGGAGAAGGAGATTGAGAACCAGCGGTTTATTGCCTCAGGCATAGACCGGGAGCAACTCAACAAAATGAAAGCCGATATTTCGATTACTACCGTTAACCTCAGCGACGAAGGTGAGCGCGATAACAACGCCTGGGTAACGTCCGGGGCTGGCATTGTAGCAGCTGTCATTATCTACTTCTTTATTTTTATGTATGGCGTGCAAATTATGCGCGGCGTTATAGAAGAAAAGACGAACCGGATTGTGGAAGTTATCATTTCGTCGGTAAAGCCATTTCAGCTGATGATGGGCAAAATAGTGGGCATTGCCGCTGTGGGGCTTACGCAGTTTCTGCTTTGGGTTATTTTATCGATGGTGGTGGTAACGGGAGTGCGGGCCGCCTTTGGCATAAATCCTGCGCCTTCGCCTGCTGAGCAAATGATGTCGGGAAGGGTAGCAGGTGCTGATCTGACTGAAGAGGAGCAGGCAGCCGAGGAAAGCAATACCAAAGAGGTAATGGGCACTACTCTTAGCGCCCTCAGCAACCTCAACATACCGCTTATTCTGGGTACTTTCCTGTTCTACTTTCTGGGAGGCTACCTGCTGTACGGCTCTCTCTTTGGAGCTGTGGGAGCCGCTGTAGATAATGAGACCGATACCCAGCAGTTTATGTTTCCCATTACCATTCCGCTGGTGATCTCCTTTATACTATCGTACTCGGTGGTGCTGCAGAACCCTGATGGACCGGTTGCTTTCTGGTTGTCTGTTATTCCACTTACCTCGCCTATTATTATGATGGTGCGTGTGCCGTTTGGGGTGCCGACATGGGAGCTATTGGTTTCGATGGGAGCTCTGATCCTGGGCTTTATCTTTACCACCTGGATTGCCGCCCGTATCTACCGAGTTGGAATTCTGATGTATGGCAAAAAAGTAAGTTACCGGGAGTTGTCGAAGTGGCTGTTTTATAGAGTGTAATTTTAAATGTGAACAAGAGTTCTTGCTACTTCTGAAGAATAATTTATTTAAAAAGAAAACCGGCCCTTAGTAAGCCGGTTTTCTTTTTAAATAATCTTGATAAAGAATATTTAAACTTAATTCCCGACATTAAATCAGAGCCGTTAAATTTTTCTAATGAATTTGCCCTTTCGGGGGTATTTTGGGTTCGGTAAGACTATGGCTTTTGCTGAGTGTCTGGTTCTGGCTATTTACCTCCCTGTCATCCTGAAAGGATCTTGTGGGCGAAATGCATCAGCTATTACTACCTGCTTTTAAGTCTAAGTTCCCATAGCGGCTTTTCTTGCTGTGACAGTGACGTGACTTGTTGCATTGCCTGCTTTCCTGTTCTTTTTGTCTTGATACAAAAAGAACCAAAAAAATCAAGACGATTTTGAACTCGCTGAACGCTCAGACAAAAAATCGTCAGTGGGTGCACTGGGCATGTATGCTCGCTTCGTTGCCTTCTGCCGCAATACTTAGCTTTCATTAGTAAAGGTCCCTGGCTGGCGCGGGCTTGTAGCCCGTGCCAACATTGCAGGATGAATGACAAAAGCCCATCCGTCAGAAGATGGGCTTTTGCTTTAGCTGCTACCGGTGCTGCGGATTCGAATTTTTCAAATAAGAACAGCCTTTCAGAGCTTTTTGCTACTTCTAATTAGAGTCAAATGCAACTGCAAATTCCTTAGAAAGATTTTGTGAACCAGCCTTTGCGGTAGAAGAAGTAGAGCTGTAGCAAGATAAGCAGTATCATCAGGCAGATCAGGATGGGGTAGGCGTAAGGTTGGTATAGCTCTGGCATGCTGTAGTTGTAGACTTTGCCTGTTTCAGGGTCCTCGCGGGCGAAGTTCATGCCGTAGACACCGGCAATAAAACTCAGCGGAATAAAGATACTGGAGATAATCGTGAGCACTTTCATGATCTCGTTCATGCGGGTACTTACCGTAGACATGTACAGGTCCACGAGGCTGGTGGTCATTTCTTTGTGACTATCGATCAGGTCGAGGAGTTGTATGGTGTGGTCGTAGGCATCGCGGAAGTAGACTTTCAGGTTTTCAGGAATCACATCTTCTTCCATCCGGAGCAGCTCCACCAGTTTGTCGCGTTCGGGCCAGGCAATACGACGGAGCTTTATCAGTTCGTTTTTCAGGTTGAGGATATGCTGCAGCGTTATCTTGGAAGAGGTCATCAGGATGTCCTGCTCCAGCTCTTCTACATACTTGCCTATTTCAGCTATCACCGGAAAATAATAATCCAGCACCACATCCAGAATGGCGTACATCATGTAAATAGGTGGACGCTGCCGAATAATTCCCCGGCCAGCCCTAATCCGTTCCCGCACCGGGTCCAGGCAGTCGGCGTAGTCGCTTTGGAGGGTAAGCACAAAGTTTACATCCGAAAAGATAGATAGCTGCACATCTTCCAGTGTATGCTGCTCGCTCGACCAGCGCAACATGCGGGTAATCATAAAAAGTCCTTTCTGATACTCGTCTACCTTGGGGCGCTGGTAGTCGTTTATTACGTCCTCCATCTGCAGGGCGTGTATCTGGAAATCTTTTACCAATTGCTCTTGCACACTAAGGTCGCCGTAGCCTCTGATGTCGATCCAGTGCCGGGCTTGCGGAAGCTCGCGGTACCGTTTCAATAATAAATCATACGTTGCGAACTCCTGCTCCTCAAACAGCTCCTCGTTAAACGACATCAGGAAAAAGCGAGGCGGAAAGGCCTCGGCAGGAACGTATAAATGGCCAGGTTTGCTACCAACCTTGCGGTCGAGTATGCTGGTGCTTCCGGAGAGGCGTAGCTTTCTTTTTGCCATAATTGGTAAATAGTCGATGTTTAAAATAAAACAGGCACCGGAGCCATAACATAAGCAAGCTGTACGGCCCTCAGCATCCAAAAGCCTAAATTACCTCCGGAAGGCCACTTTTATTAGAATAATTTACTTGCTGATTGTTGATTGCCGGAAAGCTAAATGGTAAAATTGTTAAGTGGCTATGCTCAGAATCCGGAGAATCGGTTTCCAACTCATAACTGGCAATTTATTTCTCTTAACTAATGAAAGGTTTATGTTCTATCAGAAAGGCCAATTCCATAAAAGAAATTCGCTCACCCACTCAGTCACTCATTCAGCATTATAAAAGCTCCTGCACCAATACGCCTGGTACGCTTTCGAGTTTAGTGGTAACTTCATCCTGCAAGCTTTTGCGGACCTCCAGCGTGAGCTTACAGCTGAGCTCAAACTGCTGGTCCCGCATCTCCAGGTTATATTCTTTTACCAGGCTCATCACCTCGTTCATTTGCAGGTACTCGAAGTTAACCTGCAGCAAGGCCATTTCATGCTTTTCTATAATACTGGCGTTGGCAATGGCATCGGCGGCGGCTGTTTTATAGGCGTGAATCAATCCGCTTACTCCCAGCTTAATGCCACCGAAATATCGCACCACCACTACCAGCACATTGCTCAGGTCAGCCGATCGGATCTGCCCCAGAATAGGGTCTCCTGCCGAATGATTAGGCTCGCCATCGTCGTTGGCACGGTAGCGGCTTTTGTCGGCTCCCAGGCTGTAGGCGTAGCAGTGGTGGCGGGCATCGTAGTACTGTTTTTTTAGCCCGGCATAAATTTCTTTAATCTCCTCTTCAGAATAAACGGGGTATGCCAGTGAGATAAACTTGCTGCCTTTTTCTTTGTATAGTCCTTCTGCGGGTGCTGCAAGGGTGCGGTATGTATCCTCCATAACTCTTTAGACTGCCGATGATCGGCCACAAGTTTAGCAAATTAAGCTGATTTGGGTTAATTTGTACCTTAATTAACGCTATCGTTTTGGCTTCGGTACCTTATATATTACAGTTCGATCAGTTTGGTAGTCCTTCAGAAGGGTTTATCACGACCACGCAATTTGCTGAACGCTTGCCCTTTGCCATGCGCCGTGTTTTCTGGACCTACGACACGCCCATAGATGTGCTGCGCGGAAACCACGCTAACAAAACTACCGAAGAAGTGCTGGTGGCCTTAACCGGAACTGTAACTGTGGAGGCTGAAACAAAGGCCGGTAAAAACACCTTCACGTTGTCGTCGCCGGTTACTGGGCTATATATTCCGGCTATGTGCTGGACGCGCATCAGCTTTTCGCCCGATGCCATTGTTCTTTGCCTTACCTCCACCGACTACGATCAGGAGGATTACATACACTCCTACGAAGACTTTTCAAGATTAATCGGGCGTATTTAAAAACATAGGCATGGCAAGAGCAGCAATTCTTTATTTTGAGTTTCGTGATTTTCCGGAAGGGGCAGTTGCAGCCGTGGAGGAGGCCCTGCTGCAGGCAGTGCGGAGCCAACGGTACATTCTCAGCGAAAAAGTAACAGCCTTTGAGCAAGAGTTTGCCACCGCACTTGGTGCTGCACATGCCATTGGCGTTGGCAACGGCTACGATGCGCTTCTGCTGGCCCTTAAAGCTATAGGAGCTGGCCCCGGCGACGAAGTAATTGTACCCGCCAACACCTTTATTGCCACCGCTAACGCAGTAGCGCAGGCTGGTTGCGTACCAGTGCTGGTAGAGCCTGACGCGCACACTTATAACTTAACGGCTGCTACGGCTGCCAAAGCCATTACCGCTCGCTCTAAAGCCATACTACCGGTGCACCTCTACGGCCAGGCTTGCGAGATGGGCGCTTTAGTAGAGCTGGCTACCACTCAGAATTTGTACCTGATCGAAGATTTTGCCCAGGCGCATGGAGCCACGTATGGTGGCAAAGCAGTTGGCACTTTTGGTAATGTGAATGCCACCAGCTTTTACCCTACCAAAAACCTTGGTGCCCTCGGTGATGCCGGTGCCGTGGTAACTAACAATGCCACCATAGCAGCTTTTATTCGGCAGTACCATAATTACGGCGAAACAGCAAAATATCATAACCAACTCATTGGCATAAACTCGCGGCTGGATGTGCTGCAGGCGGCTGTATTGCAGGTAAAACTGGCCTTTCTCCAGCAAGCCACCCAAGAACGACAGCGGCTGGCGCAACTTTACTTGAGCGAGCTACAGGAGGTGGGAGAGGTGGTGCTGCCTTTTACCGCCCCCGGCTGCAGCCATGTGTTCCACGTGTTCAACATCCGGAGCAGCCACCGCGATGCGCTGAGGGCGCACCTGCTGGCCTTGGGCATCCATACTGCCATACATTACCCAGTGCCGGTGCATCTGCAGCCAGCTTACAGCTACCTCGGCTATCGCCCTGGCGACTTCCCCGTAGCGGAAGAACTGGCCGCCACCAGCCTTAGCCTCCCGCTGTTCCCCGGCCTGCGCGAAGACGAGCAGCTAGCAATAATAGAAGCGGTGAAGAAATATTTTAGATAAAGGAAGTTGTGCGAAGTCCAGCGTTTCGTCTGCAACCTTACTTGTGCCTTTAAGATGAGGCGTTTGTTGGCACCTCTTCGGATTACCAATTATTCTAATCAAAAAGTCCTTCCGGAGCCTTTTTTTGCTTTTTACACCTTGGGTCTGCTTTCCAATTTTATGATTTATCTTCCTTCGGGTAGCCGATCAGGTAGATAACATACTTGCCTGGTTTACTGCCGGCTTTGCCTGCTCGCCAGGAGTAATTTGGAGCATGTACGTTGGCGACCATTTGTTCGAGCATGCGGGGCGTGTAAATGCGGAGCAGCGACACAGTGCCATCCCAGATAATGCCAAGCGGAATTAACGGGATAATGTAGGTGAAAAACAACCTGCTAAACTTGAACGGACGGATAAACGGCGTTACCAGCAGAATAATGACAGGAAACACGAACCAGAGAATAGCTAACTCCCACCAACTTTTACTCGCCCCTTCAAACACCCCGATAGCCACTCTGTTAGAAGCTGCGTCTTGCAGAATTGCCTGCGCCTGCGCAGGCCTGAAATGATGAAACGAGGAAAAAATGGTGCGTGTGCCTTGCACAGTAGGAGGCACTGCCGTGGCATTAACGGGTTCTGGAATAAAGTTTATTAGTCCGCCGGAGCGCTCTTGTAAGTACTGGTAAGCCTGCAGGTTAGGATAAAGATCCGATAGTGTTACCTGCACCGGCTGGCTTATTTGCTTGCTCAGTTCCTCTCTGATTACTTCCATGCCGCCTCCTGCACCCGAACATAAATCTGTAAAATGCAGCTTATCTGTTTTTGCCAACAGCTCGCGGAGCAGGGGAACGGCGGCTTCGTAGGCTCCCAACTTTGAGATCATGAAGCGGAGGAAGTCCAGCATGCCCTGCCGGATAATGTGTGGGAACCAGGGCTGGTCCTCCAGCTCGAAAAGGTGTAGACGAAAATTCACAGCAGCTTTTTTACAAGCATACTATGCTCCTCCTAAAAGGTTGTTGCCCTTGCTGCTGCTAGCTAGTGAGGCCAGCTGGTCCTGCCTCTGCTTTAAAGTTGTCGCCGGTATTGCTGAAAAGCTGCCAGAAAAACTCTCCCTTTTCTGCCGGGCCAGGTTCCACCGACAATATTGCGCCATTTGTAAAAAGCAGATTAAACCCAACATGTTCAACAGCCGTTACTTTTTCAGCTTCCATAGGGTAGCCTCCCTTTAGTAAATCCTTCAGGCGCTGGTCGCGCATGTTGGCACCTGGCACTTTCCAGTCGAACTTGGGGTTGGGCAGGCCAGCCTCTTGCTTGCGCAGGCGAACCTGCTCGTGCGTAATGGTCTCACCGTTGGGCAGAAGTAGCTTCCAGGCACAGTCCAGCGCCAGCGTGTAGGCACCTATGTCGAGTACCAGGCCCTGACTGGTGGTATAGTGGGTGCTGCCAAAGTGGAAATATTGTACCTGTTCGTTTCGGGTAGTGCGGGTAAGAGGCAGACCAACGATGGGTCCAAACACCTCCTCTAATTTCTGTTGCATATTTATAGAGCTGGGTACTGGCAAAGATAGGCACGGCACAGAAAGAAGTGAAGCATTCGCTAAGTTTTAACACCTAAAATCAGGTATATTAAGTACAAAGGGTATATTTGTATTTTAGTAGAAAGAAGCCTGAACTGGAATTTTGGAGATTAACTCCCTGTTTAACAAGCATGCTGCAAGAGCAAGAAAAAGTAAAAGAACCCAAAAGATCTATATACAGGTTTGTCATCAGCTTTATCTGGAAGGTATTCTTTCTGGGTGTGGCTGGCGTAGCTTTCTACCTGTTTAGCGTAGAAAACAACCTGTTCTACCTGTTTGGGTCTTCGCCTAGCCTCGATAAGTTGGAGAACCCGCGGAGCGACCAGGCATCGGAACTTTACACCTCCGACGGGCAGCTTATTGGCAAATATTTCCGCGAGAACCGCAGCCCGGTAACGTATGACCAGGTGTCGCCTGTGCTGGTAAAGGCTTTGATAGCCACTGAAGATATTCGCTTTTACGAGCACTCAGGCATAGATCCGGCCGCAATTGCCTCTATTTTGTATGGTACCCTGCAAGGAGGCGAAAGCAGAGGAGGCAGTACTATTTCGCAGCAGCTGGCTAAAAACTTGTACAAAACCCGCACCGACGATTCTAAAGGCGCTTTAGGGCACATTCCGGGAGCTAATATCCTCATCTCCAAAACCAAAGAATGGATAACTGCCATTAAGCTGGAGCAGCGCTACACAAAAGAAGAAATTCTGGCCATGTACCTCAATACTGTCGATTTTGGTAGTAACTCTTTTGGTATAAAGGTTGCCTCCAAAACGTTTTTTAATACCTCACCCGATAGTCTTAAGCCGGAGCAGGCAGCAGTGTTGGTTGGCTTGCTGAAGGCGCCTACCAGCTACAGCCCCCGGTTTAACCCTGAAAACTCTCGCCGCAGACGCAACACTGTGCTGGCGCAAATGGCGAAATACAACTTTATGTCTAAAGCGGAGGCCGACTCNGAAGGCGCCTACCAGCTACAGCCCCCGGTTTAACCCTGAAAACTCTCGCCGCAGACGCAACACTGTGCTGGCGCAAATGGCGAAATACAACTTTATGTCTAAAGCGGAGGCCGACTCCTTAAGTAAGTTGCCGCTTACGCTGCAGTATAAGGTAGAAAACCACTACGATGGGCCCGCCACTTATTTTAGAGGAGCTGTGGCCGATTACCTGAAAGAGTGGTGCACCCAAAATGGCTACGACCTGTACCGCGACGGCTTAAAAGTATATACCACTATAGACTCGAGGCTGCAGCAGCACGCCGAAAATGCCATGGAAAAGCATATGCGTGTTCTGCAACGCCGCTTCGACAGCCACTGGAAAGATAAAAACCCCTGGGTTGATGAGAAAAACCGCGAGATCCCGGGCTTTATAGAATCTACTATTAAACGGACTGCCTATTATAAGCGCCTGAAAGAAAAGCACGGGAATGATACAGAGGCAATTAACCGGGAGTTGAACACACCACGCGAAATGATGGTTTTTACCTGGGATAATCCTGCGCTGGAGAAAAAAGTTACTATGTCGCCGCTGGACTCGCTGCGCTACTACAAGCGGTTTCTGCATGGTGGCATGATGACCATGGACCCTTTTAGTGGAGAAATAAAAGCATGGGTAGGCGGCATCAACTTTAAGTACTTTAAGTACGACCACGTAAAGCAGGCACGCCGGCAGCCAGGCTCAACATTTAAGCCCTTTGTGTATGTGGCCGCCATTGATAACGGCTACTCGCCCTGCGACAAAATTGTAGATCGGCGCATTACCATTAATTATGTAGAAAACGGCGAAAAAAAGGACTGGTCGCCCACCAATGCCGACTGGACTTACACCGGCGCTCCTATGACCCTGCGCCGCGCCATGGGTAAATCGGTAAACTCGGTAACAGCGCAGTTAACAGAGCTTATTGGCTGGGAAACTGTGGTAAAATACGCCAAGCGGTTAGGCATCAGCAGTCCGTTGCAGGCCGTACCGTCTATAGGTTTAGGACCCAGCGATGTATCTGTTTACGAAATGGTGGGTGCCTATAGCACTTTCCCTAACCACGGCTTTTATACCACGCCACGATTTATTACCCGCATAGAAGACCGCAACGGTAACCTGATCCATCAGTTTGTGCCTAAGCAGAAGAAGGTACTTAGCGAAGAAACAGCTTTCCTGATGATGCACATGCTCAAAGGCGGCATGGAAGAACCAGGTGGCACCTCGCAGGCGCTCTGGGAGTATGACCTCTGGAAAGGAAATGAAATAGGAGGGAAGACCGGTACTACCTCTAACCACTCCGACGGCTGGTTTATGGGCGTAACCAAAGACCTGGTAACAGGAGTGTGGGTAGGTGCCGAAGACAGGAGCATTCACTTCCGAACCTCGGCTCTTGGCGAAGGCTCCAAAACAGCCCTGCCTGTGTTTGGCTTGTTTATGGAGCAGGTGTATAAAGATAAGGACTTAGGCTATACACAAGGCCGGTTCCCGGCTCCAACGGTTAAGATTAGCAAAAAATACAACTGCACCACCGTATTACCAAAAGCTGTTCCAGACTCTACTGCCATAGATGCCGAATTAGAAATTCTGAACCTTGATGCAATTTAATCCATCTTAGTTAGGTAAGTATATCTGCACGTCCAATTATTCTAATGAAAATGGCCTTCGAGAGGCTTAGGCGCTTGAAAAAGAGCTAGGGGTAAGTAAAGTTTGTTTCGATAGCTAATCTTCTTTGGAAAAAAAGGATTTCAGGGCCTCTTTAAGCTGGCTATACTCAAACGTAAAACCGGTTTGAAGCACTTTGTTAGCACTAACCCGCTGTCCACCCAGCACTACACCACTCATTTCGCCTAACAGCAGACTAAGCGCAAAAGCCGGCACTTTGGGCAGCACCAGAGGGCGGTGCATTACCTCTGCCAATTGTTTTGTGAATTGGGTATTGGTTACCGGATTTGGGGCAACAGCATTGTATACACCTTCAAACTGGGTGTCTTCTATGGCCTTGATGTAAAGGCGGCAGGCATCATCTATATGAATCCAGGACATATATTGTTTCCCGGTGCCTAAAGGTGCGCCGGCCATGAGCTTAACCGGGCGGGCCAGTTGCGGAAGCGCACCACCCTTTGTACTCAGCACAATGCCGGTTCTGAAGATAACAGTGCGTAATCCGAGGTCTTTTACCTTCCAGGTGGCACCTTCCCAGGCTTTGCAAACCTCCGCCAAAAAGTCATCGCCATACATACTCTCTTCGGACATGAGCTGCTCGCCAGAGTTGCCGTAAATGCCGATACCAGATGCCGCAATAAAACCTTTTACATGGTGCTTTGTTTTTTGGAGGCAGCTGAAGAGCAGGTGCGCGCTGTTTACGCGGCTATCTAAAATCTCCTTTTTGTGCTCCTCTGTCCATTTCTCATCGGTAATGCCTGCCCCGGAGAGGTGTACTACATAGTCGGCCCAGGTTATGGCGCTGTCGTCGATGTGCGGGTGTTTTATGTCCCACTTAAAGGATTTGTAATTAGAGAATTTATCAGGGTTTCTGCTTAGATGAGCCACTTCATAACCTTGATCAATCAGCATTTCTGATAAGCGGGAGCCTATCAGTCCTGATCCGCCTGTAATAAGTATCTTACCTGGCATAGTTTAATTTTGCGTTAGAAGCATATCTTGTTTTGCCTATACGTGTAGAGGCCACTAAACAGTTATAGCTGTTTAGATGAACCGGTGATCAAGTATGTCTTCTGAGGCAGGTGTGCGGGTGGCGGCAATAAACTATTTCTGACGGATGTGGCTCAGGAACTCATTTCTGTACTGGTCCTGCTCAAACATTCCGGAGTATTCGGCGGTAATAGTGCTGCTACTTACATCATTTACACCACGGCTCATCACACATAGGTGGTCAGCTTCTATCAGCACGGCTACATTGTCTGTTCTAAGCGCCTGCTTCAACTCATTGGCTATCTGCATGGTCAGGCGCTCTTGTACTTGCGGTCGGCGCGCATAAAACTGCACAATCCGGTTCAGCTTCGAAAGCCCTATTACATGTTCGTTTGGCATATAGGCTACGTGCGCTTTGCCGATAATAGGTACAAAGTGGTGCTCGCAGGAGGAGTAAACGGTAATATCGCGCTCCACCAGCATTTGGGTGTATTTGTATTTGTTTTCAAACCGGCGAATAAGCGGTTTGTTTTCGGGGTTTAAGCCACTGAAAATTTCTTCCACATACATTTTAGCCACACGCAGCGGAGTACCTTTCAGGCTGTCGTCTTTTAAGTCGAGGCCCAAAGTATGCATTATCTTCTCGAAGTGTGCCGCAATGATGGCGATCTTCTCTCCGTCGGGCAATTCAAAGGCATCGGGGCGCAGGGGTGTTTCGAGCGAACCCATTAAGTGGTCCTCCATCGCATCCAAATCGTGCTCCTTGTCCTGCTTATCCATTATATTCAACAAAGTTTCGTTCAGTTTCATAAAGCAATACAGCTAGTTCTAAGTCTTCCCTGATGTTGGGCCGCAAAAGGTTCCAGATAACCCGGGCAATGTTCTCTGCGGTAGGGTTTAGCTGCCGGAACTCTGCTGTATCCAGGTTCAGGTTTTTGTGGTCAAACCGGTCCAGTACTTCTGTTTTTACCAGGTCGCTTAGCTTTTTCAGGTCGAAGACATAGCCCGTATCCGGATCTATGGCCCCGCGTAGCTTCACAGTTAGTTCGTAATTGTGCCCGTGGTAGTTCGGATTGCTGCACTTCCCAAAAAAAGCTTCATTTTCGTCATCGGTCCAGGCTTGGTTGTAGAGCCTGTGGGCGGCGTTAAAGTGTTCTTTTCGGCAAATGGTTAGTTTCATAATCTATTCAACATAACCGGGTGGGTTAATGTTCGGCAAAGCACAAAAAACATGCTGCATAGCTGTTGCTACAAGAGTACAAAGGTAGTGTTGCCAATCCGAACCGCAAACCAAATCTGCGGTAAATTAAATAATTCGTTTTGTGCCGGATTAGTTAACCTGAATAACTAATTTAGTAGCAAGAAGGTTTTAACAAAAAAATTACATTATTTCAGTATGAAAACAAGATTACTTTTAGCTGGTGTGTTGGTGTTTACCACAATGTTTGCGAAGGCGCAAACGGTACGGGTAGAGGAGCGGGAGCAACCTATAGAGGGCGTCGCCCGGCGCGGGCAGCAGCTGACAGTGGAACTGGACCCTAAGTTGGTGGAGAAGTCATGGAAGGAGCACTTAGGGCAAAAAGCCGGTAAGGTAAAGTATCGCAAAGGCGTGTACAGCATTGATGGTGCCGTAATCGACACTATTTCCAGCACGCCATTAAAAGTGCTCTCTAAGGTGGGCAATAACTCTGAGGAAGGCAGCTATGTGTGGTGGAGCTTAGATATGGGCACAGCCTATGTTGATAAAAGCGCCACACCCGCTGAGTATGCGGCTGCCGAGAATTTTATGCGCGGCTTTGCCCGCAAGGTGTACCGACAGGATGTGCTGCGCCAGATAAACGAGGCGGAAGATGTGCTGCGTACCACCAAGCTGGAGCAGGACCGGGTAGTAAAGCAGGCAAACGATATTCAGCTGAGCATTGAGAAAAACAGAAAAAAGCGGCAGGAGCTCGAAGCGGAACTAGCCAAAAATGCGGAGGAGCTGAAGCAGCTGGAGCTTACTGTGGAAGAGAATGTTGCACAGCAGGAACTCAGCCGGAAGCAAGTGCTGGAAATGGAGAAGTCAGTAGAAGGGGTGCGGCTTAAGCTGCAGTCTATTAAATAAGGGTAATACGTATATTTATATCAGGAAAAGAGGCAGCCTGGCTTTATTAAGTCTGGCTGCCTCTTTTTTTGATAATCCGAGATAGTCAAGATATAATCTGACAGATTGATTGGAAGTAACCAGCATGACCGATTCTTTTTGTCATCCGGAGGGGATCTTGTGGGCGAGATTTATAAGCAATGGCAGGTTTGAGTTTAAATTCGCATAGTTGCTGTCTCAGCTCTGGTAGCATCGTGAAGCTGTTGCATTGCCTGCTTCCTTGTTCTTTTTGTCTTGATACAAAAAGAACCAAAAAAATCAAGACGATTTTAAACTCGCTGAACGCTCAAACAAAAAATCGTCTATAAATGCACTTGGCAAAGGTGCTCTCTTCGTAGTTGATTGCCGTAAAACCTTAGTTAAAGTTAGCTGCCTTCTCAACTAAAATGTTTCGAATGATTTTCGCCTTCCAGAGGCTTTTTTATGATTTGAGGCACTGGACGGAAGATTTTTTCTCTAATACGTTTTTGGCTTGTCTACTGCTTGGGCAAAGTACTCGCAAGAGCTACACACGCTGCAAGGTCTTCCCTTCTTTCTTCAACCATCTAGCCATCAAACCATTAAACAATCAACAATTAACAACCAACAACTAACAATCGGAAACTAAATTCTTCTAATGGAAATGGCCTTCCAGAGGTTTTACAGCTTCATCCAGCGCTGAATCATTTGGTCTGCAAATTTGTCGTCGCGCCAGCCGCCCATGCGGGTTTTGGCAGCAGCGTTGTGGTGCAGGAACCAGTCTTCCAGAATCTTTTTGATGGCAGGGTATTGCTTGCTGAAGCTCCTGAAGTCGTGAGCGGAAATAAGCTGCTCGCTGGGCCTGGCCGGAATGGCAATAATCTGTGGGTGCAGCTCACCTGCAATCTCCAGCTGTAGCACGCCAATAGGAATAATTTCGATTACTGTGCCTGTTTCTGCCCGCTCCGATAGCACCAGCACCTCCAGTGGTGCTCCTTTGCCTCCTACTTCCGTGGAGGGTATAAAGCCGTAATTGCCCGGGTAAGGCAGAAACCGAATAATACGGTCTTTTCCTGCTTCTTTCTCGCTTATAAACTCCTGGCTGGTTCTATCGAAGACCATTTTGTGGTTATTGCCTGCTGGTGTTTCTATGACCGCCTGCAGCTGCTTGTTGGGAGTATAAGTAGGTAAATTGGCATAATCTGTTTTACAGGCTGAACAGAGTAGGGTAAGCAGTAGCAGGAGAGAGGCGTAGCGTTTCATAGGGGTAAGCAGACGAATTAATTAGTTTACAGTGCAAAGATATATTGCAGCAATCATAAGTGCCATGTAGTAGTTGCGTTGTACACTAAACAGAAAAACAAAAAGAGGAGTCGGTCTAAACCGGCTCCTCTTCAAAACTATGGTAAACTTATGAAAACAGGTATCTTTATCTTCTTTCCTTGATTCTGGCAGCTTTACCTTGCAGACCTCTGAGGTAGTAAAGTCTAGCTCTTCTTACTTTACCTCTTCTCACTAGCTCAATTTTCTCGATGCTTGGTGAAAGAAGTGGGAAAATACGCTCTAAGCCAATCTGGTTAGATACTTTTCTTACAGTGAAAGTCTCACCGTTTGTGTTTACATTCTTACGCTGGATAACAACACCTTGAAACTGCTGTACACGCTCTTTGTTTCCTTCGCGGATCTTAACATGGATGTTAACTGTATCGCCAGCCTGGAAAGATGGGAAAGAGGCACGCTTGTCGGTTGATTCCTGCTCAATAAATTTTAATAGTTCGCTCATGGCTATGTTCTTAAAGCTAAATATCTTCTTCAGATTTCGGACTGCAAAGATAGGTAAATATTTCTTAGTTAGGTATATTTAAAAGGAAAAATGTTTGAAATTTGTTTACTCCTTTGCTTTGCCCCCGTAGAAGCTAGCTTAAATCCATGCCAATACGGTACAAGCAATGCCTGCAGGAGGCACTTTATGGTTTTGTCTTTAGCTGTGGCTATTGCCCGGAACGAGGCTTTAGCCGGTACTCTTCTACTATATGTGCTCCAAATCTGTACGAAACGCCCAGTTCCAGCATAACACCAGTTGCCTGTTTTAAATCCAGGAAAACCGGCCTTATTGCACCATGTAAATTTAGGTAGTGGCTATAGATGGAAGGGCTACCGTAAGCATAGTACATTCTGTTTTTGCCAAATTGAATAAGGTAGTTTCCTACAAGGCCGGGGCTAAATCCTTTCAACTGTGTCCAGTCTTCGTCTTCGTTTCCTAGTCTAGGAGTAATATTCTGGCTGGCCAGCGCAAGCTCTGCCTGTAACATAGACTCGCTGCGTTCCTTCTTCAGTATGGTTTTGTTCAGGCCAATGCCAATAAGCAAAGTAGGAGGAGCGGGGTTCTGTTCTCTACCCGATAAAATGGGGTAATCCTGCTTTAACTTGTTACCGTAGAAGCTCATAATAAGGCCACCGCCAATCCCTGTTCTACCTCTGTACATCACATCGACCTTCATGCCACCACCTGGGTGCAGGTAGCTGCCAGGGCTGCCCAAAAAGGTATTGGCTACTCCGCCAAGGAGCAGGTCCAGGCGCTCGCCTGATTTATGGATGTATTCAAAATCTTCGTAGCTAGCCTCGTTGTAGGTTAGCATACTTTGCATGGCAGTTTGCTCATCTGCCACTCTATATTTGGGGAGCTGAAATTTGAGGAAGTATAAAGCAGACTCTTTCTCTCCGTTCACCGTGTAGGGCTCAAAAATAGGCAGTTTCTGCGATGCATTCTGCAGACTGTCGCGTATGGCTTTATCAGTAACTCCTTTAATGTCTTCTAAAGTGGCAACTCCACTGGTATCAACCAAAAAGGTTAACTCAATTTCTTTATCTTGCAGCAACTTACGCTGCTCTTTAGTAAAATCTATTTTATAATAGGTAAGGCCTAATTTGGCTGCTCCGCCCACAGGGCCCGACTCTGTTTGGTGGCTTCCGGACTGGCCGTATCCTTTCCTGTTGGTAATAGTGAGGATCAGCAAAAGTATGATCGCTCTAAGAAGAAAGTTCATGGAGAGGTAGAAGTGTATCGACTGCTAATTGGTAATTGCGTAATTATTGTAATGAAACTGGCCTTCCGGAGGCTTAATCTGTATGTTGGACTAAGGGGTAAATGAAGGGAGCTAGTCGTTTAGCAGATCGGGTCTGCGCTCGCGGGTACGGGCTATGGCTTGCTCAAATCGCCATTGTTCTACTTTTGGGGTGTCGCCAGACAGGAGCACCTCAGGCACTTGCAGGCCTTTGTAGTCGGCGGGGCGGGTATAAACAGGAGGAGCTAGCAGTCCATCCTGAAAAGAATCGGTGAGGGCCGAGGATTCATCGTTCAGCACACCAGGCACAATTCGGATAATAGCATCGGCCAGCACAGCGGCACCTAACTCACCACCCGAAAGCACATAGTCGCCAATGCTGATTTCGTGTGTTATAAATTTCTGTCGTACGCGCTCATCCACGCCTTTGTAGTGACCACAAAGAATAATCACGTTTTGGAGCAGCGAGAACTGGTTGGCAATTTTCTGGTTGAGTGTTTGCCCGTCGGGCGTCATGTAAATAATGGCATCGTATTCACGCTCAGCCTGTAACCCCGAAATGCATTTGTCTATGGGTTCAATCATCATGACCATACCGGCACCACCGCCAAAAGCATAATCGTCTATCTGGCCGTGCTTGTTTATGGCAAACTTGCGCAGGTCATGAATATGAACTTCTACCAGCCCTTTGTTTTGGGCTCTTTTTAAAATAGAATGGCTGAAAGGGCTTTCCAGTAAGTCAGGCTGACAACTGATGATATCAAAGCGCATGTGTTACTTCTTCTCCTCTTCCTCGTCCTGATCGTCGGGTGTGCCAGGTTGGGTGTACACTTCGAGCAGGCCTTCTGGCAGGCTCACGTGCAGTATTTTAGCCTCGTGGTCGGCACGCTGCATTACTTCGTCTATAACGGGTACCAGCATTTCCTGGCCCAGGTAATCCATGGCCATTAGCTGCTGCTGTGGCATGTCATAAAAGTCCTTTACCGTGCCAAGTTCTCCGTGGTTCTCGTCTACTACTTTGTAACCGATTACATCATGAAAATAGAACTGACCTTCTTCAAGCTCGGGCAGCTCGTCGAGTGGCAAGTATAAGGCTGTGTTGCGCAGTTTCTCAGCTTGTTCCATGGTTTTCACTTCTTCAAACCTGATAATGAAACGGCCTTTCTGCTGAGGCTCCATGTCCTCAATAAAAAATGGAACCAGTCTTCCTCCTTGTTCGAGAAAGACTGATTCCAGATCATCATAATCTTCAGGGTAGTCTACGTCAAAAAACGCCACTACCTGACCTTTCGTGCCATGGGTTTTGACGATATATCCTAGCAGGAAGCAGTCATCAATATTCATGGCAGCTTAAATTATGCTTGTTCTTCAGTTGATGCTTCGCCTTCAGCAGGAGCTTCAGCTTCTGCAGCTGGAGCACTGGCAGCAAGTTTTTCAGCATCACGCTGGCGGATAGCCTCAGCACGAGCTTCTTTTACTTTGGTCTCAGCCTCGAAGGCAGCTTTTTTGGCAGCTTCTTTTGTAGCACCTAATGACTGACGCTTGCTTTCGATCTTAGCTTCTTTAACTTCTTTCCACTCAGCAAGGCGAGCATCAGCAGTTTCCTGTGAGATGGCACCTTTTACCACACCAATTTGCAGGTGTTTTCTGAAAAGAATACCGCTGTAAGAAAGCATGGCTTTTACAGTTTCAGTTGGTTGGGCACCGTTCATCAACCACTGGAACGCTTTGTCCTCGTTGTAGTCGATAGAAGCAGGGTTTGTATTTGGGTTGTAAGTACCCAGTTTCTCGATAAATTTACCATCACGTGGTGAACGAGAATCAGCAATTACAATATCATAGATTGCTGCTTTTTTGCGGCCTCTGCGGGCCAGTCTGATTTTTACTGCCATTTTTTTATTTAAGTAAGGTCGGCGGAACCCGTCCGCCATTTTTAAGAACCGCAAAGGTAATAAAAAGTAAACGTATTTGCCAAAATTTCTGTGTATCAATCTCCTGCTAACAATTTACGAGGAGAAACAGTACCAGAAGCGGGGTAAGGATAAGAGAGTATTACCCTTGTCGCAAGATCTTCTCCATCTTCTTGCCTTTTGCCAATTCGTCTACTAACTTATCTAAATACCTTACTTGTCTGGTTAACGAATTTTCAATTTCTTCCATCCGGTAGCCACAAATGGCCCCTGTAATCAGGTGAGCGTTGGGGTTCAGTTTTGCCTGCTGAAAGAAGCTTTCGAAGGTTACTTTCTCGTCCATCAGTTCCTGTAGTTTTTTATCATCAAAGCCCGTCAGCCACGCTATTACCTGATGTAGTTCTTCTTTTGTCCTGCCTTTGCTCTCAATTTTTGTAATATAATGCGGATATACTGATGCAAATGTCATTTTTGCCATTCTTGCATCGTGTTCGGGTGTTGTTTTCAAGTTATTTTAACCTTTATAATTGTCCTTTCCTTTTCACCAGGCTTTAATAGGCCTAGTGTACTTCTCTTGATTTTTTTAATTAACCTCTTAAATCGGTTAAGTTAACCAGCTCTGTTGAAGTGTAGCGAATTGATGCCTCGTTAAATTTACCTGTGCCCATTTTAAGCCTTAATTCCCTAAATCTGCACCGCTCCAAAACATCAGTCGGATACAATTTTTTAATTTACTGTAGCCAACAATGGGTTACCTTCTAAAAACCAAACAGGGTGGGTGTGCCAGATTTTATTTTCTGCTTCAGTCAGTTCACTGTTAATTGTGGTTGCAAGTAGATTGCAAATATCTTTGTCAACAGTGGATTGTTTGTTGTTATATGCCTGAATCTCTTCATTCATAGTTTAATTTTTGAAGTCTTCACAGACTATAAAGCTTTGGCTATATAGCGTGTTGGTTGATGGTGTTCTGCCTGTATTTTGTTTCAGTCACCTTAATAAACTATAGCTAGATCATTAAAAATTGAATCCAAAATGCAGGCCTGGCTCTCCGAAAAAGAGTTTAGGCCACTTATCATCTAGTTGCTTGAACGAGTCGGGCATTCTTGTGTGATAAGGACGATGGGTAATTGCAATTGCTGGTTGAATAAAAAAGCTGTCCTTCAATAATTTGAAGTGATAACCAATTCGGTATGTATTGAAAACCTGGAAACCCTTATCAATTCTATTCCCTTCATCATTTACAAAAGTTTGCCAAGCAGGCATTACGTGGACACCGGTAAATAACCCCTTCCACCAAAATCGTTGATAAGCAAGCGCAAAACCATATTCACGAATATAACCCGGAAATTTTTCTTCGGGAGCTTCAAAGAATTGGCCATAGGGTATGCCGAGTGACCAAGCATATTTCCAGGTTTTAAGTTCTAGGGATAGCACATCCTTGGGAGTTAACCTGTAGCCGAAATTGAGTTGAACAAAGTCTGGGGCATTATCATCTGGCAACAAATTGGCTAGCACAAATAACGTGCTCCCTATAAAAAACTTCTTGTAGGTGCTGTCTTGCTTGGCGTATTGTGCTTTTAGTTGTAAAGTACTTGTCAACATCACAACCAAACCAACTAATAGAATCTTCTTTTGCATATCTTTAAAATTATTGTTGATCGATAATGCAAAATAATCTTTGAGTGGTTCTAAAGACGTTCACTTAAGTTAAGAAATGTAACTTAGGCCTAGCTCTTTTTTATAATTCTTGCTCTTAATCTACTTAACGATTGAGGTTTAATGCCTAAATAACTAGCTAATTGGTGTTGTGGAACACGTTGAATAAGATCTGGTCTTTTGTGTATTAGATGCAGATATCTTTGTTCGGGGGAAGAAATTTTGAACTCGTCAAAATTGATTTGTTGCTTAGATAATAGTTCTTCTGAAAGTATTCTGCAAAGCGTTTCAAATTTCGGGAATTTATTAAATATCTCAGCTTCCATTTCAGTGTTTGCAACTGTTATTATGGAGTCTTCCACACAAGATATGTAATATTCAGAAGGGAATTTGTTGATAACGCAATGAGGTGTCAGCCCTTCCATTTCTGTATAAAAAGCTGTTGTTTTTTCTTCTCCATCTATTAAGTAATATGTCCGGATGCACCCTTTTAGTACAAAGTAGCCATCTGTTGATTTCTGCCCTTCTTCAAGTAAAGTCGTTCCTTTCTTTACAGAGCGAAATATGTCCAAAGAGTTTATTGCGTTCTTTTCATCTTCTGAAAGAGAAACATATTTTGATAAAAAGTCAAATAGTAAATCTTGCATTGCTTATTTCTGTTGTTACTATCTTGCTTATGACTTGCCGCTAATGGCTCTGTTAAACGACGGGCGAGGCTGTAGGCCGAAGACTGACATTTGGGTTTTGTTAGGTGCTTTTCTTTTTATTTAAACAGATTTCTAAGTTTGGAAATAAAACTGATTTTGGAAGTATTAAAGTGTATTCTGATTAATTGTTATTGATTTTCCTAAAGGAGGTTCGCAGGTTGTGTAAACCACAAGCGACCATCATAATTCTGTCACGGGCATTCTGTACGCGTAGCCTTATTTTCTCTT